>CAJQMN010000095.1 GCA_905479435.1 uncultured Flavobacteriaceae bacterium | reverse complement strand
GCTGAGAAAAAAGGCAAAAATAAAATTTATAAAGAAGAAATTGAAGTAGAAGAAGGATACGGTAAAAAGTACGAAGAAGATGATATAAAATCTATGTCAGAAGATGCACGTACTGATGCTGAACAAGAAGGATACAAAGATGGATTTGATGATGCTAAGGATGATGTAAAAGACGCCTTATCTAAAATGAAAGTATCTGAACTTAAAGCAAAGATTAGAGAAACAATCCTATCAGAACTATCTGAAGAATCACAATACAATGCCTCTATCTATTCAGAAGCTGAAGAAGATGTAGATGTTGATGTTGATGTAGAAGATGAAGTAACAGTCGATGTTGAGCCAGATGAGATTGACATTGAAAAACCAGCAGTAAAAACTACAGTAGAAGTAGGTTTATCACCAGAAGAAGAAGTCATTCAAGATTCTCTTAAAGCTGCTATGGATGCTGCTAACCAATTAGGAAACGATAAATTAGCTGATCAAATCGGTAATACCATTACATTCTTTACAAGAGAGTATGTAGTAGGTAGGGATGATGACTAAATGATTAACGAACGTAAACTTACTGAAAACGAACTAGAAAAACGTAAGGTCGCTCTTAAAGGTTTATTAAAAAATAAACAATCTTTAGTTAAAAAGTATGGTAAGAATGCTGAAAAGGTTATGTATGGTATAGCTACAAAACAAGCTAAAAGTAAAGTTGAAGCAATGAATTTAGATAAAATCAAAGAAACAATCGAAGGTTTAGATATAGGGTCTAAAGTTAAAATCGCTAAAGAATATGGTGGGGGTAAAGGTACAGTAGAAGATATTAAAGGATCCTTTGTAGTAGTTAAAACTAAAGATGGAAATGAATCTTACCACGAATCAGATCTAAAACCCGTAGAGGAAAAAATCAAAGAACTCATTATAAAATCACTTACTAAAGAAGATAATGACCCATCAGGTGAATATCTTGAAGGTGATCCAGATGAGCATGTGGAGGAAAACGTAAATGAAAATAAAGAGTTTTCTCTTAAAGAAACTAAAGCTATATCTCAAGAAGTAGCTAAGGCAGTAGTATTAGCCCTTAAAGAAATGGGTGATAGTGTAACTGGTTTAAAAGCTAAAAAAATAGAACCTAACGATTTTGAAATATTTACCCAATATGAAGATGGTAGTGATGATCAGTTTTCATTTTATATTGATGAAGATGATACATTACACTTAACAGATTTTTCTTTTGATAAACCATTAGTAGATGTTGGTGTTAAATCATCAGGTGATGCCGTTGTTAATGTAGGTGATTTATCTAAAAAACTAGTTGTACATTTTAAATCTATGAATGAGGATATGAATGATCCTGTTCTTATGAAAATGAGAGCAACAGATGGTAAACCTAAAATTAACCCAGATTTTGAATCTACTAAAAATGCCTCTAAAATAAAAGTGCTTTTAAGTAAAAAAGCTGAAATAATGAGGGATATGGAGCAAGAAGCTGAACCCGGAGGTGGTAAAGTAGCAGATAAATATGGCCGTATGTTAAATAAAATTGATAACGCAATTGAAAAATTAGGTGGTAATCCTATGGAGGAAGATTTAGACATAGGACATGAAGACAATGAACCTCAAATGCTTAAAGCTGAATTAGCTAGAGCAGGTCAAATGATTCAAATGCTTTATAAAGCAATAGATAAATATGATGGTCAAGGGGAAGTAGATTTCCCACAATGGTGGCAGAAAAAAATTATTCAAGCAAACACTATGTTAGATAGTGCTTTTGATTATATTGATGGTAAAGAAAAAGTAGCTCAAATAGATGCTGTAATCGATATGGTAGATGAGGTAACTACTGATAAAGAATATGAAGCATCAGAAGAAGAAGCTAGATTAGAAAAACACCCGGAAAAAGATAGGATTAAACAAATCCAAGCCATGATGGCGGCAATGAATGTTAAGGAAATTAAAGAAAAGCTTACTAAAAAAAACGATGTAGGTGATTTTGTAGATGATTTTACCAAATCTGACGCTAAACAATTTAAAGGTAAATCAGATAAGAAGAAAAAAGAAATGGCTGTAGCCGCTTATTTGTCCAAACAAAACAAATAATAATGACTAAAGCAGAATTAAGAGAAAAAATAAGAGCATTAGCACTTCAAGTAGTAGGTGAAAAAGCCAAATCTGAAGATGCTGCTTTAGCATATGATGAGCTAACCAAATTCCCAGAACTTAAAGCTATTCTTATTGATTTATTAACCCATGAGTTTGATTCGTTTTTAGAAGGTATTGATTGGATAGCACCTCGACCTACCACTTTCCGTATTAATCTATTAAATGGTCAAAGTTTTATTCTTATATTTACAGAACGTAGTTGGATAGCTCAAGTAGAAGGTAAAAAATATTATCTATTAAATCTAGATGAAGAAGAGTATGCTGCTCAATCTATTTCACGTATATTACAGTATGGTCCTAAAAGTGGAGCTGATGTAGAAGAAGGTGAAGATGGAGGAGATGATGCTGAAGAAGATGTAGATGTAGATGTTGATGTAGAAGTGTAAAAAATAAATTCCCTCAATAGTTATGATGAATAGATAATTTATAACTAAATAAAAAATAATAAAATGAGTGGATTTATAGTAACAATGATAGCATTTGTAGGATACGGAGTTTGTAAAGTGTTAAAAAGAGATTAAATAGTAAAAATTAAAATGGATATATTCGATAAGTTTTTTTCTGAATTTTCATACAAATTTGATAAAGGATATCCTGACATGAATAATGATCAGGATGTTTTGTTATTGGAATCACTTATTAGTAAGGCTTTAGGATATAAATTTAGTCTAACTGAAGTTACTGATGCTGAAGAAGGTGTTGAGATTTTAAAAGATAAATTTAGTTTAAAAGATGAAGACTTTAAAAAAATATCAAATACTAGGTATAAAATATTAGTTCCTAGATCTGAAAGATTTGAATATGCTCAAAAAATAGATGTTTTAGATGACTTTACATTTGATCCTAATGCTACTGGTTCTTCTATGGGAGCTGTATTATATAAAAATGCTTCATTCGTAATAAAACCTTCAGGAGCACAAGGTAGAGCTTCAGCAGGTACTGAAAATGAAGATATTTTAGAAAATGAATTAAAAAAATACCTTGAAGATGGTCCTAAAAATGTAGTATTTGTTGGATCGAATAAAAACTATGCTACTAAAGACATTAAAGATGTAGTAGGTGTAGGATATGATGTAGCTGGAGGTAAAAAAGCAGATGTAGTATTAAAAGGAGAAGTTGATTATCCTATTTCAATCAAAAAAGATAATGCTGGATTTTGGGAAAGTTCAGATTCTAGGTATAAAGATGTAGTAGCTAAACTAACCCAAAAAATTAAATCTGGTGATTTTGCACCTCAAATAGTATTTAAACCTTTTAAGGATCAACTAGGAAACAAAAAAAAAGGAATTAATGTAATGTATAATGGTGAAACTGATACTAAGATATCAGGTGTTATCGTTACCAATTTACCATCTAAAGATGAAGAATCTATTATATTTGGCTCAGATAAAGCGGTTGTAATATACAGAACTTATTCTCCTAAAGATTTTAGTCTAGAAGGTAATACTGTAAAAGTTGAAGTTTCTAAAATTATTGAAGACTTACAAGATGTTGAAGAATTTAATCTAGACCCAGTTTTAAATATTAGACATGATTCAACAAGGACAGCAACTGGCGGTTTAAGAGCAACAGTACAACCTGAGAATTTATTATACAAAGATGGTGAATTAACTGGAAATAAAATAGAATTATCATATAATGATATAATGAGATAATATGTGTAAATGTGGATGTAATACTTGCGAAGTAGAAATTAGAGGTCCTCTATTAACAGAAGGTAAGGTAAAATCTCTACTATCTGAGGGATTACAATATCATATAGATAAAAAATTACCTTTATTTGAAACTGTATATCGTATTGGCTCAAATAAGCATTTATCTTTAATCAAAGAAGCTAGAAAAATGTATTCTCGCAACATAATTGATTTATGTAAAGAGGATGAAGCATTAATCAAAACACATTTAGGTGAATTTGCTTTATATGAGGGTGAATCTATACCATTAGATCTACCCATGTTAAATGAAAAAGAAGGTGTTCCCCATTTTACTAAAGATGGTAAAGAATGGAAAGGTAAAGTACATAAAATGCCTGATGGTTCATTAATGTCAGGTAATCCCCATGATGAAAACGGAAGTGGTCCTAATGGTGAAAGTGAAAAACTATACCATAAAGAAGACTTAAATGAAGAAAAAGTAGAAGAAGCTGAATTTAAAGGTAAAGATGTTCCTTTAAATAAACCTAAAAGAGGAGGATCTAAAGCATACTATGTTTATGTTAAAGATCCTAAAACTAAAAAAGTTAAAAAAGTATCTTTTGGATCTGGTGGTTTAAGAGCTAAAATAAAAAATAAGCAAGCACGTAACGCATTTGCTGCACGTCATAACTGTAAAAATAAAAAAGATAGAACTAAAGCAGGATATTGGAGTTGTAATCTCCCAAGATATGCCAGTGCTTTAGGATTAGGTGCTAATATGAATACTTTTTGGTAATGGATAGATTACAAAAACTAATCAAAGAAAAACTTTGTAAAAAAGGTGAAGCTTATCGTAAGCGTAGAATGGCTGCAGGTGAAAAATCATCTGCCTATTTGTCTGGTCGTGCTGTTAAAGTATGTAAAGGACAAATGAGTGGTAGAAAAAAAAAAGCAAATGAAAACGTAGCCCCTAACCATGATGGTAAATCATCTCCTTATGGTTCTGGTTATAAAGAATTAGATATAGATAAAATATCAGAATCATTACGTGATTGGTTTAAAAAAGAAGATTGGGTAAGGATTAACACCTCAGGTAACATATCAGGTGATTGTGGTACAATGAAAAAAGGTAAAGCTACTACAAGATGTTTACCTAGAAAAAAAGCACAATCCTTAACTAAAGCAGAACGTAAAGCAACAGTTGCTAAAAAAGTTAGAGGAGATAAAAAAGGTAAGCAGTTTGTTAAAAACACTGAAAAAGCAGAATATAAGAAAAAATAATGATATCTTATAAAATTGATATATTTAATGAAATCTCTTGGCAGAAATTTACTAAAATATCAGAAATTTCTTTATTACCTTTAAATGAACAAGTAAAAAAATATAACCTTTATATAAATGAACTTACATATAAACGTAATGCTTATTTACATTGGTTAGAAGGACATAAAAAAGGTCCTAAACGAACAACAATACAAAATATAGGTTTTCTTTTACAAGAAGATTTATTTGATTTAGAACAAGAAGATAATAATAAAATTTTTATAACAGGATATGCCTAATTTACCAATTTCAGGATTACCAGCTTCATCTACCCTTCAAGGAGATGAATTATTTGCTGATGTACAAAGTGGTGTAACTAAATATACTACTTTAGATAATATAACAAGTTATGTAAGTGGTTCAATTGAAGTTTACAATCAAACAAACCCTAATAATTCATACATAGTACCAGTAACTTTAACAGTATCTGCAGGTGATACTATAAATTTATCAGATTCAGCATATCAAAATGCTTCAATGATTGAATTATCATGGAGTGGAACTACTAATCCAGATGTTACTCTTAATCTTCCAGATGCAACAAACCCAAATAACACTTATAGAACAATAAGATTTATTAGTGATTCAACATTTCTTAATGCCAGTCACCATATTAATTTGACTCCTACAGGGGGTCAAACATTAGATGGAAGTACAAACCCCTATGTTATTAATAAGGAATATGAAGGAATTATGGTATGGTCAGATGGAGCAGAATGGTTTATAATTCAGAAAAAAGCTGGATAATGCAACCTTATACTAATAAAGGTAATATAAGAACATTTTCTAAAGATGTAGATCCTATGGAGTTGGTTTGGCATCAAGACAAAGAAGATAGAACAATAGAAATATTAGAAGGAGAAGGTTGGGCTATTCAAAAAGATGATGAACTACCCTTGGATGTTGTTAAAGGAGATCGTATATTTATACCCGTAAATAAAGTACACCGTGTACTAAAAGGAACAACAAATTTAAAAATTAAAATAAATTAAAATGAAAAAATTTATAACAGTTATTATAGCAATACTAGCTAGTTCTTTTATACAAGCTCAACCTATTACTTTTAAAAAGATTACTAAAAGTTTTCAACTATTAGAGTTATCTAAAGCAAACTATTGTAATAAAAATACTATGGAATTTCCAAGAAAAAGGAAAGCTAGTAGAACAAATAGAAGAGCTAATAGAAGAAAAGTAGAAAAATAAAGTAATACATTAAATGGATAACTTTAACCTAAGAAAATATTTTGCTGAAGGTGGCATTCATAATAGATTAATTGAAGCAAGAGTTAGCATTGACATGCTAAAAAATCAGTTTGTTGATACTGGAAAAATTAGACAAGATGTATTTGATAAAATAAAAGATGTTGTTGATGAAAATCCAGGTTATGCTACTTGGTTAACTTCTAAGGTAGCGGGTAGTAAAAAAAATAAACCTCTTATTAAAGTAGAAGATATATATAAATACAAAAATTATTTAGATGTTTTTGATAGAAATAAATCTAAATACCCCATTAAAGATATTAATGCAATAAAAACTCAAAGTGAACTAAATGATTTTATTAAGAAATCTGTAGATATTAAGAATATAGAAACTAAAGATATATCTAAACAAACTGGAGTGTCTAAAGCTCTTAAGTATAAAGATTTAAAAATGGGGGAAGTAGATGGATATGAAATTTATAAGATTCCTAAAGATAGTACAGATTTATATGGGACTGCCTGCGATTTAGGTTCAGGAACAGAATGGTGTACCGCTACAGGTAAATCTGATGGTTATTTTTTGGACTACATTAAACAGGGGCCTTTGTATGTTATAATAAATAAGAATAATCCAAAGGAAAAATATCAATTTAGCTATGAGTCGAACCAATTTATGGATGCGGAAGATAGTGAAATTTTTATAAATTATTAATTAGAATATATAAATGGAGTTAGATATACAATTAGAAAAATACCTAGAAGATTATATAAAAATACAAAATAGTTTTGATTTTATTTCATTGGGAGGAAGTTTACCATTAATGATATATGGTAATATTCCATTTAGGAGAATTAAAGATTTTGATATTATTAGTACTCAATATATAGATAAAAACGAAATAACATATAAAGCGTTTAATATTTTACCTCCCGAATACCCAATAAAAGGAAATCATATAACACATAACCGAAATAAATTTGATTTATATATAAATCCAAACGCCACATATAATTTTATCTTCTTTGAAGGGTACAATTTAAGACTATCCCCATTAGAAGAAATATTATTTTTTAAATCATATCATTTACATAAGAAAAAAACAATTGAAGACTTTAAAAATATATTAAATGGATATTAAAGTAAATAGACTTAGTGGATATAAAGTGGATAATGATCCCAAAACTACTGCCTCTGTAGATAAAATCATTAACCTTAAGTATTGGGATACTGATGGTTGGAGTACTATGTATGATATGAGTATTGAGGATATGAAAAAAAAATGGAAATCTATGGATGATGAATTTTTATCAGTTTATGGAGATAGTACCTCACATAATTTAAATAATACAGAAAAAAGTGATAAATTAAAAGGTGTTTTTGATTTTATAGAAAAAAAAGATAAATATGAATCTCCTTATACATTACAATCTATTATTAAAACCATAAAACCTAATACAATATACCCAGGAAAAGTTGGATTTGGAATATTAGATAAAAAAGGAAATGTAGTTATAGTTCCTTATCCTGCTGATATAGATCAAATGAATGGTGATTTATCATTTCTTATTAATAATGTTAGGGATGGTGGTATTTTTACATGGGATGATAATGTAGAAAAAAAGATGAGTGAAGATTTTATAATTTAATATTTATTAATATGAACTGTAACTGTATTATATGCAACTGTGGAACATCTTGTGGATGTGACTGTTGCCCTTGTTAACATATAGACTAATTCATAGCTAGTCGATTTTAATAATAAACAACATGAGATCTGTGGCCTCCTATTTGGAGAAGCCACTTTTTTTATGTATATTTACGTATAAAACAAATAATAAATGAGTAAAAACATTATAATAATAGGAGCAGGTGTAGCAGGTGTAAATGCTGCTACTAAACTAGTTGATAATAACTTTGATGGTAAAATCACTATTATTGATATGGGTAAAGACCCATACAGAAGAGAATATTCCGAAGTAATGGAAGGATTTTTAGGAGCAGGCGGTTGGAGCGATGGTAAACTAACATATCATACCTCTATTGGAGGTCAGTTATCTAAATATTGTGGTAGAGATAAAGCTATGGAGTTATTTGATAGTGTAATTGATAACTTTAAACGATTTCACCCTAAACCTGAGGAAGTACAATGTTCTGATCCTCAAGCTGAACCTGATTTTATTAAACCATATTTTGGATTAAGATTATTTCCAGTATGGCACGTTGGTACAGATTATCTACATGAAATAGGTAAAAACTGGTATGATTATTTAGTATCTAAAGGTGTAGAGTTCATATGGGAACAAAAAGTATCTAGTATTAACTTTAGAACAAATGAAGTGGTTTTTAAATCTGTTAAACCTGAGTTTGCCAATATGGATGACGATGGTTTATTTTATGATAAACTTATTTTTGGTGTAGGTAAAAGTGGTATTGACTTTGGTAAGCAGTTAGCTGAACAATATAACTTACCAACTGAAGCTAAATCAGTACAAATAGGTGTTAGATTTGAGGCACCACAACATCACTTTCAAAAACTTATTGATGTATCTTATGATTTTAAACTATATAAGAAATTTGATGAAGAAGGTGTATCACTTAGATCATTTTGTACTAATAATAATGCCGCATATGTTGCTGTAGAGGAAACATATGGAGATCATAGCTATAATGGTCATGCTAAAAAAGATGAATCATTTAGAAATGATATGACTAACTTTGGTATACTAATGGAAATCAAAGGTATTGATGATCCATTTATTTGGTCTAGAGATGCAGTTAAAAAACTGCAAATAGATAACACAGGAACATATTATAGCCCAACACGTAAACCATCTACAACTTCTGAAGGTAATGATGTATCAGCAATACAAGTAGATGATTTAAATCCATTACATGATTCATTAGGTGAATATGCTCAATATATTATTGATTTTATTGAAGATATGAAAAAAGTATTTCCAACACTTAAAGATGATTGGGGTGTTTACATGCCTGAGGTTAAGTATTTATCACCCGAACCACTCGTTGATTATACTAATTTAGCATTAAATACATACCCTGATGTACACTTTGTAGGTGATGCGTTAAGTGCGCGTGGTATAACGGTTAGTGGCGCTCAAGGAACATATGCAGCAGAATATATATTAAAAGATTTGGATATCTAAGATATCTAGTGTATATTTAAGTAAATATAAATAAGTAACTATATGAAAAATAAAGATGAAGAATGGAATTACAGAGAGTTTAAAACTCCTGAAGGTGATTTTATTAAAACATTTAACAATACACTCCATGATTGGGATGGACCAGCTATAGTTAGAGCTGATGGCAAAAAAGAATATTATCTTTATGGTAGACATTTACCACTTGATGAATGGAAAGAAGTACAACGAGATAGAATAGGTCTACCTCCAGCTAAAAACCCATTATTCGCTTCTTCTTTTGCTTAATATATGAAGATAGGACTAACAGGTACAATGAGTGTAGGTAAAACTACACTTGTAGATGCTCTCAAAGAATCAAATAAGTTCAAACATTATAAGTTTGCTACTGAAAGATCTAAATATCTAAGTGATTTAGGTATACCACTTAATACTGATTCTACCCTAAAAGGTCAAACTGTATTTTTAGCTGAACGCTGTGCTGAGCTATTAAATGAAAATATAATCACTGATAGGACTATAATAGATGTTTTATCATTTACTTTTAAAGCAGATTCTATTAACTTTAAAGATAAAAAGTTATTTGAAAGTTATGCTAAAAGGTTTATTAGTGAATATGATTATATCTTTTATATACCTATGGAAGGCGTTGAGTTGGAAGATAATGGGGTAAGATGTGTAGATAAAGACTATAGAGATAAAATAGATTTTACTATTAAACAAATGATTAAGGATCATGGTACAGAACCAAAAAATGTAATTTCTATACCCCCACGTTTAACAGTTGAGGAAAGAGTTGCATTTATTGAGGAAAATACACCTACTACATATTTATAACAAACTTATTGAAAATGAAAGCATCAGCATTAAAATCATATATTAAAGAACAAATCCTTTCAACCCTATCTTCTCCAGTTGATGAAGCTAGTGCTGAGGAAGTTGAAAATCAAAAAGATTTAAATAAGGAACTTGAAAAAACTGCTCAACTAAAAAGACAAATATCTGAAGATGAGGATGAGGATGATAAAAAAGCAGTAGCATCAGCAAAAGCCTCAAAAGGTAAGTTTAAAAAACTTGATGTAGCAACTAAGGCTCTTAAAGATATTACTACTGAGATGAAATCATTAGCTAGAAAATATAGTGCTGCTGATGATGAAGCTGAAAAGGAAAAGATTAAAGATACTTTGAAATCAAAAACTTCTAAAAAGAAAGAACTAGAGTCACTAGTAAACAAATTAGAAAAGGATGTGGTTTAAAAAAAATGTTTTTAGTATCATATGTGTACTAATAATAGCTATTTTATTTTATAAGTTA
>CAJQMN010000094.1 GCA_905479435.1 uncultured Flavobacteriaceae bacterium | reverse complement strand
TAACTACAAGTTTTATTTCCCAAGCCCAATCAGTAAAAAAGGCATCCAAACAAAAACAGCCTAACTTTTTATTTGTATTGGTAGATGACCAACCTTTTGATGCTCTTGGACTCTCTGAACGCTATCCGTTTTTAAAAACGCCAAACATTGATCGATTGGCTAAAGAAGGTGCTAATGTAGAAAACTTCTTTGTAACGCAATCGATTTGCTCCCCCTCTAGAGCTAGTTTTTTAACAGGAACTTATCCTCATATCCATGGAGTAAATCAAAATAATAAACATGTAGATCCAAATTGGGATGAGTTTGCACCCTATTCTACCCATTTACAAAAAAGCGGATACGAAACAGCACATGTTGGAAAAATTCATATGGCACATTATACCGGTAAAAAACACATTAGACCTGGGTTTGATTACTGGTTTAGTTTTGTAGGGCAAGGAAAATACTTTGATCCTCCGGTAAATGAAAATGGGAAAGAGTATCAAGAAAAAGGATATATGACAGATATTTTAACGGAAAAGGCAATTTCTTGGTTAAAAGAAAAAAGAGACCCAAACAAACCTTTTAGTTTAAACCTTTGGCATAAAGCCGTTCATCAACCTCATTTGCCTGCTCCAAGACATGAAGATTTATATGTAGGCAAAGAATTGCCAACACCACCTTATGATACCCATAAAGAAACCTTTAAAGGGAAGCCAGAATGGCAACGAAAAAAGACCTTTGGGTTTGAATGGAAAAAGAATTTACCCATACCTTCTGAACTACCAGAGCTAGAATGGCCTATTAATTATGATAGAAATATGCAGCTTTTACGATGTTTAGTTGCTATAGATGAATCTTTGGGGAAAGTATTAGCTACCCTAGAAGAAATGGGTGAGTTAGAAAACACTGTTGTTATATATAGTAGTGATAATGGATATTTTATGGGAGAACATACCTTTTTAGACAAACGCTTAGCTTATGAAAACTCTATGCGAGTGCCAATGCTTATTCGTTATCCAAAAATGATTAAAGAAAATACGAAAATAAAAGAACAGTGTCTTAATATAGACATAGCCCCAACGATTCTAAATTTAGCGGGAATTGAAACCCCTAGTTATATGCAAGGAGAATCGATGGTGAATTTATTAGAAGGGAAAAAGGAGAAAAATTGGAGAGATGCAATTCTATTTGAATACTATGTAGATAGTTACTGGCCTTATGCAGGGCCGAATCAAATTGCTGTAAGAACTGAGAATTACAAGCTGGTTGATGCTTTTTTAGATAATGATATTGATGAGTTATATGATCTTAAGAAAGACCCAGGTGAAATGAATAACCTGATCAATGTAGAAGCTTATAATAAAATAGAGGCAGAGCTCAGAAATAAAGCAACCAAA
The DNA here is from genome assembly GCA_905479435.1 of uncultured Flavobacteriaceae bacterium. GTDB lineage: Bacteria > Bacteroidota > Bacteroidia > Flavobacteriales > Flavobacteriaceae > Polaribacter. Next base: position 9,631 of record CAJQMN010000094.1, on the reverse strand, counting down.
TTAAAACAACAATACAACTATAATCCAAATAGAGATTGGTGGTTAAAAAAAGTAATGAAATCAAAAAGGAAGAATCAAAAAAAATAACAGATATTTAAAGTCTTTACTGAAATTTATTCTTATTGAGCTTCCTATGAAAAATTGTATTTTTACCATATAGGAGTAATTATTAATATTAACTTCCCAAATCTTGTTTTTATGATGAGGCGCTTTTTTTATATCATAGCTCTCTTGTTTTTTTTACTTCCAACTCTAGTATCTGGTCAGCAAATAAAACATTTAGGGGTTTATGACGGAATTAGAAGTGGGGCAATTAGAGCTTTTCAAAAAGACACCTTGGGCTATATGTGGATTGGTACATCACAAGGAATTAACAGATATTCTGGATATCAATTTAAAAACTATGACAAATTTCTAACCAGTGGTGTTGTAGATATTATCAGTAAAAATGGAAAACTTTTCATTTTAGGATCTAAAGGAGAACTTCTTCAGTATAACTATCAGCAAGACAGCTTTGAGTCTATTTTAAATTTAAAAGACCTTAAATTTTTGTCTTTTGGGCTTATCAATCACCACACCATAATTATTGGGCTTCAACAAGGATTGATCATTTACGATTTAAAAACTAAAACCTTAAGCAAGGTTCTACATCCTAACAGCATGTTTAACCGAAGTATTCAAGTACATGAAAACAAAATTTACATTGCCGCTACAAAAGGAATTAATATCTATACTTATTATCAAAGTATAAATGAATTAGTACCCTATAAAACATACTTAGAAGATCATGAAATTCTTGATTTAGATTTTGACAATCAAAACCGGATTTGGGCAGGAACCTACCAAAAAGGACTTTATGTTATTGATAATGATGATGTTAAAAAAGTACAAATTTATGATCAAAAAATAAACACACATACCATAAGGTCTATAGCATTTGATAAAACGAATAAAGCCTTAATTGCTTTAGAAGGTGCCGGTTTATTAATTATGGATGATCAATTTAATATTCTTAATAAATTAGAAAATACACCAAGTGAAACAAATTCACTCAGTCAAAATAGCATCTATGAAATTTTTGTTGATGAAGAAAATGCATATTGGCTTGGGTTAAGAGAAGTTGGAATTGATTTAATCTACCCTAGAGATAATGCTTTTAAAAATATTTTTTACATCCCTTATAAGCCCAATAGTATTCATAACAATAATATTCGTTCCATTTATTATGAGCCTGGAGGCAATGTTTGGTTTGGTACTGAAGATGGAATTAGCAAACGATCACCTGGTGGAAATTGGACCAATTACAATGCACATCCACTATTGGCCAACAAAGCAGTCTTAACCATAAATAAGAAAGGAGAAAACTTAATTCTTGGAGTTTACGGTATTGGTTTAGTAAACTTTAATCCTAAAACAGGAGAAACAACCACTTTTAAACTTAAAGAAAAAGAAAAAAAATCTAAACTAATTTTTACTACTTTTTTAGAAAATAATGAGTTATGGCTTGGTGGTTTTGATGGGCCTGTAAAACATTATAGAGATAATGTCTTGATTAGTACCTATAAAACAGGAAATGCTAGATCCATTATAGCTGGAGAAGACCCCATACTATATGTAGCATCTTCTAGTGGTGTTTATGAAATTAATAAGCTCGATAAAAGTATCAATATCATTAAAGATAATAACCAACAAAATATTGATCAAAATCACGCAGTATTATTTGACAAAAAAAACAACTGTCTTTGGGTTGGAAATACTCAGGGCTTATTTAATTATAACCTCTCAACTAAGAAAATAAAACACGTCAATTCTGCATTAAAATTTGAACCTGGAACTGTGTTTTCTATACAAAAAGATTCAAATGAAAATTTGTGGTTTTCCAGTGATCTAGGCTTGTGGAAATTAAATATTACTCAAGAAATTATAAGAAAATATGATCATGGCGATGGGCTAACCATTGATACGTTTGGATTTGGTGCCTCCACTCAATCTAGTGATGGGCGTTTGGCTTTTGGTGGTCCAGATGGCGCAACGCTATTTAATCCTTTAGAGATCCCCAAAGAGAAAGAGATTTCAAAAATCTATATTTCAGACTTCCAAATTAATGGTGTTTTGGCCGATTCTACTATGATTGAAAAAAACATAAATTACCTAGATAAAATAGCGCTTAATTACAATCAAAACTCATTGAGTTTTGACTTTGAAGCCCCCACCTTCCATGGCTCAAAAAAGCATTCTTTTTATTGGCAATTAAAAGGGTATGATCAAACTGTAAATGAATCTAAAAACAGTACTGGTATTGTTTATTCAAAACTACCTCCTGGGAAGTATTCACTAGATATTAAAGCTACAAATGTTGATGGTATTTCTTCAATACAATCATTTCACATTGATATTATTATTAAAAATCCTTTTTGGCTAAGTCACCTAGCGTTTATGTTCTATGTGTTGTTTGGAAGTGGCCTTATCTATATATTTTTTCTCATGAGGAAATCTAGAGCCATTCAAAAATTTAATGACAATAAAATAAAGTTTTTTACAGAAGTAGCTCACGATATAAGAACTCCAGTTACTTTAATTCAACTGTTAGTTTCTCAACTTTCCGAAAAAAATAATTTTCAAAATAACATAGATCTAATTCATCGAAATACACAAAATTTAAATGAATATGTAACTCAGCTTTTAGACTTTCAAAAAGCAGATCGAGGAATGCTTAAATTATCAATAATAAAAGTTGAATTAAAGGAAATTATTCACAGAACTGTAGCTCAAGTAGAACCATTACTCAATAAAAAGTCTATTGATATTATCGTTTCAGTTCCAAAAGTTCATATCTGGATCGATGAAAATAAAATGTCTCGAATTTTTTATAATTTAATTTCTAATGCTATAAAATACAGTGAGGATGGTGGTAAAATTGAAATTAAGGCAACAAAAAGTAAAAAAGAGATAACAATAGACTTTATAGATAACGGATTTGGAATCCCTGAGAAAGAACAAAAATTAATTTTTTCAAGATTTACAAGAGGAACAAATATTAACAATAAAGGAATTAGTGGTTCAGGTATTGGGTTAATGATTTCGAAAAAAATTGTTGAATTACACGGCGGAAATATTAAATTTATAAGTAAGGAAAATTTAGGCTCAACATTCACAGTAGTCTTAAAAATGGGAAGCGAACATTATAATGAAAATGAAATCCTAATTGAAAATTCTAATTTATTTGAACCCATCTCGCTAGAGGATAGTATTACTGATAATAAACGCATATTACTAGTTGAGGATAACAAAGATTTAAGATTGATTATTAAAGCTGAATTAGAAAAAAAATATATAGTTTTAGATGCTCCAAATGGTAAAGAAGCGCTTTTAATAGCCTTGGCAAAAAATCCAGATTTAATTATCACGGATGTTATGATGCCAGATATGGGTGGTAAAGAGTTATGTAACATTATAAAAACAAATTTTCAAACCAGCCATATTCCTATAATAATGATTTCAGCTTTAAGTGGTCTTGATGATAAAATTGAAGGTCTTGAAATTGGGGCCGATGCTTATTTAGAAAAACCATTTAATATGAAAATATTAATTGCAATGGCCAATAACCTAATTAATTCTAGGCAAGCAATCAATGAAATTTTGAGCCCTACATCTAAAGGAAAAATTAAATCAAAATCAGCTGATGAAAATTTCTTATCTGACGTTGTAGACATTATCAAAAGCAACATTACCAATAGTGAGTTTTCTATTAATTTGATATCCGATAAAACCGGTCTTAGTCGATCAAATCTGTTTCGGAAATTAAAAGGACTCACCAATATGTCTCCTGTAGATTTAGTGATAAAGATCAAATTAAATCATGCCTCAGAGCTACTCAAAGCTAACCACTCGGTTAGAATTAGTGATGTTGCTTATGCATCTGGCTTTAACAATCCAAAATATTTCAGTACCCTATTTAAAAAGCACTATGGTAAATCACCTAAAGAGTATAGTGAAGAGTATTAAATAATTCCTCACCAACTGAATATTTAACAATTATGTGTAATATCAAATAGTAAACTGTATTGGATAAAATTTAAACTCATAGGCGTTGTTTATTTATTTATTTAGTGGTGTATTATTAAGACTAGTATGTATAGGGGTTCATTATTTGCTAATCTCAATTTTAAATCGGTTGCAAATAGCAATAGAGCTATCTTGGTTTTTAATAAAAAATAAGTGTTAAAAATTATTTGAATTACAATGAACGTTTATAAAATGAAAAATAATCACAAAGTATTTGCTATTATAGGTTTGGTTGGATTGTTATATTTTAGTTGTAAACCCGCCAAAATATCCACAAAAGATAAAGCTCCAAATTTTATTTTAATCTTAACTGATGATCAAGGCTGGAACGGAACTTCAGTTCAGATGATGGATAATGAAACCTGGTCAAAAAGCGACTATCATCATACACCTAATGTTGAAGCATTAGCCAACAGAGGTATGCGTTTTTCTTCTGCCTATGCCAGTGCTCCAGTATGTTCTCCATCTAGATACAGTATTCAATTTGGGCAAACACCAGCTAGACTCAAAATGATTAGAGTTGGCATGAACACCAATCATATACAGCACGAAACCTCATATACAATTCCAAAGCTCTTAAAAAACATAAACGCTAATTATAAAACGGCTCATTTCGGTAAATGGGGTATCGATGTAGACCCTGCTGTTCTTGGATATGATGAAAGTGATGGAATTACTGGAAATAAAGATGGAGGATTTGATTTTAGATCCAATAAAAAACAATGGAAAAATAATATTTCTGAAGATCCAAAAAAAATATTTAGTACTACTAAAAAGGCCATAGATTTTGTTGAAAGAAAAGCCAAACTTAAACAACCTTTTTTCTTACAGATATCACATTATGCAGTTCATTCTGATATTATGCTTAGAAAGAAAACATTAGAAAAATACAAAAACAAACCTAAAGGGAAATATCAAAAACACGAGGGGTTTGCAGCAATGACTGAAGACTTAGATACTGGTGTTGGAATGGTATTAGACCGTGTTAAAGCATTAGGTTTAGAAGAAAATACCTATATTATTTATACCTCAGATAATGGTGCTGTCCCAGTAATGCCACCTAAACGATTTTATAAAGAAGGATCTAATTTTCCACTTAGTAGAGGGAAGTGGGATGCCATGGAGGGCGGCATAAGAGTTCCTTTTATTATTGCTGGGCCTAAAATTAAGGCAGGATTAGAAGCTAAAACTCCAATCACATTTTCAGATTTATTACCCACCATTACAGATATAGCTGGTTATACATTGCCGTTAAAAGATGATTTAGATGGTGGAAGTTTAAAAAATATACTTACCAAAGATGGCAAAGGGAATGTTAACCGTATTTCTGAGGGATTAATTTTTCATGTTCCTTATGAAAATGGGATCGCAATTAAAAGAGCGCATTCTGCAATTATTGTAAATAATTTTAAACTGATCAAATTTTACAATAACAATAAATTGCTCCTTTTTGATATCAAAAACGATATTAAAGAAAAAAATAATTTAGCAGCATCACTTCCTGAAAAAGCTTCACAACTAGAGGTACTCTTAGACAACTATCTAAGTAAAGTAAAAGCCCCTAAATGGCAACCAGGTATTAGTTGGAAAAATAAACCTTTAGAAAAGTTTAATTCCTATCATTAAGACTAATAAAGATTAAAACCATATCGATTGGTTAATTAATTTAACTTTCTGAACAAATTGTGAACCATTAGCCATTATTGTCTACATATTTTTATGAGGAATTAACATATTACATTACTTATCCTCAAATTTTATAGGTTTATCCTCAAAAGTAATAGCTAGAGGTTCTAACGAAAGATAACTTTGATACATAAGTTTTTGTATATGTTTTATAATATGAATTATAATATATCTATAATGAAAAAACTTGTAGTATTTACGTTATTAATAATTATTTCTCTTGGAGCATATGCTCAAGAAAATCCAATAAAAAGAGCAACAACTTTAACAAATACAATGACTAAGGCGCTTTCTTTAAATAAAGAAGAACAAACTAAAGTTTATCAAATTCAATTAGAGCGTTTCCAAAAAGTTTTGATAATCAAAGAGCAATATCAAGACAACCCGGAAACAAAAAAAGCTAAATTGAAAAACGTATACAATAAACTATACGGAAAATTAAAAGGAAATCTAGGTGAAGAAAAAATGCTATTGTGGCAAAACTATAAAAGAAACAACTAAATAAATAAATTATGACAAAAAAAATTACTCAAAATTCAATGAAAACAATAGTGTATAGCTGTTTTATAGCTTTCACTTTTTTGTTTAGTTTAACAATTAGCGCCCAGGAGGTTGGTGATGAATTTCTTGTTAATCCTGGCATTAATACAGCTACTGGAGCAAATACTACCACACCAGACACTGGTGTAGATGGTAGCGGTAATTTTCCAGCCCAATTAGGGGGATGGGGAAGCGGAGGTGGAGGAGCTTATGCATCGGCTTCTACTGTCAATGGAGATTGTCATTCTAACGATAGAATGTTTAAAATGTTTAAAGTCGGGGGTAATTCTGGGCAATTTGTCACCCAAACAGTAACCCTTCCTCCCGGAAATTACAATTGGTCTTTTTGGACTAAATGGGCAGAACTAGTATCTTGGGATAATACCGAAGACAGTACGCCTAAGTTCACAATTTTAACTGATGACGACAACGATAGTACATGGGAAGAAGTTCAATCAGTTGTGACAACTCAACCAACTACTGTTGATACTTGGGTTGAACAAACTGGAACCTATACCAATAGCATAGAAAGAGAGGTGAGAATAAAGTTTTCTAAATTTGGCGGAACAAATGCAGCACCATCAAATCTTAATGAATTATGGTTTATTGATGATGTAAGTCTAAATTTTGCAAGTGGATTAGGAAACGTAACTGATGACACTTCATTATCAGATTTGACGGTTGATGGTACTACAATTTCTGGGTTTTCTCCATTAGAAACTAACTATGATGTCTTTTTACCAGAAGGAACAACTACTGTTCCTACAGTAGTAGCAACAACAACAGACGCAAGTGCTACTAGTGATGTTACAGATGCAACAAGTCTTCCTGGAACAACATCTATTCTTATTACTGCTCAAGATGGAACAACAACAAGTACCGTTACAGTTAATTTTGTTGCGCTTGCACCAGGTCTAGAATTTTTAGTGAATGGTGGTGTTAATACCACAGCGGTAGACCCTGATACGGGTGTAGATGGTAGTGGAAATTTCCCCGTTTTAGGGGGTTGGGGAGCTGGAGTTGGTGGCTCCTATGCTCCTACTTCTGCTACTAATGGAGATTGTTATTCTGAAGACAGAATGTTTAAGTTATTTAAAAAAGGGGGTCCAGACGGACAGTTTATTAATCAAACAATAACACTTCCAGCTGGAACTTACAACTGGTCTTTTTGGACACGATGGGCAGTAGTAGTCTCTTGGGGTAATACTGGAGATTATGAACCTACCTTTAAAATTATGACTAATGATGATAACGATAGTACTTGGGAGACCGTTCAAACCGTAGTTACAACACAGCCAACTACTGCTAACGAATGGATGCAACAAACAGGTACTTTTACAAATGATATTGAGAGAAAAGTTAGAATAAAGTTTTCTAAATTTGGGGGAACAACTGCAGAACCTACTAATCTAAGTGAACTGATGTATATCGATGAGGTTAGTCTTAATTTTGATAGCAGTCTTAGTGTTTCAGAACAAGAATTGATGTCATTATCAATTTATCCAAACCCTACATCAGATATGATCTCTATTAAAGGAGTTGAAAATATTAAATCAATAAAAGTATACTCTATTTTAGGAGGTTTAGAAAAGGAAGTCTTTAATACCAATCAAGTTGATATTTCAGAACTTTCATCTGGTATTCATTTAATCAAAATTGACAATGGTACTATCTATTCTAAAAAAATTATCAAACAATAGCTAAGTATTTAGCTCTTAACGCTGATAAAACCAGACATATAATATGTTTGGTTTTATCAGCGTTTTAATAGCTCTAAAATTAAATATGTGCACTCCTTAAACAAACTATTTCTTTTAGTATTTCTTTTGTCAACCCTAAAGAATTATGGTCAAAAAGAGATTGATTCAAAAAAACCACCCAATATTGTATTTATCTTTTCAGATGACCACGCAACCAATGCGATATCTGCTTATGGTGGAATTTTTAAAGCATTAGCCCCAACCCCCAATATAGATCGCATTGCAAATGAGGGAGCTATATTAACCAATACCTTATGTACAAATGCTATTTGTGGCCCTAGTAGAGCATCAATTCTTACAGGGAAATACAGTCATGTAAATGGTTATTATAAAAATTATAAAGGAGGAGTTTTTGACAGCAAACAATGGACCTACCCACAAGCATTAAAAAAGGCAGGGTATCAAACAGCTTTGGTTGGTAAATGGCATTTAGCCTCCAAACCAGTTGGTTTTGATTATTATAAATATCACGTAGCTCAAGGGCAACAAGGCTTATATTGGAATCCTGTATACAATGACAACGGTCAACCTAGAAAAGAAAAAGGATATGCAACAAACTTAACCACTGACTTTGCTATAGATTGGCTCAATGTAAGAGATAAAAATGAACCTTTTTGTTTGTTATTACAATATAAAGCACCACATCGTGAATGGGCTCCAGATACCAAATATGAAGACCTATGGAGTAATATAGAAATGCCTTATCCCGCTACTTTCAATGATAATTACAGCGGCAGAGAATTGACTGCAGGGAACACTGAAATGACGATGGATTATTTTAGTAGAAAAGATATGAAAATGGCACCCCCAGTTACACTTTCCAAGAAAGAACGTGGTAAATGGCTACGATTTGGATTTAAACCAGGTGAAATAGTAGCTCCTTCAGAGGAGTTGTCTGATGAAGATATTCGTAAATGGAAATACCAGAAATACATTAAAGATTATTTGGCTACTATAAAATCTGTAGATGATAATATTGGTCGAGTATTAGCTTATTTAAAGGAGAATAACCTTGAGGAAAATACAATTGTAATTTATGCCTCTGATCAAGGATTTTTTCTAGGTGAGCATGGATTTTTTGATAAACGTTTTATGTATGAAGAAGCGTTACGTATGCCTTTTGTTATTCGTTATCCTGAAAAAATAAAACCAGGAACTATTGTGAATGATATAATTACAAATATTGATTTTGCACCAACCTTATTAGAAATGGCAGGTGTTTCTGTTCCTGAAGCAATTCAAGGAAACAGTTTTTTTTCCAATTTAACAGGAGAAACTCCACAAGATTGGAGACAATCTATGTATTACCATTACTATGAATATCCATACTATCATCGTGTTCAACCACATTATGGAATAAGAAACCAACGCTATAAATTGATACATTTTTATTATGATATTGATGTTTGGGAATTTTATGATCTTCAAAATGATCCATCAGAGATGAATAATTTAATACATTCTGAGGCGCATGCTGAACGCATTGAAAACTTAAAAATTGAACTATATCGCTTAAAGAAAGGGTATGGTAATACCATGTCATTAACTGAATTGAAAAGTATATCCGATACAGATTTTGG
>CAJQMN010000093.1 GCA_905479435.1 uncultured Flavobacteriaceae bacterium | reverse complement strand
GAGGACTTGTCTAATACTTCTTGATGATTCTCCTATTTTAATTTTGTAAACCCCTTTTTCTAATGACCAATCATTTATTGTTTCATTCCAATAACTCAATTCTTTAATCGGAATTTTAACAGAAATGTTAATAGATTCATTATTTTCTAAGAGTTTTGTTTTAGCGAAAGATTTTAATTCTTGAGTAGGTCTTTTTATTGTTGAATTTACTTTTTCAGTATAAAATTGAACTACTTCTTTACCGGGAAATATGCCAATATTCTTAATATTTAATGAAATATTTATGGTGTCATTTTTAATCTTCAGTTTCATTGGGCTATATTCAAAATTAGTATAGCTAAGTCCAAAGCCAAAAGGGAAGGATACTTCTAAATTTTTTGAATCAAAATGTCTGTATCCTACAAAAACATCTTCATGATAAAAGGTGTAATCTTCATCTTTTACCTTATCTGCTTTTGGAGTTTCACTTGGAGGGAATATCAAATTTTTTACAAGCCCCTCAAGAGTAATCATTTTTGGGTTTTTGGGAAAATTTTTATGTGATTCATGGTCAGATAACTTTACAGGGAATGTCATAGGCAATTTTCCACTTGGGTTTATTCTTCCTGAGAGAATATCCACTACTGAATTACCACCTTCTTGCCCACCTTGCCAAGCCAAAAGAATGGCATCGGGAAGATGCTTCCAAGTTGCGGTTTCAATAACTCCACCAATATTTAGGACTACGATTACTTTTTTATTTTTTTTGTGAAAAGCATCCGTGAACTTAACGATCATTTCCTGCTCAGTTTTTGTTAATAGAAAATCATCTTTTTCTGAACGATCCCCGCCTTCACCTGAGTTTCTCCCTATGGTTAAAACTCCAATATCCGATGTTGCGACTATATTATTAATTTGATCTGTTGTATAGATGATTTCTGGGGGTGAGAATGGAGAAAATATAGCGTCTAGACCTTGAGGTTTTACGAAGCCATCAGAATTAACTTTTTGGTGTGATTCAACAATTTTTTTGGCAGTTTTATTAATTTTAAATCCAGCATTTAAAAATCCTTCTTCTAAAGAAATTGTGTAGGCTTCATTAACATCTCCCGATCCAGTTCCTCCAGCAATAAATTCATATGATGTTATTCCAAGTAAAGCAATATTTTTTTCATTTGTAAAAGGTAAAGAATTTTCATTTTTTAATAAAACCATTCCTTCAGCAGCTGAATTTCTTGTAATACCTGCGTGTTTTTTTAAATCTGGGGTATTATTAAACCTGTAATTTTGCATTTTTTTAGTTTTGAAAATCAGGGTTAAAATCCGTTTTGCAGCTCTATCGATCGCATCCATTGATAATTCTCCATTTTTTACCGCCTTAGTTAAAGCTTTCCATTGTCTGTTGGTTCCAGGCTCTAATAAGTCATTTCCTGCAGATATTTGAGACGAAGAATTTTTACCCCCAAACCAATCGGTCATTACTAAGCCTTTAAAACCCCATTCATTTCTCAAAATATTGGTAAGAAGCCATTCGCTTTCTGAGGTATAGACTCCATTAATTTTATTGTAAGAAGACATAATAGTCCATGGTTGTGAGCGCTTTACAATATGTTCAAACCCTTTTAAATAGATTTCATGCATAGCTCTATCTGAAACAATTACATCATTTAATACTCTATTTGTTTCTTGATTATTAGCTACAAAATGTTTTACTGAAGTACCAATTCCATTACTTTGAATTCCATTTACAATGGAAGCACCCATAAATCCTGACAGTAAGGGGTCTTCAGAAAAATATTCAAAATTTCTTCCACATAGAGGATGTCTATGGATATTAGCAGCAGGGCCTAAAATAACATCTATCCCATATGCTTTGGCTTCTCTTCCCATTGCATTACCTACTTCATAAACTAAGGTTTCATTCCAAGAGGAAGCTAATAATGTAGCAATAGGAAATGCTGTACAATAATAAGTTTTATCATCATTCTCTCTACTAGGTTCTATTCTTAAACCTGCTGGGCCATCAGATAGATGAACAGTTGGAATTCCTAGCCTAGGTGTAGGAACAATTGCACCAACAGCTCCAGGAATACCACCAGGTTTTGTCATACCTATAGTTGATGCCATTCCAGCTCCTTTGAGTAGGTGAATTTTTTCTTGCAGAGTCATCTGAGATAGCACATCAAGAACTCGGTCAGTTATTGCTTCTCTGTCATCCTCATAAACATCTAATGTACTATTACTATTTCTGTCTAGGAAGGTGTATCCGTTAATAGTTAATTCAGGAATATCAGTTCGGTTTTCGTATCCGTCTTCAAAACTTATAAATGTTTTATTGACATACCAAAAAGAGCATATTGAAGCGCTTAAAATCAATACGATAAAAGCAACAACAATTTTTAAAAAAAAAAATATTTTTTTCTTCATAGCAGGGAACTCAAAAATTTAATTATGCTGCTTTTAATGAACGTTCCGGAGGTGACTGATACATCCAACATGTTGTTAAGATTGATAGTGAGAAATACATACCAAGGAAAATGGTAAAAGGAAAATTAATTTCTAACATAAAAAATTCAGTAGGATATACTAAAAATAGTAGTCCTAAAATACCCCTTGAAATTTCAAAGAAAAAAGCCCATTTATGACCATCTAACAATGAGGTAAAGCCAAAAATAGTTGTAGAAATAAGGAGTCCAAAGCTAAGTTGTGTATTTAGGCTAAGGGCTCCAAAATTGGTAAGCAAAACATAAATAAAGATGTTGATACAAACAAACTGAAAAATAGCATAAAACTTATGAAGTGTTGAGTATTTTGGTGCATATTTTTCTTGTGAATAGACATTTTCTACTATAGCTATTGGAAAACGTTCGGCTACATCTTTTGGTCTCCAGCCTGTTGGCATAAACCATAATTTAAATTTATCTAACCAGTTCTTAGCGCGCCATGCATCTTTTGCTAATCCCCAGTTGTGTTGAAAGTTTATAATAATTGGATTCCAGGTTTGAACAGGTTTCAATGTTCCATAAACACAAGGTTTTTCATCCAATTCTTCTTGAAATGTTCCAAACATTCGATCCCAAATACAGAAAATAGCAGAAAGGTTTTTATCTACATACTCTGGATTTATTGCATGATGAACTCTATGTTGAGAGGGAGTTACAAGTATATACTCTAGTAAACCTAGCTTACCTATATGACGCGTATGATACCAAAATTGGCCAAATAAATGTAAAGGAGCCAAAATAATTATAATCTTTTGTGGTACTCCAAAGAGCGCTGCTGGAATTAAAAACAATGCTCCAAAACCAATAAGATTTTTTGAGATACTTTGGCGAAGCCCACACGCTAAATTGAATTCTTCACTACTGTGATGCACTACGTGTCTGTTCCAAAAAACATTAATGGAATGATTTAATCTATGGTTCCAATAACTTGCAAAATCCATACAGATTAAAGCAATGACATATAAGCCAATACTTTCCTCTAGTTTTATCAAGGCAATATTTTCTAATATGTAAGGATAGGTAATAATTATAAAACCAATTCCTAAGAGATCTTTGATCATATTGGTTGTTCCAGAACTTAAACTTGAAATGGTATCCATTAAATTATAGGTGAGGTCTTTTTTCCAAATTCCGTAAATAATTTCAATTAAAATCAATACCATAAAACTTGGTAAGGCAATCAGTAAAACATTTGCGTAAGTTTCCATTTTTTGACAAAATATTTTGACAAGTTACAAATTAATTTTTTTTGATATTTAAGTTGAACTCACAGATAATTTACTTAATTATACTACAATAGGTTGCTTTAATATGTTTTCTATATCTTTATTTTAATGTTTACTTGAAAAATAAAAATTATTTTAATGAAAAAAAGTGATCAAAAAAAATACTGGAAAACAAACTTAAAGTATGTGGCAATCTTGTTGTCAATTTGGTTTGTTGTCTCGTATGGCTTTGGAATTGTATTCGTAGATGAATTAAATAGTATTAGAATTGGCGGGTTTAAACTTGGTTTTTGGTTTGCGCAACAGGGTTCAATTTATGTATTTACTATTTTAATCTTTGTGTATGTAAGATTGATGAATAAGTTGGATGCTAAATATAATTTAGAGAGTTAATTATGGATTTACAAATTTGGACATGGGTATTGGTAGGGATTACATTTTCTTTGTATATAGGCATAGCTATTTGGTCAAGAGCAGGGTCTACCAAAGAATTTTATGTTGCTGGAGGTGGAGTTTCACCACTTGCTAATGGTTTAGCTACAGCCGCAGATTGGATGTCTGCAGCATCCTTTATTTCTATGGCAGGAATCATCTCTTTCAATGGATATGATGGGTCTGTTTATTTAATGGGTTGGACTGGAGGCTATGTGTTGTTAGCGCTATTATTAGCTCCTTATCTAAGAAAATTTGGCAAATTCACAGTTCCAGATTTTATTGGAGATCGTTATTATTCAAATGTTGCTAGATCTGTTGCGGTATTTTGTGCCTTGATAGTTTCGTTCACTTATGTTGCAGGACAAATGCGAGGGGTAGGGTTAGTGTTCTCAAGATTCTTAGAAGTAAATATAAATACAGGAGTTATCATAGGGATGGTTATTGTTTTATTTTATGCAGTTTTAGGAGGCATGAAAGGAATAACCTACACGCAAGTGGCACAATATTGTGTTCTCATTTTTGCTTTTATGGTTCCCGCAATTTTTATTTCTATTCAAATGACAGGAAATCCAATTCCACAGATTGGGTTTGGTGGACAAGATGCAAATGGAGTATATCTGTTAGACAAATTAGATGGTTTGCACAGGGATCTTGGTTTTGCTGAATATACCTCAGGAAGTAAATCTAAGCTAGATGTATTTTTTATTACTGCTGCTCTTATGGTAGGGACTGCTGGATTACCTCATGTAATAGTTCGTTTTTTTACTGTAAAAAAAGTGTCTGATGCACGTAAATCTGCAGGTTGGGCATTATTATTTATTATGATTTTATATACAACAGCTCCTGCTATAGCAGTTTTTTCACGTACAAATATGATAGAAACTGTAAACAATAAAGAATATAAAAATATGCCAAGTTGGTTTAGCACATGGGAGGAGACCGGATTGTTATCTTTTAATGATATAAATAATGATGGTAAAATTCAATATCTAGCAGATCCCTCAAAAAATGAATTAATAGTAGACAAAGATATTATGGTATTGGCCAATCCAGAAATTGCGGGCTTACCAAACTGGGTAATTGCATTAGTTGCAGCCGGAGGATTAGCAGCAGCATTATCTACAGCAGCTGGATTATTGTTGGTAATTTCTGCATCTGTATCCCATGACCTGATTAAGAAAATGATAAAACCAGATATTTCAGAGAAAGGAGAATTAGTAGCAGCTCGGTTGTCTGCAGTTGTTGCAGTTTGTGTTGCAGGATATTTTGGCATCAATCCGCCAGATTTTGTTGCTGCAACTGTAGCATTAGCATTTGGATTAGCAGCAGCCTCTTTTTTTCCAGCAATTATTTTAGGAATTTTCACAAAGAAAATGAACAAAGAAGGTGCCATTTCAGGTATGGTTGTAGGTGTTTTGGCAATGCTTTTTTATATGCTAAAGTTCAAGTTTAATTGGTTTGGTGGAGGTACAAAGGAAGATTGGTGGTTAGGAATATCACCTGAGGGTTTTGGAACTGTGGCAATGATCATAAATTTTATAGTGTCTATAATCATCTCTAAATTTACACCAGATCCACCATTAGAAGTTCAAGAAATTGTTACAAATATTAGAATTCCTAGTGGTGTAGGAGAAGCTACACATTCTTAATTTAAAATATTAGAAATAGGAATTAACATTTACTTGCTCAAGTAAAAGGAAATGAATACTTTTCATTGCGTAAACAACTTCTAGTTAGGAGCCAATAATAGACCCAAATACAAATACATTACCATGAGTAACTATCACATTAAACACCTCGAAGAATATTATCAAGTGTATAGAAAGTCTGTTCGTGAACCCGAAAGTTTTTGGGAAGAAATAGCAGAAGAACATTTCTTATGGCGTAAAAAGTGGGATGCTGTATTAGATTGGGATTTTTCAAAACCAGAAATTTCATGGTTTAAAGGAGCTAAATTAAATATTACAGAGAATTGTATTGATAGGCATCTAACAACTAGAGGAAATAAAACAGCGATCTTATTTGAACCTAATCATCCAGATGAAGTTGCCGAACATATAAGCTATAATGAACTTTATAAACGCGTTAACAAATTTGCAAATGTTTTAAAAGAACAAGGCATAAAAAAAGGAGATAGAGTTTGTATTTATGTTCCTATGATTCCAGAATTGGCTATTTCTGTTTTGGCATGTGCTAGAATTGGCGCCATTCATTCTGTTGTATTTGCTGGTTTTTCAGCTGCAGCTTTAGCCACTAGAATTAATGATTCAGATTGTAAAATGGTGATTACTTCAGATGGGTCTTATAGAGGGTCAAAAACCATAGACTTAAAAGGGATTGTAGATGAAGCCCTTGAAAGTTGCTCGTGTGTAGAAACGGTATTAGTTGCCAAAAGAATAAAAACGGAGATCTATATGAAAGCTGGTCGAGATCAATGGTTAGCACCATTATTAGCGAAAGCGTCTGATGTCTGTGCTCCAGAAATAATGGATGCGGAAGACCCATTATTTATTCTATATACCTCAGGGTCTACAGGGATGCCTAAAGGAATGGTGCATACCACTGCTGGATATATGGTGTACACTGCTTATACCTTTAAAAATGCATTTCAGTATAAAGAAAATGATGTGTATTGGTGTACCGCTGATATTGGTTGGATTACAGGACATAGCTATATTGTGTATGGTCCATTGGCAAATGGTGCTACCACAGTGATGTTTGAAGGAGTTCCAAGTTATCCAGATTATGGGCGTTTTTGGGACATTGTTCAAAAGCATAAAGTCAATCAATTTTATACAGCGCCAACTGCAATTAGAGCATTAGCAAAACAAGGTACAGATGTAATAGATCATTATGATTTATCGTCATTAAAAGTTTTAGGTTCTGTTGGGGAACCGATCAACGAAGAAGCTTGGCATTGGTACAATGAAAATATTGGTAAAAAGAAAAGTCCTATTATCGATTCTTGGTGGCAAACAGAAACAGGGGGAATAATGATTTCTCCAATACCCTATGTAACTCCAACGAAGCCCACCTATGCAACCTTACCATTTATAGGCATTCAACCTGCATTGATGGATGAAAATGGAAATGAATTGAAAGGAAATCAAGTAGAGGGTCGTTTATGTATTAAATTTCCTTGGCCTAGTATTGCTAGGACCATATGGGGAAATCATCAACGCTATAAAGAAACATATTTTTCAGCATTTGACAATAAGTATTTTACTGGAGACGGGGCACTAAGAGATGAAGTCGGGTATTATAGAATTACTGGAAGAGTAGATGATGTAATCATTGTATCTGGTCATAACTTAGGTACTGCACCTATAGAAGATGCCATTAATGAACATCCTGCAGTTGCAGAATCTGCTATTGTTGGTTTTCCGCACGATATTAAAGGAAGTGCTTTGTATGGATATATTACATTAAAAGACACAGGTGAAACTAGAAACCATGACAACTTAAGAACTGAAATCAATCAATTAATCACAGATAGAATAGGCCCAATAGCCAAACTTGACAAAATGCAATTTACCCATGGGTTGCCTAAAACACGCTCTGGTAAAATTATGAGAAGGATTTTAAGAAAAATTGCTTGCAATGAAACAGATAGTTTAGGGGATACAAGTACCTTATTAAATCAAGAAGTTGTTCAGGATATAATTGATAACGTACTCTAAAAGCCCTTGGTTTAATGGACATCACTTTTGAAATTTGGACCAAAGTAACTTCTACCATACTGTTTAGATATTTTGCATTTGCGAGTATAAGCTTTGTTTTGTTTTATGTGATCTTAAAAAAACCACTTTGGTATAGAAAGATTCAGAAGAAGATTCCAAAACTAACAGATTATAAAAGAGATGTCTTTTGGTCTCTAATTACCATTACCATCTTTGCAACTGTTATTATTTTTACGTTTGTTAAGTTTAATCACCTCACAAATACGTATAAGGACATTGATGAATATGGGTACCCTTATTTAATCTTCTCATTTTTTTGGATGCTTATCGTTCACGACACTTGGTTTTATTGGTGGCATAGAATTATGCATCACCCAACCTTATTTAAATACGTTCATTTAGTACACCATAAATCTACAAACCCATCACCTTGGACAGCCTATGCTTTTCATCCTTTTGAAGCAATTATTGAAGTAGGAATTCATCCTTTTTTAGCATTTACAATTCCTTTATATGCTCCAGCTCTAGGGATGTTTTTTCTTTTTCAGATATTGTATAATGTTTATGGTCATTTGGGGTTTGAAATTTACCCTAAAGGATTTCATAAGCATTGGTTTGGTAAATGGATTAATACCTCAGTAGCTCATAATCTACATCATAAAAAATTTGATGGGAATTATGGATTATACTTACTGTTTTGGGACAGAATAATGGGAACACTGAGAAAAGATTATGATGAAACTTTTGAATCAGTTATTCAAAATTCAATTGATAAATAATATAGGTTATGGCTCCCAAATCTGTTGCCACTGTATTTTATTTGAATAGCAAAACTATGTATTGTTATGATCTATTTAAATCATATTTAAGTTAATGATAGACCCTATTCAATATTGTTCTAGTAATTAACTTATCTTATAATCAAAAAACCTTTTATCGTTCTCTTTTCTGACTCTCTCTATTTTTAAATTACCATTTTGGTTAATTTGATTAATAATCAAACTTCTCCTTGTTTTTATAGTTTCATAAGAGTAATGTGATATCCCCATTAATTCATCTAATTTTTCTTTTGAAATAGTAGTTGGCTTTATAGTTAAAAACTTTTTTTCTAGAACTAATAGGTTTTGTATTGAGCTATTTGATAATTTTTTCTTTTTTCTTCTAAAGAAAAATAAAAACAATGAGCATACAATTATTATTGTTGTGGTTACATAGAAATAGAATAAAGTATTATTGACTTTTGATTTGTATAGCTCATATAATGGCCTGCTATGTATTATTGATCCTGAATTAATATCAAAGGATTCAATATTACCATCTAGATCTCTGTGATAAATAGAAGAATCCTTGATGTAGAGATATGACACACCATTTACTCTTCCAATGGCATCTAATATTGAAGTTCGGTTTAAGGTTCCCTTAATTTTGTCAAAAATTAAGTATTCAACCCTATCATCATCTTTGTGATATCCGTGAATAGAGTAAAAGTCTGAATCATAAATGTAACCCCCTGTGTTTAAATCTAATTCTGAAGTATATAATAATTGTGTATATGAATCTTTGAAGGAAAAAAGTTCAATATATTCAAATTTTGAAAGGTCTAACTCACCAAAAGAAAAATCAGTGAGTTCATTGGTGTCATTTCCTTTAACTTCGGAATAACGACTAAAAAGAAACTTAATCTTGTTTCCTATTTTCCAAGAACTTATAATTTTTTTTGCATCATCGGGATAATTTTTTATTTCTTTTTTTAGCCACTCACCTAGAGATAAATCAAAGTAAATTAGTCCAGGAAATGAGTTAAATAAACCTATTCCTCCAAAACTGTAAATGATGTCATTGTTAGTGAATAATAGTCTATTAAAGTTATGTCCGCTATAAACAGATGTTGATATTTTAGACACCTTAGTTTTATCACCTAAATGAATTTTAAATAAATGAAGAGTTCCATTTGGATTGTAGAAAATAGTAGAATCATTTTTAAATACGATACTGCCAAAAAAATGTGTTTTAAAATTTAGAACTTCTTCATTTATACCAAATAATTTGATTTGGTTATGAATTTCTAATGTGTCAATAACTTTTGGATTGTCTGATAAACCATTAAATATTCCAAAAAATAAAAAAAATAGTGATAATAATTTCTTGTTAAGCATGCCTAAATATAGATAAAAATAATTTATTAAAAAAGTAGGTGTTTTATGGTGTATTCTCATAGTTTCCCTATTATTATTTGTAGACTTTAATTAAGAGTTGTTAATTTAAATTTTATTGGTAAAAAAACACACCCTTCCTAAAATATTAAAAGCACTCATAAATTTATTTGGGTGTTTTTTTTGTTTTCTAACCTTATCACTTATGATTTTTATAGTGTTATTATATACTAAAAGATTGCGTCTACTAAACAATTCCGTTCATTAATCGAGTTAACAAAGAATTTGATAAGAATTTCTTATATTAACTACTTGAAGAATTTTTGGTTTTTCTTATTATATTTTGTCATGAAAAAAACAAGGTTTTATTTAGTCAAACTTCCAGTTATATCAATCACAATATTCTTATTTTGTTTTGTTTTTGGGTGTAACTCTAAGCCTGTAAATAGTAGTTTGCTTGATGAAATTTTAAAGGATAGTAAAGAACCCATTATTAAAAAAGTACTTTCAGCCTTAAATAGCCACGAAGTACAGATTTTATTTACTAGAATTCACAGAGACTCTCTTGGTCTTCCAAGATTTGAAAGCCATGCTTTTCAAGAAAATGCTAAGCAATATTTTTACCCAGCAAGTACAGTAAAATTACCTGTAGCCATTCTTGCGCTCCAGAAAATAAGAAAGCTTCAATCACAAGGGTTTCCTATTACAGCAGATACACCTTTCACTGTTTTATTCAGTGAAAATCTGATTGTGAAAACTGATTCTACGCATCCTAAAAACAAGTTAACAATTGCTCATTTGATTAAAAAGATTTTTTTAGTTAGTGACAATGCCGCATACAATTACCTATTTGATTTTATAGGTAGAGATGATGCAAATAATGCTATTCATAACATAGGCATTACGAATTTTAATTTGTCACATAAGTTTTCAGATGCTGACAACAAGAACAGTACTCCTCGTTTTATTTTTTTCAATCAAAATGGAGACACTATTTACAATCAGGCCCCTATTACATCTAATCAGAAAATAAAGAATACTAATTTAAGTGGGGTTTTGAAAGGCAAAGGGTATGTAAAAGATGGAACTCTAATTGAGGAGCCCATAGATTTTTCTGAAAAAAATTATGCTTCAATAATTGCGTTACATCAAATTCTTGAACGAATAATTTTCCCAAAGGTTTTTAGTAAAAAGGAACAATTTACCATTGAACCAGAAGATTATTTCTTTTTAAGATATTGGATGAGTAGAACTCCCAATGAGGTAGCTATTCCTTTTTATGATCGGGAAACTTTCTTTGATAGCTATGGTAAATTCTTTATTTATGGCGATAAAAAAGGAGCAATGACAAACACCACAAGAATCTACAATAAAGTTGGCTTGGCCTATGGAACTGCTACAGATGTGGCCTATGTGAAAGATAGAAACGGGATAGAGTTTTTTTTAACAGCAACAATTCTAACAAATAAAAATGAAATTTTCAATGACAATACGTATGAATACGATCAACTAGGGATTCCTTTTTTAGCAGCCTTAGGAAGAGAACTATATCAATTTGAAAAAAATAAAAATAGTGTAAAATGATTATGAATTGTTAAGTTTGACTTTTAAAAAAATAGGATTTAACTCTAACATGAATTTATGATGAAAAAAATAAGATTTTATCTAGTACGGCTTCCTATTATCGCTATTACAATCTTCTTTTTTTGTTGTGTCATTGCTGCATTAATTTACCCAGGTTCACATAAAGAAATTATTGGCTATCAATCAGATTATTATTCTTTTACTCATAATTTTCTCAGTGAACTAGGGAGCCTAAAAACAAATACAGACGAGATAAACACTGCAATTATTCAAAAAGACAACACTCCATCTATGCTTTTGTTTAACGGAAGTTTGATTTTAATTGGGGCAACTTTAATGCTATTTTACTACAATTTTAAAAAAGTATTCGCTTTTATTGAAGACTCAAGTAAATCTATATTGTATTCAAAAATCACTATGCCTGTGGGTTTACTGGCAGGTTTTTTTTATGCCGGAGTTGGTCTTGTGCCTCATGATCTTCACTTTGGAGCTCACGTGTTTTTTGCAAATTTTGCCTTTCTAACACTCTTCTTTCTGTGTATTCTTCATAGCATTACAGTATACCATTCTAATTTCCTCAGCAATTCCTATGTTATAGGCTATTTAGCCTTTTGTATTGTGCTGTTTGTTTATTTGAGAATTATATTTTTTGGCCCTCAGATTGGTCCAGGGAAAATATATAGCGAAGCAGACCTGATGCTACAAGTAATTGCTCAAAAGTCAATTGTACTTACATTTATGGCTGCCATACTTCACCAAGTTTATGGTTTTAATGTACTCTTGAAAAAAAAAGATAAAAACTAAATTTATTTACATCAAAAAAAGGTTCACATTTCTGTAAACCTTTTATAAAGTTATTGCCTAATACCCTAGTATTACTTTACCGAGAAAAATTTTCTATAGATATGATCATCTAACATTTTTTCATATTTCTTTGTGAAATAGTTTTCCCAAAAATCATCTATTTCTTCAGAATGTGCATTATTATATTCCTCGTCGTTTGCCCAAGTGCTTAACCACATATAACGATGTTCTTTTGCTTCATCATCTGAACTTACTTGATACACTTTATATTTGTTAGCCCCAAAACCATTTTTTTCATAAATTTTATTAGCTCTGTCTAAATCATTTTGAAATTCTTCGATGGTGATTCCGCTTGGTAAGTCAAAAACGTGTAAACTAATTCGTTCTTTAGATTGACTTAATGCTAACGTAGAGATTGAGAATGCTAGTAATACGAGAAGTTTTTTCATGATTAATTGTTTTTAAAAACTAAATATAATAAAAGTTAATTTAAGTTTTCTCTCGTTTTGATATTAATTTTTTCAATTTAATTCAGATATTCAATAACAATTAATACTTTCACGGTCGAAGCACAATTTGGCCTGTATCTAAGTTAGTTTCCAGCAATAGGGCTATCGAATATACCTACAGACAATTCAGCCCATATTAACAAAAATATTAAAACCAATATTCCAATATATAAGGTTTTATTATTAGAGTTTTTAGTGTAATTAATAACAAAATTTATTCCAGCTCCCAGAAGAGTAAGTAAACTACCTATAATAATGAAGTCGAGTCGGCTCCAGTTGATCTCGTCAGTAATCCACATTCCAATTAATGGAATACATAGCAATAAAAGAGGATAAAAAATTCTTTTTGACATACTCAAAAATAAAAAAACCCTTACACTATAACAGTATAACGGTTTTTAGTTTTTAAATTTCTTCCCTACGCCCACCTTGCGAGGTGTATGTTTAATTAATCCAACCGCCAATCTGAGGTCTTAATTCTGCTCCGTAAGCCTTGGCTTTAGCTTTAAGCTCATCTGAGGCATCACCAGCAATGATTACCTTATTTAACGTAAAAAGGGTCATAAATTCTTTAGAATAATCACTCTTTTCAAAATTATTTAAATGATGAACAAAGTCAGAGGAAGTGAAATATTTTTCTACTAGATTAACTTTTTTCCCATCAGGAGAAATAAAGTATCCAAAATCGTATGTGCCGGGTTCTGTCTCTCTAACAAATTTGCTAAACCTTTTTAAAAACTCTTCCACATCAGTTGATGAAAATCCTTTATTAACTTTTAACTCTGCTAAGCCCAGTACTCTTTGGGAGTTTTTGTTTACCCCTTCGGCAGCTTTAACTTCTCTATCGATTAAACTTGGATCAAAAAAATGATACGCAGAGACTATTTTTTCATTTTCAAAACGAAAGCCATGATGAACAATAATTTTTACATCTTCACCAGTATATTTTCCCTTTCCTGTCCACTGAAACCAGGCCATGGACCATGTTGTTCCGTTGTTATATTTAGCAGAGGTAAGATTTATTTCTTCACTATCATTTTTAATGTTCTCAAATAAATCATGATGTCCTTCAGCTGCTGAAAGCCACCCTTCTTTATCTACTTTAACATTATTAAAATAGTATTCTCCAGAATCGTCTGAAATCATATCTGCAATTTCACGGAATTTACCTTCACCGTACTTTTCCATTAATTCTTTAGTCATTTGAACTTCAGTACTGTTGTCATCCAAAACACCACTAAGTTCACCAGTTGGAATTTGACTACAACTCAAAAAGATTGTAGAAAGTAATAATAATAATTTTTTCATTTTAATTAATTGTTTTTAAAAACTAAATATAATAAAAGTTAATTTAAGTTGTACTCTGCCTATTGATATTAATTTTTTTAAATTTAGTTCAGACACAATTTATTCTAAACTGTAAGCGAAATTTTTGATATCCTCCAAAGCACTATTATGTATTTCGGGTATTTTTGTTGGAAATATTCCTTCTGATGCATGAACAGTCCCTTTAATTACTTTACTTCTAGCAGACACTCCTGCGTTTTTTAGTTTATTGTAAAACTCTAAGCCTTCGTCTCTCAGAGGATCCAGTTCGTTTACTGAGATTACATGTGGGGGAAGTCCTTTTAGCATTTCTAAATCGGCATGATAAGGCCACGCAAGTGGATTTTTACTATTTACACCATCATACAAAGAGGCCATTATATTAAGCATGTCTACCCTTAAAAAGTAGGTGTCATTTTCAACCAAAGATTTAAGTTTTTTGTCTTGGTAATCATATAGGTTTGAGATATAAGGGCATTGGGCATATACACCGTCTATATAATCAATAATTCCGTCCTCTTTGGCCTTTAGAGCAGTTGCAATTGTTAAATTACCACCTCCAGACTCTCCCGATACGATGATTTTTGAAATTCCTAATTCTTCTTTGTTTTGGTGTACCCATTTTAGTGCGTAGACACAGTCATTTAGACCCGCTGGGAAAGGATTATTACCGAGTACACCCCCAATGTTTCGAAATTCAACACCCACCACAATTAGGTTCTTGGCCGCTAGACTTTGCCTCCAATGAATGTAATTGGGATCATTTGCAGTTAATATAGCCATTCCACCACCATGAATATGAAGTACACTGGGTAGTTTACCGCTAATATTTTTTGGTTTACTGATATAAAGTTTAATTTCGTTACCGTCTTCATCTTTTATTATTCTTGTTTCATTAATTACATTGTTAGGTAAATCAATGGATTGGTATATGCCTGCAAAAAGGCCTCTATAAAGAGGTTCCGAAGCTGCAATAAATTCGAGTCGTTCCTCCACTGAAGAGGATACACTTACAGGCGGGGGAGGGGCAATACTATCTAAACCAAATTCAGAAAGACCGCTTAGTAGTTGAGGATTCAATCTTTTGTCATTTTTTAAAGCTAAATTTTCACTTCCAAGTCTTCCAGGAAGTATATCTTGATTTTTGTTTTGTTGAGGTCCGCAAGAGATAAATACTACTACTACTAGTAGGTAAAATAATTTTTTCATTTTTATTTGATTTGTGTTTGTAGAATGAATATACAAATTATATTCTTTTTTTTAATGTGTGGGCCATCTGATATTTTTTAAAACTATTGTATCTTTATAAAAAAATTAAACATGTTGCTTTCATCTTTTAAACAAAGTCTTGGTGCTTTAGATACGCTTAGTTTTCAACTAGCTAACGGGCATTTTGTACCTGAACATTTTCATATTACAGAGGTAGGAAATGTAACGCGTAACTACATAGATTGTGGAGGTGTACAACGGCATGAAAACAGGCTCAACCTTCAGCTTTGGGTCGCTTCAGATACAGATCATCGCCTACAACCTTCTACTTTATTGAACATACTGGAATTGGCCGAAAAACAGTTAGGCTGTTCTAATGTGGAAGTAGAAGTCGAATATCAACAAAATACCATTGGGCGTTACAAATTAGCTTTTGATGGAGCTGTGTTTCAACTTGTCAATACACAAACGGCTTGCTTAGCACCCGACCAATGTGGTATCCCGGAAGAAAAGCCTCGTGTTCGTATCACAGCAAACGGTTTAAGCTGTAATCCTAACTCGGGTTGTTGTTAATAGTATTTTTTTATACCAAATAACTGAATTAAATAAGAAGATATGCCTATGGTTTGTCTTGATTTGAAATTATTTATTGTCTAAATATTGATTCAAATATTTTTCAATCAACAAAAAAGTTCTTTTATGACTTTTAACGTGGCTAAGTTCTATAAAAAAAGTTTCTGTTTTAAGAGTAAGTATATTCCAAAACTCCAAGTCATTAAATAATTCTTTGAAATTTGTTTTAATTCTTGGATGATTATTTATGTTATTAGACTCCCAAATTTCTCCTTCCATAATCTCAAGATATTCAATATTCTTATTTATGAAAGACTCAACTTTATCTAGGTATTGTTTTTCATTAAATGCTGCCATTCCAATAGCACTTTCTTTGATTCTATTATACATTTTTAATGTTTTTTTTAATGAATCATTTTGAACTGTATTTAAATAATCTTTATCCATAAATTCTTCTAAAATGGGTAATTCATACCTAATTGGCCAAGTAGTTCCAATAGGCCATATCAATTTATTTAAATATGGAATAGAGTCTAAATCATTTCTTTCAATAATTTTCATTACTCTTAACAAATCATTAGACATAGATTCAAACCTCTTTATATTTCTATTTTGATATTTTATTCCACCTTGAATTTCAGACCGAATTTCTAATAAATAATTATCAACTTCAATTTTAATTAATCTATTGGTATTCCAGTTGTTAACTGCAATTGCCATAAGTACACCAATAGTGACAAGAATAATTTCAATTAATATAAACTTTATATTAACTGATTTGTTTTTACCTAAAAGTTTTTTTAATAACATATGTT
>CAJQMN010000092.1 GCA_905479435.1 uncultured Flavobacteriaceae bacterium | reverse complement strand
CTCTAAGATCTGCAGCACCATAAGGAAAACCAAATGCATAACCATTATCTGAAACATTGAAAGCATTTACATAACCATTCCAAGATTGAGAAGTTGCTACAGTAACACTATTCCCTGATGGAGGAGGTGTGCTTTCATACCCAATTCCTTTAATATTGTCATAATAAGTTGTAGTAACTGCAGCATCATCCCAACCAGAACCATTCCAAAGAGGGAAGAAAAGGATTCTTCCAAAAACATCATTAGCAACTCCAGTGTTGTCTTTAGGGTCTGAGAAGTCAAAAGTTAAAGTTTCCCAACCAGATCCAGTGTGAGCTGCATCAGTTGCAGATTCTGCAGTTCCATTCAATGGACTTGCTACTTTTGCTAATATACTAGTAGCTACATCTGAATAGACATCAACAGTCACCACTTTATCAGCTGTTGTTAAATCTAAATCTTCATCTTGGAAGAAAAGTTGAGAATTTTGCCATGATTCACCAGCAGTGCTGGTTACTATTTTCATAACATCACCATTAGTACCATTGGCAGCTGGGTCAGCAACCACAGTTGGAGCTTCTGTTCCATCAGCAACAATTGCACCAGCAGGAAGTGTAGTTTCAAAATCTTCTAACAAATCATAGACAACTGGAGGTGTGTATCCAATTCCTTTTATATTGTCATAATGAGTAGTGGTAACAGCAGCAGGATCCCATCCAGCTCCATTCCAAAGAGGGAAGAAAAGAATTCTACCAAAAACACCGTTTGCAGCGGCAGTATTGTCTTTAGGGTCATTAAAGTCAAAGCTTAAAGTTTCCCAACCAGTTCCACCGTGACTTGCATCGGTAGCAGACTCTGCCTCTCCGTTTAATCCCGAAGCGGTTTTTGCTAGTATAAATGTAGCAACATCAGAGTAAACATCTACAGTAACAACTTTATCAGTAGTTGTTAAATCAAGACTTTCTTCTTGAAAGAAAAGTTGAGAATTTTGCCATGATTCACCAGCAGTGCTAGTTACTATTTTCATAACATCACCATTAGTACCATTGGCCGCTGGGTCAGCAACCACAGTTGGAGCTTCTGTTCCATCAGCAACAATTGCACCGGCAGGAAGTGTAGTTTCAAAATCCTCTAATACATCATAACTTGATGGATTGTATGCAAGACCTGAAACGTTGTCATAATGAGTAGTGGTAACAGCAGCAGGATCCCATCCAGCTCCATTCCAAAGAGGAAAGAAAAGAATTCTACCAAAAACACCGTTTGCAGCGGCAGTATTGTCTTTAGGGTCATTAAAGTCAAAGCTTAAAGTTTCCCAACCAGTTCCACCGTGACTTGCATCGGTAGCAGACTCTGCCTCTCCGTTTAATCCCGAAGCGGTTTTTGCTAGTATAAATGTAGCAACATCAGAGTAAACATCTACAGTAACAACTTTATCAGTAGTTGTTAAATCAAGACTTTCTTCTTGAAAGAAAAGTTGAGAATTTTGCCATGATTCACCAGCAGTGCTAGTTACTATTTTCATAACATCACCATTAGTACCATTGGCCGCTGGGTCAGCAACCACAGTTGGAGCTTCTGTTCCATCAGCAACAATTGCACCGGCAGGAAGTGTAGTTTCAAAATCTTCTAAGACACTTTGCGAATAACCAGCAAAGCTCAATAAAAGGATTATTAATAGGGTAATTTTTTTAATCATAAGATTTGTTTTAAGTTAATTTTTATAAAGTAAAAAACAATCTCAAAGCTTATAACTAAAAATTTGATTTTTACTAGTTAGCAATGTAAAACGGAATTATTCAAATACAACAATTTAAACCCATACAAAAAACATACAAATTGTATGTATGTGAAAATTCATGTAATTAGAAAAAAAAAATCTCTAAACTGAGTTAATAAAAGGATTATGGATCTGTATTAATAAATGAAGAATTGTTAATATGAATATGTTGTATGGGTTATGTTGTGATAAATTGAATATTTTAAGATATTTTTTATGTTGTCACAAATTCAACAATAAATAAAAAATGCTTTTTTGTTGAATAAACTAGTTACTCATAAGCTCCATGTTGTTTTTAAACAAAGCGATAGAATCATTATTATTAGTTACTAGGTACATCTTACTATTGTTGATTGTTTTTATAGAAGAGATGGCTCGACTGTCTGAAGGAATATAAAAACCACTTGAAGTGGGAGGTAAGAACTTAAATTTATTTTTACCATCTCCAAGAAGAATAGAGCCATATCCAGCATCATAACGAACCGTCTCAACCTCTACACCATAATGATTTCCTACAAGTAAAATATCTTTAAAACCATCATTGTTAAAATCATCAACAAATGAGTTTTTTATTGGGCTTATTTGTGCTTGTATAGGAAGCTTTTTGGCTGTAAGTTTACCGTTATTATTTATAAGAAGGATGCTTTCAAAATTACTTATTTCATAAACAAGAGCTCCTTCTACCGTTTTCTCAGGTAGTATATCAATCAATTTAGAAGAGGCAAAACTATGAAAATCTTTAAATTTTTCACCAACATAAGGCATCTGTTGCGTAGTACATTCTTTCCCTCTCATGGGTACATACCCATCTTTGTAATATTTTGCTAATACAACATCGTTAGTCCCGTTGCCATCAAAGTCATTTGCATAGACTTTAAAAGGATGTTCTTTTGTAGCTTTAAATTTATTATTCTTTCCCAAGTTACCAAGAATATAATCATCATCTCCATCATTATCAAGGTCATTTTTGGTGATAGACCACCAAATACCTCTACTATCATCTTTTATCCCAAATTTTTGAGAATTATCTGTAAATATTCCACTCTTGTTTTCAAGTACTTTAATTTCCATCCATTCTCCAACAACTAATAGATCTTCATCTCCATCATTATCTATATCAGAAAAAACTGCATCTGTAACCATTCCTATATTTTGAAGACTAACAGCTGTTTCTTTTGGTGCTTTTTTGAAAATCCCATTCTCATTTATAAGGATATAACTTGTTGCTGGATATGTGTATTTATTGGCAATAAGCCTAGTTCCTACAAATAAATCTAAATCTCCATCTCCATCTATATCTGAAGCTTCAACAGTTTGAGAACTCTTATATATGTTTGGAAGTGCTTTTAAACTCTTAGAAAAATTGCCAACACCATCATTTATATACACCCTATCTTTGAGTAATTTGTTTCCACTTTTAAATTCACTTCCCCCACTAGCAACATATAAATCGTTATCACCATCTCCATCTAAATCAAAAAAGAGTGCTTCTAAATCTTCAGAATCTTTATCCTTAGACCATGGATTGGAAAGGCTTTTTTGAAACTTTCCTTCCTTTGTTTGAAGAAATAAAGCTCCTTCCTGTTGAGCTGCGCCTCCAATAAAAACATCGTCTAAATTATCTCCATTTACATCTGCAGTTGCAGAAAATGGCCCGTTTATAGAAAGTTTATGAGGTAATAATATTTCTTCTTTAAAATCATTAAATTCATTCTCCTTATGGATATAGTCAAGTCCAATATCTATAGCATCTATTTTTGACAATAATGTTTCTATTTCAACAGGTTCTTTTATTTTTAGCTTTGCTTTTGAATAGTTAGCTGTAATTGTCTTATTAGCGCTCACATTTTCAAAATAATTGACTTTACCGTCTGGCCATATGACCTCTATCATTTCTACTTTTATATCTTTTCCTAATCCAAAAAACAAACCAGGCTCTACTGAAGAGAAAAAACCTCTTGTTATAGTATTTTCAGCAATTTGCAACTTGCTATTATGATGAATGATTGCTTTTGCACCAAAACCAAATTTGTTCTTATTGGCCCCCTTTAGTTTAATTTTCAAAAAATTACCGACAGCTTTATTCTCATACACAAATGCAGGCCGCTCCATATTATTAATAACTACATCTAAATCTCCATCATTATCTAAATCACCATAGGCCATGCCACTAGAA
>CAJQMN010000091.1 GCA_905479435.1 uncultured Flavobacteriaceae bacterium | reverse complement strand
CCCAGCTCATGATGGAGGTGCTGCAATTACAACGTATGTGGCTACCTCATCACCAGGAGGCATTAGAGGTACGGTTAGTGGGCCAGGAAGCGGTGAAATAACCGTTACAGGATTAACCAATGGTGTAGACTATACCTTTACGGTAACGGCTGTAAATGAAAACGGAACTAGTGCACCAAGTAGTGCCTCAAATTCGGTAACACCAAATGTTGCCGTTGGAGATCTTCTTCAAGGAGGAGTTGTCTATTATGTAGCGCCAACGCCAACAGATTTAGATGGTGATGGAAAAGTTGATATTGGCTTAATTTGTGCTGTAGAAGATCAAAGTGCTGCAATAGATTGGATTCTTGGTGGTCTTACACAATCTACTGCAAACGGGAATACATTAGAGGCCATTGGAACCGGGCAAACAAACACTACTGCCATGATGAATCAAGCGGGGTACACAGGTGGTGCTGCCCAAGTAGCAGAGGATTACTCAGTTACAGACAATGGCGTTACTTACAACGATTGGTTCTTGCCGTCTTTAGAAGAATTGAACGAAATGTACAGTCAAAAAAATTCAATTGAGGCTGCAGCAGGGGTTACACCATTTGGTACTGACTACTGGAGTTCTTCAGAACATAATAGTAATAAAGCGAAGTCTGTTAATATGTCTAGTGGAAATGACAGTAACACCAATAAGAGTTCTCAGTATAGTGTTCGAGCCATTCGAACGTTCTCAGGAGGTACAGGTTTATCTGATCCAGATACTGGATTCGATTAATACACCCTTTAACCGATAAATAAAAAATGGTTTTATCTCTATGAGATAAAACCATTTTTTTTAGGGTGCAGTTGCTCTAGACCTTAACTTATACTGTAAACATTATTTATGGGTCTAGGTTTGTGAGTTTTTTATTGAATAAGAACTTAACAAGCGATATGCTAGCAAAGATAATTATGAATAGCGCAGGAAAACCACCAAACAATGATAGAATTCTAATGCCATCTATGCCTTTTGTAGATAACATAATATAGGTAAGTCCTCCAATAACAAGCCCCCAAATAATTTTTGTTAGAATTGATGCCTCCTGAGTTGAATTTGATTTTTCTTTTTCAGACATAGAACTCATTGCAGAGATGTTAGAGTCTGCAGCGGTTACATATGAAATGTAAATTAAAATTAATGTTATGGGTATTGTAATATTGCTAAATGAAATTTTATTGAGCAAGCCGTACATTACAGCTTCTTCTCCTGCCGTTGTCATGGTTTCAAATAGTGAGTTTTCACTTATTAAATTGGCGTGAAGGGTAGCGCCACTAAAGATAGAAATCCAAAGAATTGCAAATAAGGAGGGTAGTATTAGATTAAAATTAATGTATTGCCTTACAGTATACCCCTTAGATATTTTACCTAGAAACAACGCAGCAATGGGTGCCCAAGCAAACCAATTTGCCCAATAGAAAATACTCCAATCATATCTCCAAGTTTGTGAAATACCTGAACCAATATTTAAACTTCTTTGCGGGAACGTGATTAGGTATTCGGTGATTCCAGAGAAAGCAATTTTTAAAATATCTAAAGGATAGCTTATAAAAAAAATAAAAATGGCAAGAAGGATAAACCCCATAATATTGATCGTTGAGAGCCATTTTATTCCTTTTTGAAGCCCACTTATTGCAGAGAGAATAAAGCTAAAAATAATAAATGCGCCTACACAGCCAATTAAAAAATTAGATTTTGGGATATCAAATACTTCATTTAGCCCTCCAATTATTGAGTAAATACCAGCTCCAAGTGATGCAGACATTCCTAGAATAAGACTATAAAGGCAAATGACATCTATAGTACTTTCTACTGTTTTATTAATTCTTCCCAATTGAAATGGAATTAACGAAGCCACACTAAACTTTCTTTTTAAATTGTAGAAAGATAAGGCAAAAACTAACCCGGCTACACAGTATATGGCATAGGGTGTAAATGACCAATGCATAAACATGGTAGATATAGAAAACCCCATAGAGGCATCTGATGTAGGAGAAATTGTTGATATGGGTGGGTTTGCATAATGGAAAAGAGGTTCTGCACACCCCCAGAAAAGAATTCCTGTTGCAATAGTTGTGCAGGTGCTGATCGCAAACCATCTAGATTTACTCAGTAATGGTTTGGCATTTTTACCCCCAATCTTTACTTGTGCAAGTGGAGAAAAATAGGTAATTAATAATAGTACAAGAAAGAAAAAGCTACTCCAGGAGAATAAGAAACCAAAGTTTTCTAAAATCCAAGCATTCAATTTTGAAATACTTGAGGAAAATAAGTCATTGTTAATTTGACTGAATAGAATTGTACAAAAAATAAGAAGTATTGGAGGATAGAAAACATTTTTTCTAAGGTGCTTCATGCTGGTGTTATTGTTTTGTAGAGAAAATTCCTTGGGGTAGTAGGGCACTTCTTTTTAAAGAAATTGAGGTGTAGTGTTTAGGAACAATTAATCTCAGTTGAAATTAGGCCTAAGATAACCAAAAAATAATTCTTGACCGTTGACTAGGAAGTCTATAAGCAGTATGAGTTGCAAGTATTGATTAGTACTTTTCCTGTAATGTTAGTTTTTTTTTGGTGCTGAGTGAATTCTTTTAGGTTCTTGCCATGGTTTAGCGTACTTAATTTGCCTTCCTAATCCTTTTGGTTTTTTTTGTGCTGCAATAATTCTGTCACTTAAAATTTTAATTAATGAATCTTTAACCACTGTGTAATTAGAATGTTTTGCAAGGTTATTAAGTTCTTCTTTATCCGTTTCATGATCATACAATTCATAACTATATGCACCTTGATGTTTCCATCTAGAGAGTCGATATCGATTTGTTTTAATAGAATACCCTTGAGCCATTC
>CAJQMN010000090.1 GCA_905479435.1 uncultured Flavobacteriaceae bacterium | reverse complement strand
CATAAAACCATTCAACAGAATCAAATAATTCTGTATTTACGGATTGTAACGTAACATTTGGAATACAATTTCCTAATGAAGAAACATTTGTATCTAAATTAATCTCAGGAGGTGAAGGGAAGCCCGAATAGAAACTTCCTGAGGCAGCAAAACCGTTTTGGTTGAAGTAAGCACAGTATAGTTCTCCTGAACTTTGAACCGATACATTCCCTGAAAGTCCTACCTTGTATGTTTCATAGTCAGGGTTACCATCAACACTAAAAGGACCCTCAGGAGAAAAATCTGTAATAGGTAGTCCATTTATAGTTATTGTAGCTAATTTATTTGTGACAATTGAAACCCCACCTGAAAAAATAGCATCACCCATTTGGTCTATACTGGCAATATTATCTACATCACCTCTGTTTTCACAACTAAGTGGCGGTACAAAAAACATTCCTTGATTAGGAACACTTCCTACTTGTCCTCCAATTCCCTGATAAGCAAAAACTGGATTTGAAGTTTGGACATACAGATTCCCATTTGTGTTGTATTCGTTTCCTTCTATTACATACCATTCACCTGCGTTTATGGTGGCTTCAACAGTTGTGTTTGCACCGATAAAAATATCTGTATTGTCTTGGTGAGCTACAACAAGAACATTTTCCCAACTGTTACCTGTGGCACCTCCATTACCTTTAACAAAAATATATTCATTACCTACTTTTGAAAAGTCAACAATTTGATCTATTCCAAAATCTCGTCCACTAGATCCATCTGCAAAACTTCCAGTACCTGATCCAGAATTTACTACAATGGGTTTGTCTGAGCTAACCAAAGAGCCAATTAAATCATTTGGAATACCACCATTATTAGAACCCACTGCGATCATATAACTTTCTCCCTCGCTTAGATTTACATTTATAGGTGTAGAGCCCGTATGATTTATGATCGTAATTCCTGTTGGAAAATCTTCAAATGTAATATTGGTGTCATCTTCAGTTGCCATTACTGAGGTATAGGTTAAAAATCCGCCTGGTGAATTATTATTTTCTGTTGCCATTCCACCAACTCTAAATTGTGTTCCAAGTGCTGACAATCCTTTACTTACTAATGCTCCTGCTTGATATTGATTTGGGAGAGATGATCTAAACCTCACTGAAACGTAAATTACATCACTTGCTTCAATGATGTAACCCCTATCATTTATAATCGTATTTGATAAATTTTCTGATATTGCTAATTGAGAATCTCCATCCGTATCTAAATTTGCAGATGGATCTCCTGGATCTTCTCCATCTTGAACTATCCTGTATAGGAAAGGATTCGCATTTGTAACGATACCAGCATAATCATTGTCTGGATTCCCGACAGTTTTAATACTAAAGGAGATATTTGCGTTTCTTGGTGTAGAAATATAAATATATTGCTCTGAGATATCGTTACCTTGACTAGTGATCGGAGGTATAAAGTGTTTAGTACTTAATTGACCAAATACTGTATTCAATGTTATTAAAAAGAATATATGAAATAATAGATGCTTTAGTTTCATTTAAAAAATGGTGTAGTTTTTTGTAATTATCAAATATAAGTGAATTTATCACATATTAGTTTTGAAACAATGGTTAAAAAAACTATAATATTAATTCTTTTATAAAACTTAAATTAACATATTTTTTGCGTTTGCTGCTCAGTTCTTACCTTCTCAACAGCGAGAAGTTTCCATTTCTTTCTCTTAGCGCTCCATTTCTATCGACCAGTATAATTGAGAACCAGTAATCATCAGAGGCCAATATTTTACCACCATAAGTACCATCCCATCCTTGAGTATCAATATCAATCTGCGCTACTATTTTACCAAACCTGTTAAAGATATTTATCTGTGCACTTGGGAAAAAGGTTGAATTGGCGCCTTTAATGGCCCATGTATCATTAACCCCATCGTTGTTAGGGGTGAAGAACTTTGGAAATTCAATCACCGACACAAGTAATCTAGCATCAGGTCTACATCCATTTTTATCTTGTACCACAATGGTATAGAATCCCCCTTGTAAATTGTCAAAGAAAGGTAGATCTTGAAAAGAAGTGAGTACCCCATCCTCATCAATTAGAGCATATTGATAATCTCCAATTCCTAGATTTGTAGGATCTATAGTTATCGAGTTATTATCAGAATCATCCACAATGGTTACATCCGCATCAGTAATGGTTGCTACACTCGACTCATTGACCAGTATTTCTCTAGTTCTAGTACATCCAGTACCATTGGTTGTTGTTGCAGTAACCGTATAAAGTCCTCCAGAGCTAATTGTTATTTGAGATCCTATAATTTCGTTTCCAGAAGGATCCGTCCACACATAATCATATACAGCAGCAGGATTTTCTACAAATATGGTAAGATCTGGCCCACTCAAACAAACAATTTGAGGTGATGTTACGGTAAATTCAGGTAACGGATTTACAATGACATCAAAAGTAAAGTCATCATTGACACACTGAGTATCTTTATTCTCTACACGAACAAATATAGTTTGCTGATTTGCCGTAGTATTGGTGTACGGACTAGATAAAGCATCCGTACCATCGGTAGCATCTGTTTGCGTTTCATGGAAAGTCACATTAAAATCATCAGGATCTTGCAGCGGCCCTAAGATGTCAGTAATCTGACTGTCAAGATCTATATTTTGCACAAAACCATTGGTATCATCCCCATCTAAATCATCATCACAATAGGATAAGTTAGACGCATTTTCAGTAGTAGGTTCAGGATTTACAATGGCATTAAAATTAGAGATGCCATTAGCACACCCAGTAAGTGAATTGTATACCCTTGCATAGATAATCTGAGAGAAAGGCACAGAATTCGAAAACGGACTTCCAAGCGGTAAGACTCCAGCTTGTGCATCTGCTAAACTCGCATGATAGGTTACGGTAAACTGAGCAGGATCTTGCGTACCAAGAATACCCGCAGTTTGCAGTTCAAGATCAAAACTTTGGGAGAACCCATTTTGAGCCGACCCATCCGTATTGTCATCACAAATCTCTAGATCTTCCACAAAGTTAGCTACCGGTAAAGGATTTACAATGATATCAAAAGAAGTCTGAGCCGTAAAACACCCAGAAAGGTTATTTTCTACACGAACAAATATGGTTTCTAGGTTAGGTACACTATTCTGATACATCGCTGGGGTAGCAATAGGAGCATTCCCAGAGAGTGCATCAGCAGCACTGTTATGATAGGTTACTGTAAAATCTACAGGGTCTTGAGTTCCAAGAATAATAGGAGTTTGAGACTCTAAATTAAAGGTTTGCACAATCCCATTAAACCCATCACCATCATCTAGATCATCACAAAGTTCAAGAGCTCCAACTTCTTGTGCCGTAACAGGTTCTACTGTTAAGGTAATATAAGGTCCAAAACCAAGACAGTCATTATCAAGATCACTATCTACTCTGATATAAATTTGTTGGGTAATAGGATATCCGATATTACGATAGTTCGAAGGATCTGCAATGGCATTAAGCTCAGCCAAGGCATCAGCCAGATTTCTGTAATAGGTCACTGTAAGTTGCTGAGTGGTGGGAAATAGATCTAATACTTCTTGTGTTACCGAGCTAAAGTCAAAGGTGCTAATTCCATCATTATCATCATTATTGGCCGTATCATTTCCATCGATATCTAAAAAGTCATCACACACAGAAAAGTTACGCTGAAAAGCAGCGGGAAGTCCGGTGGTAGACACAATAATATCTACTTGAGCAATTCTGTAACAGTTCTCTGAAGAAATGGCTCTGGCCCAAACCACATCAGTAGTTACAGTTCTATTTTCAAAGACAAGTACTTCAGCAGCAGTAAAGGCATTGGTATCATTCTCAGCATCTACAAGACTAGGATAAAACACAAAGGTTTCATTAAGATAATTCGTAGAGATATCAGTAGCGGCTTCATTTAAATTAAACAATGAAAACCCATCAGTATCATCATCACATTGTTTGAGCTCTACAGTATCTGTGATAATAGGTAAGGGGTCTACAATGAGTTCAAAAGAAGTAAAAGTACTCCCAGGACT
>CAJQMN010000089.1 GCA_905479435.1 uncultured Flavobacteriaceae bacterium | reverse complement strand
TTAGTTGGTAAAGTTGAAGCAGGAATTCCTGAAGATGATCCAAGAAACCCTGCTACAATTGCAGATAATGTTGGAGATAATGTTGGAGATGTTGCCGGAATGGGTGCCGATTTATTTGGTTCTTATGTAGCAACGGTTTTAGCTGCAATGGTTCTAGGAAACTATGTAATTAAAGATATGGGAGGAAGCATTTCTGATGCCTTTGGAGGAATAGGACCTATCTTATTACCAATGGCAATTGCAGGTGCAGGAATTATCATTTCTATCATCGGTACTATGTTGGTAAAAATCAAAGACAATTCCGCAAAAGAAGCACAAGTAATGGGTGCTTTAAATATTGGAAATTGGACTTCTATACTTTTAGTTGCTGCAGCTTGTTATGGATTAATCACATATATGTTACCAGAACAAATATCTATGGTTTTCTTTGGAGAAAATTTAGATGCAGCTGGAGAAGAAATTCCAAGAATAATTTCAAGAATCAATGTATTTTATGCAACTCTAGTTGGTCTAGTGGTTGGTGCTGTCATCTCTTCTGTAACTGAATATTATACAGGATTAGGAAAATCTCCAATCTTAAAAATCGTTCAACAATCTAGTACAGGAGCAGGAACAAACATTATTGCTGGTTTAGCGACCGGTATGATTTCTACGTTCCCTTCAGTAATCTTATTTGCAGGTGCAATTTGGGCATCCTATGCTTTTGCAGGATTTTACGGAGTAGCTTTAGCTGCTTCTGCTATGATGGCAACAACAGCGATGCAATTAGCGATTGATGCATTCGGACCTATTTCTGATAACGCAGGTGGTATTGCTGAAATGAGCGAACAAGAACCTATCGTTAGAGAACGTACAGATATTTTAGACTCAGTAGGAAATACGACTGCAGCAACCGGAAAAGGTTTTGCAATTGCTTCTGCTGCCTTAACATCGTTAGCATTATTTGCTGCCTATGTAACTTTTACTGGAATTGATGGAATTAACATTTTTAAAGCACCTGTTTTAGCTATGTTATTTGTTGGAGGAATGGTACCAGTAGTATTCTCTGCCTTGGCAATGAATGCAGTAGGTAAAGCTGCCATGGAAATGGTCAATGAAGTGAGACGTCAGTTTAGAGATATTCCTGGAATTATGGAAGGAACTGGAAAGCCAGAATACGATAAGTGTGTGGCAATTTCTACGGAAGCTTCTTTAAGAGAAATGAT
This sequence comes from uncultured Flavobacteriaceae bacterium, assembly GCA_905479435.1. Taxonomy (GTDB): domain Bacteria; phylum Bacteroidota; class Bacteroidia; order Flavobacteriales; family Flavobacteriaceae; genus Polaribacter. The sequence goes on along the minus strand of CAJQMN010000089.1, from coordinate 2,535 downwards.
GTTACCTGGTTTATTAACAATCGGTTTCCCATTAGTAATTGCTTTTGTTCCCATGCTTTTTGGAATGGACAATTTAGCAATCGCAGAAATGTTAGGTGGTTATATGGCAGGTGTTACTGTTTCTGGTGTTTTATGGGCAATCTTCCAAAACAATGCTGGAGGTGCTTGGGATAACGCTAAGAAATCTTTTGAAGCTGGAGTTGAGATTAACGGAGAAATGACTTACAAAGGTTCTGAAGCTCACAAAGCTGCGGTAACTGGTGATACAGTTGGGGATCCTTTTAAAGATACTTCTGGACCATCAATGAATATTTTAATTAAACTAACGTGTTTAATTGGTTTAGTAATTGCTCCTATCTTAGGTGGACATGCTGTTGAAAACCATGCAAATAAGGAAGTAAATAAAGAACTTCATTTAGAAGTAACTGTGGATGCAGATGCTAACGAAATGGCTACAGCTACTATTACTACAACCTATATAGTTGATGGTGTTGAATCTACAAAAGATGAAATTATTGAAGGAACTTTAGAAGAAGTTGAAAAGAAAATTGAAGCTTTAAAAGGTGAAGGTGTTCACGGAAAACCTCACTTTAAAATTGATGCTTCTAAAGGAGAAACCACGAAAATGGTAAAAATTGAAGTAAAAAAAGAAAGCTAAATTTCTAGTTTTTTTACACCTATAAAAAAAGCACCCTGTTGGGTGCTTTTTTTATAGGTTTATTTTTATTATTTTAGTAGTGTGTAAGTATTAACCCCTCAATCTATCAACAATTTAATCCCTCATTTACCTAATACATTAGCTTTTAACTTGTCAATTGTATTGATACAGTAAACCGAGGTTTAATTTGATTGATAGTATTATAAACATCAATTAAAATGAATACAATTACCCTCCCAGATGAATTAGCTATTAATTCTGCGCTATCTCTTAAAATATACAATTATAAGACGACCGAAGAAATATCTAAACAACAAGTTTTACTTAATAAAAATACTTTTAGCTTTTTGCAAGAAGGTACAAAAAAAGTTTTCTTCGACGATTCAACTTTTACCATAAATAATGACCAATTTCTATTAATGAAGTCTGGAAATTGCCTAATGACAGAAAAGCTCTCTCATGTAAAAGAATATTATAGAAGTATTCTTTTATTTTTTTCGAATGAAGATGTATTAAAATTCATTAGAAAACATGAATTAAACCCCCCAGAATCAAAAACCTACTACTCCACCTATTCATTTAATTATGATTCATTTATTAAAAAATTTGCAGAGAGTCTCTTAGACCTTTCTGAACACCCTAAAGAATTTCAGTCTCGTATATTATATGCAAAATTTGAAGAAATAATGCTCTACTTGATTGAAATTAGAGGGGTAGATTTTTTATATTCAATTATAAACAGTAATATAAATCATAATCAAAAATTTATTCAAACCATTGAAAGTAATCATTTAAATAAATTAACGATTAAAGAACTTTCTTTTTTATGCAATATGAGTGAGTCTAAGTTTAAGCGAGAATTTAAAAAATATTTTAAAAGTTCACCTAGTAAGTGGTTTCAAGAAAAAAGATTAAAACATGCTGCTTTTCTCCTTCAAAACAAAGCTACACGACCTTCAGATATTTTTTTAGAGGTGGGATATGAAACTCTTTCAAATTTTATTCAAGCTTTCAAAACGAAATTTGGTCAAACTCCAAAACAATACCAATCAAATTAATCTTTTATCAATACTTTTTGGACTAAATTAATTACAATTTGAAAGTAATTTGTATTTAAATTTGCTTTCAAATTAAAATTAATAATGAAGTTGTCGCTGTTAACTTTCAGCAAAATAACACATTATGTACAACCATATATTAAGCTATTAAAAAAAATTATCCCCTGAGATCAATTTTTCAAAAAGCATAAGAAATCATTCTTGTGCTTTTTTTTTGAATGAATTTATTTTCGATTTAATTCGAATGGAGAGTTTATTATTTTTATTAAATTTGATAGGTTATTACTTTAATTTATTTAATCTCTACTTACATGAAAAAAACTGGTTTTTCTTTGCTCTTACTCTTCTTAATCTCAAGTTCTTTTGCTCAATCTATAGATTCTATTTTTAATTCGGTCAAGTATAGAAATATTGGTCCTTTTAGAGGCGGAAGGTCTGTTGCAGCCTCAGGTGTTGTGGGCGACCCAATGACGTATTACATGGGGAATACAGGTGGAGGATTGTGGAAAACTGAAGACGGTGGCCAACTTTGGAAAAATATTTCTGATGGTTATTTTAAAACGAGCTCAATTGGTGCAGTTGCAGTTTCAGAAAGTGATCCAAATATCATTTATGTAGGAATGGGTGAACATGCACCAAGAGCGGTAATGACATCCTACGGAGATGGTGTTTACAAATCTACTGACGCAGGAAAAACATGGAAAAACATAGGTTTAAAAAATACTCAACATATATCTAGAGTAGTAATTCACCCTAAAAATCCAAATATTGTTTTTGTGGCTGCACAAGGAGCATTATATGGTCCAAATAAAGAACGAG
>CAJQMN010000088.1 GCA_905479435.1 uncultured Flavobacteriaceae bacterium | reverse complement strand
GCAGTTCCTTTAGCAGAAACTCTTGCAGTTCTTCCATTTCTGTGTGTAAATTCTTCTTTAGATAATGGAAGCTGATAATGAATAATGTATTTCATTTCTGGAATATCGATTCCTCTTGCTGCTAAATCTGTAGCAATTAAAATTTGATTGGTACCATTTCTAAATTTAATTAAGGAACGTTCTCTATCTTTTTGCTCCATTCCTCCACTAAAACATCCATGATTTATATTTTTACTTTCTAAAAATGAGCTGACCTTTTGAATACTATCTTTAAGGTTACAAAAGATAATTCCTTGATGATTGCCAATATGATTTAATAAATGTAATACTGTATTTAACTTATTTTTTGCAGGAGAAATAACTGTTTTAACTTGAAGTTTTGTGACTGAATTGCCTAAATAATTGATTGTTTTGGGTTTTTTAAGTTGAACAAAATCAGGAATATCAACACCTTGTGTTGCTGAAGTTAAAATTCTTTTGCTAATTGTAGGAAGTTCATTAATAATACCCCTCATCTCATACTCGAAACCTACTTCTAAGGATTTATCAAACTCATCTAGTACGATAGTTTTAATATGCTTTTTAGTGAATCGATTATTGCTAAAATGATCAGAAATTCTTCCTGGTGTTCCTATTAAAATTGCAGGTAAGTGCTTAAGTTCTATTTTGTCTTTAGCCATAGGTCTACCGCCATAAACAGCATTTATCTTGAAACCAGATCCCATAGATCTGATAACCTGTTCAATTTGAATCGCTAATTCTCTAGATGGAACTAATATCAATGCTTGAATCTCTTTGGATACAGGATCTAAAGAATTTATAAGTGGTAAAGAAAAAGCAAGAGTTTTCCCAGTTCCTGTAGGCGATAACAAAATTATATTATTGCTTTCTTTTATAGCCTCAACGGCCTCTAGTTGCATTGGGTTTAATTCATAGATATTTAATTTTGCTAAAATAGCTTCTTGGTCTTTGATACTATTTGCCATAAAATTTACTTTCTTTCCTTTTTTAGGTTATTTTCTAAATTTGGTTGTCGATGATTAGTTTGTGCTAAATGATTTAAATGATTCGCCAATACTTTTTCAATTAATTCTTCTTTAGTTAGATGATGAAAAATAGTTTTTACTTTAGATTTAAAATCTTCAGTAACTGTTCGGTTAGGTTTTGTTTTAAAAATTTTCCTAGCCCACAATAAGGTGTTATTTTCCTCAATACTATCTGAATTAGCTTTTTTAACCTCATTAAATTTAATGCCCAACTCCTGTTCAAAATTCGCTATGTATAAAACTTCTTCTTTTTGTAGGATAGTTAATGAAATCCCCTTTGCTCCTGCTCTAGCTGTTCTTCCACTTCGATGAACATAAGCCTCATAGGTGTCTGGTAAATGATAATTAACCACATAAGAAACAGCTTTCACATCTATTCCCCTAGCTGCTAAATCTGTAGCAACTAATACTTTAATATGACCTTCTCTAAACTGACCCATAACTCGATCTCTTATTCCTTGAGTTAAACTTCCATGTATTGTGCCTGAAGAAAATTTATTTTTGGCTAAATTTTTACCTAGCTTATTAACAGCTGCTTTAGTTTTACAAAAAATAATACCTTGTTGCCCTTCCCTTGCGTATAAAAAATGAAGTAAAATATCTAGTTTTTCTATGGGTTCTACAACAGAATACTGATGTGTTATTCCTTGATGGCCAACACTAGACATATCAGCTTCTATAGTGGTTACATTTTTTGAAAGATAATTCTGGACCAATTGTTTAATTGTTCCCGGCATTGTGGCTGTAAACATCAAAATTCTAGACGTTTTAGGAACCTCTTTAAAAATTTGTTCTACTTCAGAATGCAATGCACCAACCATTTCATCAGCTTCATCTAAAACTAAATATGAAGTATTATTAACAATAATAGATTTACGATCTATTAAATCAAGTAAACGTCCTGGAGTAGCTACTACAATATGTACAGTTCTTTTTAATGCTTCTATTTGAGATTTGAGTGTTGCACCCCCAAAAAGCCCAATGACAGAAATTTCTGGATTAAATGATGCATATAAAGATAAATTAGTTTGTATTTGCTGTCCAAGCTCTCTAGTAGGTGCTAATATTATTGCTTGAATAGTAGTATTTTCAGGTTTAATAAGTTGTAATAAAGGTAAACCAAAAGCTGCGGTTTTCCCTGTACCTGTTTTAGCCAATGCAACTAAGTCTTTCTTTCTTTGAAGAATAAATGGAATAACTTTCTTTTGAACTTCTGTAGGCTCAATAATTTCAATATCTCTCATACGAGATTGAAGTTCCTTATGTATTCCAAGGTCAGAAAATTGGTTAGGCATAAAATATATATTTTTTGCAAATGTACTCACACTTTAACAGCTAATGACACTAAATAATATAATCTTATGAAATACCTATATCTTTTTCCAGATAATAGGGAAAAATTCTATATAATATTTTAAATTTACCTTCAAATTATTTTTTTGAAGTTATTATCACTCATTTTATTTCTTTTATCATGTTTTTTAGTTCCTGTAGAAGCACAAAATTCTGTAGCCAGGGATTGGAATGAAGAACTATTGGAAGCTATAAGAAATGATTTTGCTAGACCAACAGTACATGCTAGAAACTTATTTCATAGTTCTCTTATTATGTATGATACCTGGGCAATTTTTAATGATAGTGCTGAAACTATATTTTTAGGAAAATCTTTTGGAGGTTATGAATGTACTTTCAATGGTATTTCAACCCCCTCTGAAATTGATAGTGCAATTCACGAAGTAATGAGTTATGCTATGTATAGACTTTTAATACATAGATTTACAAACTCACCAAATGCAAATAATACGCTAGAAAGCTTTACAGATTTATTTATTTCGTTCGGTTATGATGAAAATATTACAACTGTAGATTACAGCAATAATTCTTTTGCTGCACTAGGTAATTATTTGGCACAAGAAATAATAAATTTTGGATTACAAGATGGTTCAAACGAACAGGATGATTACGGAAATCAATATTATGTTCCTCAAAATGAACCATTAGTATTAGATTTATATGAGGATAATACGAACATAAATCCAAACAGGTGGCAACCTCTTGCTTTTGATGTATTTATTGACCAAAGCGGAAATGTTTATCCTTTAGATACCCCAAGTTTTTTGAGTCCAGAATGGGGTCAAGTAACTCCTTTTTCATTAAAAACAGAAGATTTATCAATTTTAAATGATGGTTTTGATAGTTATGTATATAACAATCCTGGAGCCCCACATTTTATTCAAAATTCAACAGCTAATGGAATTGATGATCCTTACAAATGGAACTTTGCATTAGTAATAGCATGGTCTGCACATTTAGACCCAAACGATGATAGTCTAATAGATATCTCACCAGCATCTTTAGGAAATACTGACATATCCTCTTTTCCATCTACATTTGAAGAATATCAGACTTTCTATAACTTTTCAGACGGGGGATCTGTTGGTAGTGGTCATGAAATCAATCCTATTACAGCAATGCCCTATACTCCACAAATGGTAAAAAAATCTGACTATGCTAGAGTTTTAGCTGAATTTTGGGCAGATGGTCCAGATTCAGAAACCCCTCCTGGACATTGGTTTACAATTCTAAATTATGTGAATGATCATCCAGAAACTATAAAAAGATTTGCTGGACAGGGAGCTATATTAAGTAATTTAGAATGGGATGTTAAATCTTATTTAGTCATGGGTGGTGCTATGCATGACGCTGCCATAAACACATGGGGTATAAAGGGGTATTATGATTATGTGAGACCCATATCTGCAATTCGTTATATGGCATCAAAAGGCCAAAGTACAGATAATACATTACCTAGTTTTAATCCTCATGGATTACCCTTAATTCCAGATTTAATTGAAGTGATAGCTTCTGGAGACGACTTGGCAGGAGATAATGACATAAATGTAGGTAAGATAAAAGTTAAATCTTGGAAAGGTCCAGATTTTATAGATAACCCAGATACCGATGTAGCTGGTGTAGATTGGATATTAGGTACTCACTGGTGGCCTTATCAAAGACCCACATTTGTAACGCCTCCATTTGCAGGGTATCTTTCGGGTCATTCTACTTTTTCAAGAGCAGCAGCTACCGTTTTAACCAAAATTACAGGCAGTAAATTTTTTCCTGGAGGTATTGGAACTTTTGATGTTATTGAAAATGAGTTTTTAGTATTTGAGGAAGGTCCCTCAGAATCGTTTACCTTAGAATGGGCAACTTATCAAGATGCTTCAGATCAAACAAGTTTGTCTAGAATTTGGGGTGGAATTCATCCTCCGATAGACGATATAAAAGGAAGAATTATAGGTGAAAAGATAGGTGAAGAATCATTTGATCTGGCACAACAATATTTCTCTGGTACATTAAGTAATTCCCTCATATCCAATCCTATAACAAATACAAAAATTTATCCAATACCTGTTCAAAATTCACTTTATATTGAAACACAATTTTTAGGAGAAATTAAATTAGAATTGTATTCACTTTCAGGTAAGCTTATATTTTCAATAAATAACATTAATCATTTTGGAGTTTTAGAAGTAAACTTGGAGCATTTGGCTCAAGGAGTATACATTCTAAATGGGCTTTCTAACAAAGATTCTTTACTCTTTCAGAAAAAAATTATCAAATAATTTCTATTATTTAAAAATCTACGACTATGCCTATGCTAGGAATAGACGTGCTGGTGTCCTGGTTAATTTGTGACAAACTAAGTGGAGAATTTAAATTACCATCCACATCTCTTGACAGCCCATATTCATTTGGCCT
>CAJQMN010000087.1 GCA_905479435.1 uncultured Flavobacteriaceae bacterium | reverse complement strand
AACCTTATACCTTCAATTAAATCAAACCAATTCAAAGAAATAAATTTAAAACTTAATAAACTACATAACTAACATGGAAATATTTGGAATTCCTTTATTTGACGATGATTTTTATAAAATGCTGATTAAGCTCATCATTAATGTAATCTTTTTAACAGGTATTATTCGATTTATTTATTATAAATATTCAAAGAAAAAAGAATATCTCTTTACATTTTATCTCATAGGAACAGTGGTTTTCTTTTTGTGTTTTACTCTTAAAAAGTATGAATTAGATTTGGGGATGGCTCTCGGTTTATTTGCAATTTTTGGGATTTTAAGGTATCGTACAACACCGATAGATGTTAAAGAAATGACTTATCTTTTTGTTGTTATTGGTATTTCTGTTATGAACGCATTATCTAATAAAAAAATGAGTTATGTTGAGATTTTGTCAGCTAACTCCATTATTCTTTTAGTGGTCTACTTTTTTGAAAGATTTTATAATCAAAATATGGTTTTAAAAAAAGATATTATTTATGAAACTATAGAAAATATACACCCTGACAATCACCACATATTAAAAGAAGATATTCAACAAAGATTAGGGGTTCAAATCGTAAAGCTAGAAATTGGAGATATTAATTTTCTTAGAGATACTGCAGAAATAACCGTTTACTATAAAAATTAAAATTTTGAAAATATCAATTAATATTATTTATCGATTTTTTTTAGTCTTATTATTCTCCATTGTTCAGAATAGTTATGCTCAGAATCTTTCAGATACTGAAGGATGGAGCTCTATAGAAGTAGGTTTAAATATTTCAAATAAGTTATCCTTTTCTGTATCTGAACATTTAAGGTACAGAAATAATATTTCTACTATGAGTTCTTATTTTACTCAACTTGAAACCTCTTATGAAATTTTTAAAGATTTTAATTTAGGGGGTGGAGTTCGTTTTATAAGAAAGAATGATGATGTTGGAAATATTCAAGGACTCGAAACTCATTTTAGATATCAATTTGAAATAAATTATAAGCATGATCTAAAAATGCTTACCCTTTTTTATAGATTAAGATATCAACATAAAAATGAACTTGGTCTTCTTGAAGTAGAAGATAACATTCCTAACGAGTATATGAGATTTCGTGTGGGTTTAGGGTATAAATTTAAAGATTCTGGTTTAGGGTTAAAATTAAAAGGTGAACTTTTTAATCAAATACAAAAAGAAAATATAGAAAATGGTTTCAATCGATATCGTTTAACTTTTGAATCGTATAAAAAATTTAAAAATTTTGGAAAAGTCTCTCTGTTTTATGGATTTCAGAAGAATTTTAATAGAATAGAGTTGAAACAAAAATCTATTCTTGGTATTAAGTATAAATACAGTTTCGATTTATACTAAACATCAAACAGTAATGAAAAAGTCTATATTAATATTATTTAGTTCATTTTGTTTTTTAAACAGCTATGGGCAAGAATCTCCTGAGATAGATTCTTTATTTAGAAATAGTTATACTGTTTTTGAACTTCAGCGACTTCCGAATGGTATGTATAGAGATGCCACACTTTTTAGTGGTTCTGATTATCATCCAATTTCAATAGCTAACACGGGTATGGGACTGATTGCACTCTGCATTGCAGACGCTATGGGTTGGATAAATAATGGATCAGAACTGGCATTGAATACTATTAAAACAGCAACTGGTCATACTTCTGGATTTTTACCAGATCGTACTTCTAATGGATATTATCGTCATTTTATGGATATTAATACTGGTGAACAAGCCTGGAATTCTGAGTATAGTACAATAGATAGTGCAATTTTAGTTTCTGGAGCTTTATTTTCCATGAATTATTTTCAACATGATAGTATTTCACATTATACCACAGAACTTTGGAACTCTATAAATTTTAATGATGCTATTGATAATTCTTCGACAGGTCAAATCTATTTAAGTATGGATTCTGACGGTAATGGTATTAATAATTCACTAACCAGACCTTATAATGAATATATGATTGTCGCTTGGCTCGCAAAAAATTACTCAAGTGAGTCAAATAATTTAGGTACTATTTTGTGGAATAATCATTACAGTTCTCCCAGTTTATTACCCTCAATATCATATCAAGGAAGATCAGTGCTCTCAGATAATAATAATTCTTTTCTCTCTTCATTTACGCATCAGTTTAATTATTTCCTATGCAATTATTTTACTACTTCAACTGAATATTTAACTTATTTTAAAAATTCTCAAGAAGCTGATCGTTCTTGGTGGCAAAATATGGATTATAATTTATTTGAATGGGGTTTAGGTGCTGGTAGTGCAATAACCTCTTCCTATCATGCTGATGCAATTAATAATAATGAAGATTTGATTGTTTCTCCTCAAATAATAGCTGGTTATATTCCTGTAAATCCAGAAAGCAAAAGTAACTTGATTGATTTATGGAACTCTAATTTAGGAAAGTTTAATCTTCCAAATGTAAATAATGATCCTATACTATGGAGGTACAGTAAGTCTAATACCACATGGATACCCAATGAAATTATTGGTATTGATTATTCCTCTATGCTATTTGGTTTGTCTACGCTAACCGAGTACTTAGGGATTGATTTCTTTTCAACATATAATGACTTTTTTACATCATCGGCTCTTAGTATAGATCAATTGGAGTCAACGTTTGAAATTAAAGTTTACCCAAATCCAACATCAGATCATTTGTATATTGAGTTAGGTAAATTCTGTAAAAATATTTCAATTTCCATCTTAAATTCTCTAGGACAGCCTGTTTTGAGAAATACATACGATAACTTAGAAAAAATAAATATTCCATTAAAACTTCATAAGGGGCTCTATCTTTTAACTATAGATTATAGTGAAGGAATTGAAACATCTAAAGTAATTATAAGATAACCCATTTGATTTAAAAAAAACCTTTAATAATATTTATAACCCTAGTATAGGTTTCCTATACCTACAATCTTTAAATTAATGTATTGTCTAAAATTACAAATTAGATAGTTTAATAATTAGTTGACTTTTTTATTTTCTACCTTTAAAAAAGTATCTTTGATATCCATATTTAAAATATATTTTTTTATATATGATCTCGGTCTTTTCACATTAAATATCACATATTATTTGTATTTACAAAAACGCTTACACATGAAAAAATTAATTGTTCTTATTGCTCTATTAGTTTTATTTTCTTGCGAAAATAATGAAGCTCCAAAATTTTTTAAAACATATGATGAAACTGAACTTATAAAAAATCAACAAGATCATAAAATTTCTAGAATGAAATTTAAGTTAATTCAATCTAAGGTTTTGGATATGAACGCTAATTTTAGACCGTTCAATAATGAGCTTGCTACTAATTTTTCTGAAGAAGAATACAATAAGTTAAAACCTTTAATTTTAGAGCAAAACATACCCTCTATTCAAAAAAGTATATCTGAAGGACTTTTATCACATGAAAAATTAACTTTATTTTATTTATATAGAATACGGAAATTTGAAAGTAATAATGAAACCGCATTGAATGCCATTATTTCTTTAAATCCAAATGTTCTAGAAGAGGCAAGGGCAAGAGATCTCAATAGAGATAATAATAAACTTTTGTTAGATATGTCTATGTACGGAATGCCAGTGTTAATTAAAGATAATATTAATACAGCTGGAATGCCAACAACAGCAGGTGCTATAGTTTTATCAAAAAACAAGAATACCGAAGATGCATTTATCATAAAAAAATTAAAAGAAGCAGGTGCAATTATCTTAGGAAAGTCTAACTTAAGTGAGTGGGCTTATTATTTTTGTGGTACTTGCCCAGTAGGTTATAGTGCTTCGGGTGGGCAAACTCTAAACCCATATGGTAGAGCTATTTTTGAATCTGGAGGATCAAGTTCTGGAAGTGGTGCTAGTGTTGCAGCAAATTATGCCGTTGCAGCTGTTGGTACAGAAACATCGGGGTCTATAACTTCTCCATCTAGTCAGAACTCTATTGTAGGTTTAAAGCCTACTGTTGGGTTGTTAAGTAGAACTGGAATTGTTCCTATTTCTACTACTTTAGATACCCCAGGGCCTATGACTAAAAACGTTACTGATAGTTATATTTTGTTCAATTCAATGTTGGGTTTTGATGCTTCTGATCCAAAATCTATTGAAGTTGATGAAGATTTAGCTGATCTAGAAGAATCTTTCAAAGGAAAACGATTTGGAGTATTTAAAGATATTTTTAGAGATTCAATTTTTAAGAAAAATATGGATCAAATTCAAGAAGCTGGTGGTGAAATAGTATTGATAGCTCCAAGAAAAATTAAACTTCCAGGTTTTTTATCAATCTTGAACCTTGAAATGAAACATGAATTACCAAAATATTTAAAAAATTATGCAGATAAAGATGTCGAGGTTTCAGATGTGAAAGACATCATTTCATATAACAATAAAGAAAAAGAAATACGAGCTCCATATGGCCAATTGAGATTTATAAATATTGGAAAAGATTCAACATCGAAAGCTAATCTTGAACGCATCAAAGTTAATCTAAAGACTAGAGCAAGGAATTTTTTTGAAGTTTTAGAAACACAGAACCTAGATGCTATTTTATCAGTGAATAATTTCCATTCTGCATATTCTGCAGTTGCTGAATACCCAAACCTTACTATACCCATGGGGTATAAGGAAACTGGAGAGCCAATTAGCCTTACTTTTATAGGAAAATCAAATGAGGAAGGTAAACTATTATTACTTGGATATACCTTTGAACAATTAACTAATCATAGAAAACTACCAGAAAATTTCAATTAAAATTTACTTTATAAAACGTATTTTTGACATCCTTAAAAAATAACAATGAGAACGAAGTCGGTAAAGAAAAATAAGATTAATGTAGTTACCTTAGGGTGTTCTAAAAATATTTATGATTCTGAAGTTTTAATGGGACAGTTAAAAGCCAATGGGAAAGATGTTGTTCATGAAGATAAAAATGATGAAGGGAATATCGTTGTAATTAATACTTGTGGTTTTATTGGAAAAGCAAAGGAGGAGTCTGTAGATACTATTTTACACTATGTAGAAAAGAAAGTAGCAGGTGATGTAGATAAGGTTTTTGTAACGGGTTGTTTAAGTG
>CAJQMN010000086.1 GCA_905479435.1 uncultured Flavobacteriaceae bacterium | reverse complement strand
GAGTGGTTAAATTAATTACAACGTTTTCGCTTCCTTTAATTATTTGTCTTTTGCTATGATAACAGTGGCTTTAGCACCAGTGGCAAGGTTCCACTCATTGGATGAAATAACATTTCCTGCATCATCAAAAACTGTAAAACCAGCTGTGTTAGGTCCAGATGTTCCTTGGTTTAATGCAATAAAAGCAATTTTATTAATTCCTACCTGTAATGGCAAATCAAAACTTTGATAAGAACTGTATAAGGTGATGTTTCTAATTACAGGAATATCATTGATGGTGATTGTTACTCTATCTCCATCTGGATATTGAAAATCTCTACAAATAATTCGTACAGCTTTAGATTGCGTTCTAAAGCTTCCAAGATCTTGATCAATCTTAGGGAAAGGGGCATTTATTTTTTTCCATGATTTTAAAAAACGTTCTTCAGAGATTTTAGCATCTGAAAGAATTCCTTTATTATTAAGGTCTTCTTCTTTTTTCTTTTTTGCGTCTTTTTTCTTTTTATTGTCAAATGCTTTTTTAAAACCATCATTATTTCCAATGTCTAAAGACATTGGTTTTTTGAATTTTTTGTTTGGAATTCCTATGATAACATTTTTCCCTACGTTTTTTTTATTCGAATCGGTGAGTGTATCCGTCTGGCTATATAGAGAGAAAGAAATAAAAAATAAAAAATAAAAAATAGTTGAGAATAATTTCAAGTTAGTTGATTTTATAGTATGCTACACAAATATAATGCCGTTGTAATTGTATGTCCTTTAGATTTTGTTAAAACTTTTATTATTCAATTGTAAAATTAAAGTAGGTAGTGGGGTAGGGTTCATCTTTTAATGTAAAGTGCCACCATTCATTGTCATAGGGTATGAAACCATTTTTTATCATAATAGATCTAAGTAACATCCTGTTTTTCATTTGTTTATCAGTGATTTTTTTATAAAACGGATGCGACTTTTCACCGAAAAAATCATAAGAACTCCCCATGTCTAATTCTCTATTTGTTTTTATGTCAACAATACTAAGATCTACCGTACTGCCTCTTGTATGACCAGATTTTAAGGCAATAAAGCCCAATGTAAACAATTCAGATTTTTGAACATCCGGGTAATAAAATTGTTTCATTAAGGTATCATTCATTACTTTGGCCCATCTGATAAAATGATTTACAGCTTGTTGTGGTCTGTAGGCATCAAAAATTTTAATGCTAAGTCCAGAACTCATCAATTTAGTTTGAATTTCTTTTAGTGCTCTTGCTGTAGGGGTTGTGAGTATAATCTTATTGTTTTTATATCCATCTATGGGTATTCCAATAAAATTATTTGTGGTGAAATACCTGAGCTCTTTTTTTATAGTTGGATCAATTTCTGATAAATAAGTAAAGCCATCAGGTAGTTTTTGTCCTTTACCCTCAAGGCAAAATAAAACAATAAAAAAAATAACATATTTTTTCATGCGCTAAAAGTATAGAAAATATTTAATTTTGTATCCTATGGAAGCATTAACATTAACTACACCCGCACTTTTATTTTCGGCAATATCTTTAATCATGTTAGCCTACACGAACCGATTTTTAGCCTACGCTGCAGTAATTAGAAATTTACATGCGGTTTATTTAGATAACAAAGATGAATCATTACTCAGACAAATTAAAAACCTTAAACTAAGACTTACGTTAACACGTTGGATGCAAATATTTGGGATAGGAAGTTTATTGTTGTGTGTCTTAACTATGTTTTTAATTTATATAGAATATAAACTTGTGGCCATTTGGTTATTTGGTATAGCGCTATTGTTACTACTTGTCTCACTTACTTTATTAATTAGAGAAATACAAATTTCATCGGAAGCATTAGAACACCATCTTGCTGATATAGAAGAACATTTGAAAAAAAAATAAGAGTTGTTATATTTCAAGCAACTCTTATTTAATCGTCTAACAAAATTAAACCTATATTTTCTTTTTCATTTAATTGTTACTTTGTTAACTGCCAGAAATACTTCCGCCGGATGATGTTTTTCTTGTTATTTTTTCTGGATTCCCTTCAAAAGAAATACTTCCTCCACTACTAGCTTTTCCATCAATAGATTCTGATGCATGGACACTTATACTTGCACCACTACTTACCTTTGTCGTAACATTTTTAGACAGTAACTTATAGGCATTTATAGAGCTACCACTTGATGCACTTGTTTCATGGTTTGTGGACTTACCTTTAATTTTCATGTTTGACCCACTACTAGAACTTGACACTACGCTGTTAGCATTTACATCTATATTGGCACTTGCGCCACTACTGGTATTTGATATAAGGTTAACTGCTGCAACCTCTAGAGTTAACTTGGCGCCACTACTAGAGCCAATATGAAGATCTGTAGCTTTAATTACATTAGTAGTGATTACATTACTTCCACTAGAAGCTTTTAACTCTTCCAGGGTATTTACTGTCAGATACACTTTTTTTGAAGCAGATTTCCAAATATTTTTTTCAGTATAAATTTTTAATTTTCCACCCTCAACCTCTGTGATAATAATATCATGTAAATTTTCGTCGGCTTCTACAGTTAGTGAAATTTCACTTCCTTGGTCTATTATTAATTCTATACCTGTACTTACCTTTACTTTCGTAAAATCTTCATTAATATCTCTTTTAACAGAGATTACATTTTTATTTCCTTCAATTCTATTTAGTATATCTATACTACATGTGGAAAGAGTAATTAGAAATAAGAAGGCTGTAAATTTGATGATAATTAGTTTCATAGTTTTTTTTTGATAAATTTATAATTCTTTTTGTGTTTAATTAATTATTGAGTGCTCAATTGTTGATTTTTTTGGATGAACTGTTTTTAAACATCTTTTAATTACATTTTAAGCTGTTTTATACAGTCAGTACAACTCAACCCTTTTTCTGTCATTTCAAAAAAATGATTGGTTACATCTCCATGATATAGGTTATTACTATTTTTAATTCGATATAAGAAACTATGAGTGCTAGTGTCTATAAACACAGTGTTACCCTCTGGAACATATATCGTCACATATACAATTTCATCACTTGACCTATGATTTAAATGAGATAAGAAAAATGCATTTAATTTTAGAGTACTGTCTTTTATTGAATAGCGATAATCAATTTTTGCAGCTTTTTCAGTAGCCTTATTTTTATTTCTTCCTTCAGAGACTTTTCTAATTTTAAATGTAAAATTTTCAGTATTACTTTTTTCTACAGATACTTTTACGTTGGTAGCATAAATTTTTTTAACGCCATTATCTTCAACTTTTATTCTCTTAGTACTTCTTCTTAATTTGTCTTGAAAATAAAGTTCATCATCATTTATCATTTTTAAAAACAAGGTGTCTTTAGATGATAAATTTAATGGATAATTTTCAATTTTGGTTCCGTTATAAGCATCAGATGTTCCTATGTCTATTCCGGCAAAAACAATTGTTAATAAAGCTACAATCCAAACGCTAAGTAATGATAAAGACACTGTTTTACTGAATTGTTTTATGTTACTTGAAATAATTCTAAGGCCAAGTATAAAAAGAATTAAAAAAGGAAATCCAATTACAATAAACATACAAATAGTAAGTATCCAATAGGGTAAGATTGAATCATATACGAAATCGGGAAGGTTTATAAGATTGTCACCATATCCTAATAATTCAAAACTTCCTAAAGAGAAAACTCCAAAGAAAATAGAGATTAAAATGATTGAAGAAAAAATAACTATAATTAAACCGATTAACTTACCTATTACATTAAATACAACAGTAATCATATTTCCAATAACGTTAAGAAAGTCTTGCAAGCCAGATGTGGTATTCTTTCCATTTCTTTGAAATCCATCTGCTACTTTTTTTTTTACATTATTT
Organism: uncultured Flavobacteriaceae bacterium; assembly: GCA_905479435.1. Classification (GTDB taxonomy): domain Bacteria; phylum Bacteroidota; class Bacteroidia; order Flavobacteriales; family Flavobacteriaceae; genus Polaribacter. The sequence goes on along the minus strand of CAJQMN010000086.1, from coordinate 6,818 downwards.
GCGCCATCTTCGATAGTTTCTTTGATAGAACTGAACTCCTCTCTAATTTTTTTCTCAATATTGTCAATAGTTACTCGCTCTCCTTCCATTTGAAGTTTTTCTGCAGTTGTTTTTGCTTCTGGAGTAACAATCCAAAATACTATGTAGGCAATAAGACCCATCCCAGAAAAAACAGTTAATAAGATAAATGCAATTCTAATCCAAACAACATCAAGATCCAAGTAATGAGCAATCCCTGATGAAACACCACTTATAAATCTATTTTCACGATCTCTAAATAATTTTTTAAAATTGTTTTTACCGTTGTTAGATTTAGACTTTGTTTCCTGGAAGTTCTCATCATGATCTGAATAATCTTCAGGTTCTCCCATTATTTTTATAATATTATGAATGTCTAGCTCATTAACTACTTGACGAGTTTCTGTAATTTTTTCAGATAATAATTCACAAATTCGCGCTTCAATATCAGCAATAATTTCATTTTTGCCCTCCGGATCATCACTTAAAGATTTAGCAATGGCATCTAAATATCTTTTTAATTTTTTGTAGGCGGTTTCGTCTATATGAAAAAAATATCCTCCTAAATTTATATTGATAGTCTTATTCATTTATCATTTGTTATTTGGTTTACAGCAAGCATTAAATTATTCCAGGTCATATCTAATTCTTTTAAAAATTGTTGTCCGCTTTCTGATAATACGTAGTATTTTCTTGGTGGACCAGAACTGGATTCTTCCCATCGATAGGATAATAAACCAGAATTTTTTAATCGAGTAAGTAATGGGTATATAGTTCCTTCTACTACAATCATTTCTGCACTTTTAAGTGTAGAAATGATCTCAGATGTATAGGCATCTCCATGTTGTAAAATAGACAAAATACAATACTCTAAGACTCCTTTACGCATTTGAGCCTTCGTGTTTTCTATCTTCATAAATGCTGTGAAATTTTATAGTGTAAGGTTTATTTATGCAAATATAGGGTAAAAGATAGTATTATGCAAAACATAGTACTATATTTTAATAGATTTAGATTTTATAAATTGCCTTTCATAGCATGTGGTAATAATCAATTTACTTTTTTTATCTAAAAAAACAGATCTAATCAATTATCATTTAATTCTTAGCTTTGGATAAATTTTTATCAATAAAAATGACACAACTTCAATATATTTCTTTCATTTTATTAGGACTTTATTTTTTTGTAATTATGGTTGTTGTCCTTAAAGCTAAGAAAAGCACTTCCTCGGAAGACTATTTTTTGGCAAGTAGAAAATTGCCATTTTGGGCTTTATCAATAACTTTTATTGCTTCATGGTGGGGTGGTGGTTCTGCTATAGATCTTGTAGACCACGGTTTTAATCAAGGAATCAGCTCTTTTTGGATTTATGGAATGCCTGTTTTGTTTTCTACATTTTTAATGTATTTATTTTCTAAGGCTATTAGAAAAATAGGCACGATTACCCAACCACAATTGATGGAAGCTCGCTACAATAAAAGAGTAGCGTTTTTACTTTCATTACTTATTTTAATTTTTATGATATTAGGAGTAGCTACTCAGGCTGTAGTTATTGGTAATTTCTTTCAATCATTTTTTGAAATTGATTATAAAATAGCCGCTTTTTTTGGGACTTCAATGGTTTTAATGTATTCCTTTTTTGGAGGTTTTAAAGGAGTTGTTATTACAGATATTATTCAGTTTGTATTTTTACTTATAGCTGTTGTGGTTCTTTTTATAGTTGCTTACCAACATTCTGGCGGTTTTGGAAAAGTACAAGAAATTGCTTTAGAACAAAATAAGCCAGCATTCTTTTCCTTTTTTCATAACATTTCAAACAACCTGGTTTTTATTATAACCTTTGGATGTTCCTGGATGATACAAGCCAATATTTGGCAAAGAATTTCTGCAACAAAAAATCCTAATGATGCAAAAAAAATGATGTCTTTAGCCTTTATGGTTTTTATTCCTCTTTACCTAATTGTAACGCTTACAGGAGTTTTAAGTTTGGGTATATTTGAATCTGTACCAGAAGGAGGAATAGTGCCTGCCATGATTGTTGATTTATTGCCAGTTGGATTAGCAGCCTTTATTTTTGTAGGGCTTTGTTCCGCAATTATGTCTACTATGGATTCCATGATCAATACCGGTGCTTTGGTGCTTAGTGTAGATATGTACAAGAGTAAAATAAAACCAAATGTTAGTGCTAAGGAAATGGTATTTGTAGGGAAAATTTCTACAATAGTCATTGCTTTATTAGGCTTACTAATTAGTTTAGAGATACGTTCAATACTTCGCATTGCCTGGATTGGTTCTGACTTTTTAGCTACTGGAGCGTTTGTGCCTTTAGTTTTTGCTTTTATTTGGAAGTCAGGGAATTCTAAAGGAGCTTTTGCTTCTATTGTATTTGGTCTACTTTTTTCTTCTTATAATATGCTCATAGCCCTAGGTGTAAAATTACCTTCAGTATGGGAAATTGCTTCGGTAGAGCAAGCACTTATCGGTATGTTAGCCTCTGCTATAATTTTTGTAGGGGTTAGTTTACTTACAAAACCAGAGATCGAGAAGTCAACTCAATTTATTAAAAAAGCAGGTATGGTATAAGCGAATTCAGGGATTAACTTAATCTAAATATTTTTTTAAAAAATTAACGCAACCTTTTAATAATTTGGGCACCTTATATAAGTAGACTTATATAAATTTATTTTATTTTATTTTATTGTATTGGAAAGGTTTTTGATATATATTAAGTAGCAATCACAATTTTTTTATGAGATTTTTAAAATATTCTTTATTCTTTATTGCTTTTACACTAATTTTTAGTGCTTTTAAAATTTTAGTTTTTGAAAACGAAGTCAATTCTTTATTCATTTTAGAGACTTTTGTTGCAAGTTTAATTGCCACAATAGTGATTTACTTTTTTAATAACTATCAAGAAAATTAAGATCTTATAGATTTTTCAATATTACCTGTATAAACAAGTTTTTTTTACCATACTATCCTCTGAGGTTTAGGTATTTTATCTCAATACTTTTCCTTTTATTCAATTTCTAAGCTCACAAATTATAAGTATCTTTCGCAACAAATTTATACTTCATGAACATTACACCTAAAAGAATCAATAGATTTATGTTATTTAAATTACCTCTTGCATATTTGGGAGGAGTTCGGGTGGTTTCAATACAGGAAGAAACAGCTATAGTTAGTATTACTCATAAATGGATGAATCAAAATCCTTTTAAATCTATGTTTTGGGCAGCACAAGGAATGGCTGCAGAAATGGCAACAGGTGTATTGGTGATGAAGGGTATAGAAAATATTGGGAAAAATGTTTCCATGTTGGTTACCAATCAACGTGGTAATTTCACAAAAAAAGCCACTGGTAAAATAAGATTTGAATGTCATCATGGTGGGTTAGTAGCCAATGCTTTAGAAGAATCTAACAAAACTGGAGAAGGCAAGGTAATTACGATGAAAGCTGAAGGATTTAATACAGAGGGAATATCTGTATGTAATTTTCACTTTGAATGGAGTCTTAAAGTTAAACAATAAGCGCTTTCTTCTATTTTTCTGTTTCCTTAATAGTGGCTACGAACTCTGCTAGTTTCTTACCATAGTAAGATAGCTGAACTTTTTCAGTTAATGAATTATTAATACTATCTAAGTATTTTACATTAGCATTAACTAACTCAGTTAAAGTAATGTAAGCAGCAGCCTCTGAATCTGAATTATTCAAAACAAAATTAATCGTGTAGATGTATTTTTTTAAATTTTGTTTTTCAGCTTGTTTTCTTAAAGATTGAGAGGTTTCGAGATCCTTTTCCTTCTGTGCTTGCATATTAGCAGCTAAAAGGTCTAATTGCTTTGCTTGAAATTTTCCAGCTATTTCTTTATAATTTTCTAAAATTATTTGGTTACTAGAGCCCTTTATTATTGGTGAAACACCAAATTTTTCTACTTGGTCGTTTATAGAAATAACTCCTTCTTCACCAAAGAAAGAAAGTATACTTTGATTTTGATCTAAACTTAGGAAATACATTTCTGGAGAACTAATATTATCTGTTAGCGTAAAGGTGTCTTTTCCAAATAATCGAATAGAATCTATTGAAACTACAAGGGTATCTCTCATTTTTTTTAGATATAAAGTCCCTTTTTTTATTCCTTTAATTTTTCCTTGAATTACCATATTTCCCAACTCTTTTTCTTGAGAACAGGCTACTATTAAGAGCATTAAACCAACTACAAATACTTTCTTCATAAGATTATAAAATTTTAGGCTACAAATATGCAGATTTCTATTTAAACAGACGCAGCTAATTCTAATAAAATAGTACATCCGATGGCAGCTATAGTCCCTATAGCGTAGCCAAAAACAGCTAAAAGTACACCTACTGTAGCCAGTGATGGGTGAAATGCAGAAGCTACAATAGGAGCAGATGCTGCTCCACCAACATTGGCTTGGCTACCTACTGCTAAAAAGAAGTAAGGAGCTTTAATTAGTTTAGCTACTAAAATTAAAAGACCGGCATGAACAGACATCCAAACAATTCCAATAATAATTAAACCCCAATTATCAAAAATCATGGTTAAATCCATTTTCATTCCAATGGTAGCAACCAGTACATAAATAAAAATACTTCCAATTTTACTGGCTCCTGCTCCTTCATAATTTTTTGCTTTAGTATAGGATAGTAAGACGGCCATAATTGTAGAAATACTAACTAACCAGAAAAATTGAGATCCCAGGAAAGTAAATATATTTCTTGTAATTTCAGATGAAATACCACCAATAAGACCTTTAAAAAATTCCGCTAAAAAACTTGCTGCAAAGTGTCCAAAACCAACCGTACCGAATGCAATGGCTAGAATAATCATATAATCTGTAAGTGTTGGGGTTTTTTTTATTTTTTGAGTGAAAGAAATTACTTTTTCTTTTAATTCTTCAATAGCAGAAGTGTCTGCTTTAAGCCATTTATTAATGGTATCTTTTTTTCCAATACCAATTAACAAAATTGCCATCCAAACATTAGCAACTACGATATCCACAAAGATCATTCCTCCATATTTTGCTGGATTGTATTGATAAATTTCTAACATAGCAGTTTGGTTTGCACCACCACCAATCCAACTTCCTGCAAGGGTAGAAAGACCTCGCCAAACCGCATCAAAATCTGCACCACCAACAGTTTCTGGAGATACTAAAGAAATAAGTAATATGGCAATGGGGCCTCCAATAATAATACCAACAGTACCTGTGAAAAACATAATTAATGCTTTAGATCCTAAATTAAAAATAGCCTTTAAATCTATACTTAAGGTCATTAGTACTAGTGCAGCAGGTAATAAAAATCTACTAGCAACATAGTATAATTGAGAACTTTCTTTTACAATCTCACCACTAGCGTTTGTAGTTTCCCATTCCGTCGCAATAGCGCCTACGGTTGTGAAAATAGCCGGTATAAAATAGGCCATAAAGAGACCAGGTACTATTTTGTAAAACTTATGCCAAAAACCACTTGTTTTAGCTTCTGTATAGAATACAAAACCAAGTGAAATCATTAAAATTCCGAATACAATTGCATCATTGGTAAAAAGAGGTTGTTCCATAATTTTGATTTTAGCTAAAGTACTAAAATAGCTGCATAAAAAAAGCGAAGTTTTTCAACTTCGCTTTAAGAATTAAAACTTCTGCACTTCTTTAAAAGGAGAAATACGAATAGTTTCTACTGTTGTTTTATACGCCTTCCAATCTGTCTCAAAAAACGCATTTGTTTGGCTTATTGCTGTCTCTAATGCCTTTTTATATTGGCTAATTAATTGCTTTTCAGTAGTTGTTAGATGACCAAACCTACTCCCAACATATCTTCTTGCAGAGGAGTAACGTCTGCTTACGGTTACTTCTGGGTTCCTAGTAATTCCTTGGCGTTTGTCTATACTTCCTATATATACAGCAATAAGCTTTTCTATTTTTTTGATAATGTCTTTAGATGCATTAATTTGATTTTTGTATTTCTTTTTGTCTTCTTTGGTCAGATCTTTCTTAAATGCAGTAGCTGTATTTTTACTTTCTACCAATTGTTTTACAGCATCTGCCATTAATTGCTGATCTTTTTCCATTTCTTTACTAGTATTGTAGATTTCTGTCATGGCATCTGTGGACATCTCCAATCTTGGATCAAACTCAACTTTTATGCTACTTTCTGAAATTTGATTTCCAAAAGACATTTTTAAGTTATAGGTGCCGGGTTTTACAGAAACACCTCTTGGCTCATTGGTTCTTTTTCTTATTTTTCTTGAAGGTCTGTCTGCACCTTTTTCGTTCATATACCAATACATTCTATGAATTCCATTCTCTTTTGGGGCTTTTTGGTGTAAAGTTCTAATTAAACGAGCACCCTCAAAAATTTCTAATTTTATAGAATCAAATTTCACCTCAGAGATCAGCTCTTTTTTAATAAGAGGTGCTTCTGTTTTTTTAGCTCCTTTTCGTTTCTTTTTTCTTGCAGCCTCCTTTTCTTTCTTCTCTTCTTTAGCTGATGGTCTGTTTATGTAATATGAAATCATGGCTCCAGACCGTTTGTTTTCTCCATTAAATAAAGCATCTCCACCAAACCGACTTCCTGTAGGTTGTTGATAAGCTGCCTGATAAGCTGTTGGAGGCGCAAATAACTGTAGGGTTTTAGTAAGTACATTGCCGTTAGCCATAGCACGAAGCGGTCTAATATCATCTAAAACCCATGCTGCTCTACCAAAAGTACCAATTACTAAATCATGTTCTCTAGGTTGTATTACCAAATCTTTTGTAGAAACTGTTGGAAAAC
>CAJQMN010000085.1 GCA_905479435.1 uncultured Flavobacteriaceae bacterium | reverse complement strand
TTCATTCCTGCAACATCTGATCCACCAAAAGGCTCAGTAATACATAAACAACCTATCTTATCTCCTGATATACTAGGGGTCAAATATTTATTTTTAATTCTATCGTCACCTTCTTTATTAAGATGCGTCATTGCTAGATAAACGTGTGCCCATATAGCTGCAGCAAAACCTCCTGAATTAATTTTTTGTAATTCTTCCAGAAAGATGACCATGTAAAAAATATCTAAATTTAAACCCCCATATTTTTCAGGGTAACTTAATCCAAAATACCCCATGTCTCCAAATTTTTTCCAAATAAAACGGTCTATATTACCGGTCTTTTCCCATTTTTCAATGTGAGGAACAACCTCTTTTTGTAAAAAATTTTTAAAACTTTCTCTGAAAACTTGATGTTCTTCAGTAAAATACATGTGCGACATACAATATTTTATTTTCTAAATCCTATTCTGCATGTAAATATAAGACTATTCTAGTGTAATTTTCAAGAGGAAAACCTTCGATATTTTTGATTTCAGAGATAGATTGTAGTTCTGCTACTTCATCTCTATAATCAAATATTTTTAAACACAATTCGTAATCTATGTATGGTATGGATAAGATTTCTTTAAATGAAGCTGTATTGACATTAGTTTTTTCAATTATTGGTTTGTTAACAATTGAAAATGTCTCTAATATTTTTATTCCAGTTTCTTTATTCAAATCCCAAACCTCAAAAAGTTGTTCTGGAAAAGAAAATCCTTGTAGTTTAGAACGATACTTAATAATTCTGTCAGCGATATACTCATTTACTCCGTCTACAGAAAGTAAATCATTGAGAGTAGCTTCATTAATATTAGTTGAAGATAACGCTACTCTACTTATTCCAGGTTGGCTCTTAAAAATTATTTTCTTTTTATTTTGTTGATTCTTTTTCTGAACCCAATCTGGAAATTTAAAATAAGGAGCTATTATTACAAGTAAACTATCTGAAACTTTAGTGATTTTTTGAAATTCTTTAGCTGAATTTACAAATAATCTTTTTTTTCTGTGAGCCAACAAACGATCAATTTCTTTTGTTTTCATTCCTAATTGATACCCTTTATAATCGGTAATATAATTGGGATTAAACGGGTATAATTTAAATTTCTTGTCTACTGAAGATATTTTCCTCAAACTATCAAGTCGAGTTTGATAGGTTTTTATTTTTGTTTGATCTAAAGCAATTAAAACACTTTTTTCAAAATTTATGAAATGAAACAATAATTGAAATCCTACAATACTTGTTATCAAAAATAAAATCCCATTTCGTTGGTTTTTAGTGTACCAAAAATGGGATTTAATTTTTTTCATTTTTCTTTTTCTTAGCTAACCGATAAATAACCCGAACTTATGTAAGGATTATGCATTACTTTCTTTTATCGCATCAGTGTATCTTTTTAATTGTTTTTTAACTACTGGGAATAAGAAGTACAATCCAACCATATTAGGAAAAACCATCGCAAAAATCATTGCATCAGAGAATGCCCAAATTGAATTCATACTTGCTGAAGCTCCAATGATTACAAATAATAAAAATAACAGCTTGTATGCCATGTCTGCAGCCTTTCCTCTACCAAATAAAAACTTCCAAGATTGCAAACCATAATAAGACCAAGAAATCATTGTAGAAACAGCAAATAAAACGACTGCAACAGTTAAGAATATATTAGAATAAGGAATATATTGTGCAAATGCTTTCGAAGTTATTCCAGCTCCTTCATAAGCTACTCCATCAATCATTACAGCACCTGCTCCATCACCTCCATATTGAAAAACTGTTGCTCCAGAGGCATCGCCTCCAAAATTAAAAATTATTATAACTAAAGCCGTCATTGAACATATTACTACAGTGTCAATAAATGGTTCTAATAATGCAACTAAACCTTCAGATGCAGAATATTTTGTCTTTACTGCTGAATGCGCTATAGATGCTGAACCAGCACCAGCTTCATTTGAAAATGCTGCCCTCTTAAATCCAACCAATAAAACACCTATAACTCCACCAACACCAATAGCTGTTGGATTAAATGCTTCTTTGAGTATTAAAGAAACTGCATCATCAATTAAAGAAAAGTTAGCACCTAAAATATACAGACAAGCTAATAAATATAAAACTGCCATAAATGGAACAACTTTTTCAGTAACCTGAGCAATTCTTTTAATTCCTCCTATAATAATGATACCTACTATAATTGCCATAATTACTCCAATCCAAAACCCAGCACCTGTACTTTCAAGACCCATAAGCTCTTTTAATACTACGGTTGCTTGGTTTGATTGAGCTGCATTTCCACCCCCAAAAGATCCACCAATACAAAAAATCGCAAAAATAATAGCTGCTATTTTCCCTAGTAATCCAAAACCTCTTTCTTTAAGACCTTTACTGATGTAATACATAGGTCCACCGTATACAGTACCATCATCTCCAACATCTCTATACTGAACTCCAAGAGTACACTCAACAAATTTTGTAGACATTCCTAAGAAACCACATACAATCATCCAAAAAGTAGCTCCTGGACCTCCAAGTGCAATTGCTAAAGCAACACCGGCTATATTACCGTTACCGACCGTACCAGAGACTGCTGTAGCCAATGCCTGAAAATGAGTAACCTCACCTTCTTCGCTTTCATCTTTGATTGTATCTGTAATATCTCCGTCAATTGCTAACTCAGGGTTAACCGAAGTATGATCTAATTCATCATATTTTCCTCGAACAACATTGATGGCTGTCTTAAAATGAAGAATGTTTGGAAATTTGAAATATATTGTAAAAAACAGTGCGCTTCCTACTAATAAGAGCAAGACAAAAGGCACATCCATTCCAGCCACTGGAATTGTAAAGAAAATTACTTGACTAAAGAAATCTGATATTGGCTTAAAAGCTTCATCAATTTGCTGATCTAATCCTTTTTCTTGTGCAAATGTTACCAAAGGGATAAAAATTAATAGTAACGATAGAAGTTTTTTCTTCATGAGAAATGTTGTTTTTAGATTTTTAGTAAATCGCAATATCATAAAAAAATGAACCCAAAACAACTTTTGAAGGTTAAAAGAATTTTTTAACTCAAAGTTTGTTTAAATCTTTTCAAACCCAATAAAAATGAAGTAGGTTGAAAATCTAATTCTTTTATTGTTTTTGATAAATCAAAACCTGTTTTTTGGGGTCTTATTGCTTTTTGATTTAAAGTTTTGGATGAGATGGGTTTAATTAATTTTTTATTTAATCCAAACACATCAGCAATTTGATTTGCTATTTCAAAAACACTTAATAACTCATTACTGGAAATATGATATACACCACTTATGTTTTTATCTACAATTAATTTGCAAGCCATTGCTAGATCTTCTACATAAGTTGGCATTCTATATTGGTCATCCACAATAGTGATCTCTTTATTGTTTTCTAACATATCTTTTACCCATAAAACAATATTATTTCTCTTAAGATTAACACCCTTTCCGTAAACAAGAATTGTCCTTAAAATTGAAAAATTTACTCCAGAATTTTTAACAATATTCTCGGCCTTTAATTTTGAATGCCCATATATGCTTAATGGGTTTGGAAGGTCTGTTTCCTTATAAATACCTTTACTTCCATCAAAAATAAAATCAGTTGAAATCTGAATAAAATGAATGTTTAATTTTGTGCAAATTTGGGTAAGATACTTTACAGCTTCTATATTTAAATTATTACACTCTTCAGGTTTTAACTCACAAGTATCTACATTGGTCATAGCTGCAGTATTTATGATAAAAGAGGGTTGAATATAAGTTATACATTCTTCCAGTTGAGAATAATTAGTAATATCTATGTCGTAATATAAAAAATCGTTTCTATTCATTCTATTATCACCTTTAGACAATCCAAACACTGAATAATTTTCAGGCGCTTTCATCAAGAGGTTTACAAGAGTTTGACCGAGAAGTCCATTACTTCCTGTGATTACAATTTTTTTCATCTACTAACTATATATTGTATAAATTAATTAACAAAAAACTAAAAGAGAGCTCTTAACTTAGAGATTTGCTCTGGCCTACCTAAAACAATTAGATGTGAATCTTTTTGCAATACAATAGAGGCCTCAGGATTAATAAGATAGCTATTATCTGGTGCTTTAAAACCAATAACTGTACACCCTGTTTTTCTTCTTAAATCTAAATCTAAAATTGTTTTGTCTAAATATTCTTTTGGGAGATCATTTACTGAAATCTCTTCCAAATTTGCTGTGGTTTCTCCCTCAATTGTTAATCTTCCAACAAATTCAATTACATCAGGAGTAACAACTAAAGAAGCCATATGGTCTCCTCCTAATTTGTCTGGCATAATTACATTGTTAGCTCCTGCTATTTTTAATTTACCGTAAGAGCTTTCATTTGAGGCTCTACTTATTATCGTGCAATTTGTGTTTAATTGTCTAGCTGAAAGCACAACAAAAAGATTATCTGCATCAGAAGGTAAAGCCGTAATTAAATGTGCTGCTCTTTCTATTCCTGCTTTTATCAATACTTCATCTGTTGTAGCATCACCATAAACATTTAAAAAACCGTCTAGATCAATAGCATTTATTACCTCATCCACTTTGTCTATAATTACAAATTGTTTTTTGTAATTCTGTAACTTTATCATGGATTGCTTTCCATTTCTACCAAAGCCACAAATTATTGTATGTCCGTTTAATTTTTCTATATTTTTTTGCACTTTTTTCAATTTTAATTGTTGAAATAATTGACCACTTATGATGTATTCTGTAAAAGCAGATACTACATACACAAAACTAATAATACTAATGGTAATCAAAAATATGGTAAATAATTTTTCTTGGTCGTTCAAAGGTGCTACTTCACCAAAACCTATGGTAGATACTGTAATTACAGTCATATAAAGTGCATCTACAAACGAATACTCAGACAGCAGCATATACCCGAGTACACCTGTAGTTAAAACAAAAGCTAAAAGAAATAAAGCTTTCTGAAATTTAGATTTAAAAATAGTCTTCATTTAATTGCTAATAGTATTTTATGTATCCTATATATAGTATAGAATTAAATTTTTAGATCTCTTATAAATCAAAAACAGAACTTCTCTTTGTATAAATCATATCTTTTAGTTTAAGTAGAAAAGCCATTGTCAAATAAAATCCAAAAGACAGGCCTACAGTTACAAATGAAATGTAAATAAAAAACAATCTAACATTCTGAGCTCTCATTCCCAAACGGTCAGCTAAACGAGAAGAGACATGGTAGCCATGTCTTTCAAAATAATGCCGCACTGAGTTTACAAAATTCACTTTTAAAAATTTTATGCAAGATACTTTTTTAGTTTATGTAAATAAACAAGGAATAGATGAAACTTTAAGAGTTTACTAACAAGTTTATCTTAAAAAACAATTTGGTTTCTGTAACTTTGTAAGTTTCTGAATTTTATCAATATTGAAAGAACAAGAATACATTGAAGTTTATGGCGCAAGAGCCCATAATTTAAAAAACATAAATGTTAAAATACCAAGAGAAAAACTAGTAGTCATTACTGGTTTAAGTGGAAGTGGTAAATCCTCTCTGGCATTTGATACAATTTATGCAGAAGGCCAAAGAAGATATATTGAAACATTTTCAGCCTATGCAAGACAATTTTTAGGGGGGTTAGAACGTCCTGATGTTGATAAAATAGACGGGTTGTCTCCAGTAATTTCAATTGAACAAAAAACCACAAATAAAAGCCCACGGTCTTCCGTGGGAACCATTACAGAAATTTATGATTTCTTGAGATTATTATTTTCTAGAGCTGCAGATGCTTACTCCTTCAATACAGGAGAAAAAATGGTAAGCTATAGTGATGAGCAAATAAAAAAACTAATTTTAGAAGATTTTCCTCAAAAAAGAATTGCAATTCTAGCCCCTATTATTAAATCTAGAAAAGGACATTACAGAGAATTGTTTGAACAAATTTCTAAACAAGGGTTTCTAAAGGTCCGAATAGATGGAGTAATAAAAGAAATTGAAAAAGGCATGCGTTTAGACAGATATAAAACGCATGATATTGAAGTTGTCATTGATAGATTAATTGTTAATAATGCCTCAGAAAAACGTCTAGAGGAAACCATTAAAACTGCCCTTTACACTGGGAATAATATTTTAATGGTGATTGATGTTGATGATGAAAACCCACGTTATTTTAGTCGAGAACTCATGTGCCCTTCTTCAGGAGTTGCCTACCCAAACCCAGAACCAAATACTTTTTCATTTAATTCTCCAAAAGGTGCTTGCTCTAAGTGTAATGGTTTAGGAATCACCAATGAAATTAATTTTAATAAAGTAATTCCAGATGATTCAATTTCTATAAAAAATGGAGGAATTGTTCCTTTGGGAGAAGAGAAAAATAGCTGGATTTTTAAACAGCTACACTTAATTGCTGATAGGTATGGTTTTAAGTTCAGTGATGCTATAAAATCTATTCCAGAAGAGGCTCTTACCATTATTCTTAATGGAGGAAATGAAAAATTTTCGATAGCTTCTAAATCCATGGGAGTTACCCGTAAATATGAAATAGATTTTGAAGGAATTACCTCATTTATAGAAAACCAATATAAATCTAGTGAAAGTAGGTCTATTAAACGTTGGGCTAAAGGGTTTATGGATGAAGTTGTTTGTAGTTCCTGTGAAGGAAACCGATTAAAAAAAGAAAGTTTACACTTTAAAATAAATAATAAAAGTATAAGCGATCTTGCCAAATTAGACATTAATGAATTGGCGGAATGGTTTAAAAATTTAGATGCTAAATTATCCGAAAGACAGTTAATTATTGCTACTGAAATTTTAAAAGAAATTAAAACTAGAATTCAATTCTTATTGGATGTTGGGTTAGATTATTTAACCCTAGACAGAACCTCAAAATCCCTTTCTGGTGGCGAAGCACAACGTATTCGCTTGGCTACACAAATTGGATCTCAACTGGTAGGTGTTTTATATATTTTAGATGAACCTAGTATAGGACTTCATCAACGAGACAACCAAAAACTCATAGATTCTTTGGTGAAATTAAGAGATATTGGAAATTCAGTTTTGGTTGTTGAGCACGATAAAGACATGATAGAACATGCAGATTTTGTTTTTGATATTGGGCCAGGAGCTGGAGTACATGGTGGTGAAATTGTAAGTAAAGGAACTTATCAAGAAATAAAAGAACACAGCACCTTAACTGCTGACTACCTAGATGGAAGAAGACAAATTGAGGTTCCAAAAAATAGAAGAAAAGGAAATGGAAAGTCAATTAAAATTAGTGGTGCCACTGGAAATAATTTAAAAAATGTGACCGCCGAATTCCCACTTGGGAAAATGATTTGTGTAACTGGTGTTTCAGGTAGTGGAAAATCAACGCTAATAAATGAAACGCTTTATCCTATCCTAAATAAGCACATATACAGAGGTGTCAAAGAGCCAATGCCTTATAAAAAAATTACGGGTTTAGAACATGTAGACAAAGTCATAGACATTGATCAATCACCTATTGGAAGAACTACTCGTTCTAACCCTGCTACCTACACTGGCGTTTTTAGTGAAATACGAAGTTTGTTTGCCAAAACTCCAGAGGCATCAATACGAGGGTATAAACCAGGTCGTTTTTCTTTTAATGTAAAAGGTGGTCGCTGTGAAACTTGCCAAGGAGGTGGGGTTAGAATCATTGAAATGAATTTTCTACCTGACGTGCATGTAGAATGCGAAACCTGCCAAGGAAAACGTTTTAACAGAGAAACACTAGAGATTCGATACAAAGGGAAATCTATTGCAGATGTGTTAGAAATGACTATTGATCATGCTGTAGAATTCTTTAAACTCATTCCAAAAATACATAGTAAACTAAAAACAATTAAAGACGTTGGACTTGGTTACATTACCCTAGGTCAGCGATCTACTACATTATCTGGCGGTGAGGCGCAGCGCATTAAATTGGCCTCAGAATTATCCAAACGCGATACTGGAAACACCTTTTATATTTTAGACGAACCCACCACAGGACTTCACTTTGAAGATATTAGAGTGTTAATGAATGTGCTTAACACCCTTGCTGATAAAGGTAATACTGTGCTGATTATTGAACACAATATGGATGTCATTAAACTGGCAGATTACATCATAGATATTGGTATGGAAGGTGGTAAAAAAGGTGGTGAAATCTTATGTAAAGGTACCCCTGAACAAGTCATTAAAAATAAAATAAGTTATACGGCTCAATTTTTGATTGAGGAATTAAGTTAACTTTGTATAGACAAAACAGAAAAGATATGACAAATGATGATAGAAAAATACGTGAGAAATTACAGCAAAAAACCTGGAATGAAATTAAAACCAATGACTCATGGGCCATCTTTAAAATTATGGCAGAGTTTGTGGAAGGTTATGAAAAATTAAGCAAAATTGGTCCTTGTGTATCTATTTTTGGTTCAGCTAGAACTAAACCTGGAGAAGAATACTATGAGCTTTCTGAAGAGGTAGCATTTAAATTAACACAGAATGGATATGGTGTTATTACCGGAGGTGGCCCTGGTATTATGGAAGCTGGTAATAAAGGAGCACACAGAGGAAAAGGTACTTCTGTTGGTTTAAATATAGAATTACCCTTTGAACAACACGATAATCCGTGGATAGACAAAGATAAAAATTTAGAGTTTGATTATTTTTTTGTTAGAAAAGTAATGTTTGTTAAATATTCTCAAGGGTTCATAGTTATGCCTGGTGGTTTTGGAACCTTGGATGAATTGTTTGAAGCCATTACCCTAATACAAACAAAAAAAATTGGCAGATTCCCAATTGTTTTGGTAGGTTCGTCTTTTTGGAGCGGCTTATTAGACTGGATTAAAAATACATTACTTGAACAAGGAAATATTAGCGAAACAGATCTTAAATTGTTCAGAATTGTAGATACTGCAGATGAGGCTATTGAACATTTAAACAAATTCTATAATAAGTATAGCTTAAAACCGAACTTCTAGAGAATTCGATGAAATATTATAGCTCTAAAAGAACTACAATGTTCTTGCTTCTTATCTTGTTTGTTAATGTAAATTTTGGACAAACACGCATCAAAGCAATGATGTATAACGTATTAAATTATTCAGATTCTGAAGTTAGTCGAAATAAAACACCTTTCTTATCCACCATATTAGGCGAAGTAAAACCAGACTTATTCATGGTCTGTGAGATGATTGATGAAATAGGGTCTAACTACCTCTTTGAAAATTCAATTATTCCTTTCAATGAAAACTTTCAAAAGGCTCCTTTTGAAGAAAATCAATCTGGAAGTTATAGTCTTCAACAAATGGTTTATTACAATACTAAAAAATTAATTTTAGAGGAAACTAGAGTTATTACAGCGGACACTAGAGACATCAATCAGTATACCTTTAAAATTAATACAGAAAATGGAAATACCAATCCAATTACTATAGAGGTATTTGTTACACATTTAAAGGCTTCAACAGGAAGTTCTAATAGACAACGAAGATTAAACTCTATTCAAAGTTTTGTGAGTTATACTAATAATATTGCCGATGATAGTTATGTGTTATTTGCTGGAGATTTAAATTTCTACACCAGTAATGAAGAGGGGTATCAGCATTTAATTGATGATAGAAACCCCATAGTAATCATTGATCCTATAGATAGACCAACACCAAATTTCCCTGACGATGGTATTGACTATTATGAAAATTATAATTCAACTTATTTTTGGAATAATAGTTCCTTTAGGGACATTCATTCTCAATCTACAAGGACCTCAAATATTGGATTTATTGATGATAGTGGCTCAACCGGTGGTCTAGATGATCGATTTGATTTCATAATGATGTCTAAAAATTTCAATACAAGTACCAGTTTGTATTATGTTAATGACAGTTATAAAGTTATAGGAAACAATGGAAACTGTTATAATTCTTTCATTAGTAACCCCAATTGTTCGGGTGGGTACTCACAAACCCTAAGAGATGCTTTGATTGAGTTCAGTGATCATTTACCTATAGTAATGGAAATAGAAACACCAGAGAACACACTATCAACTAACCTAATAAGTGAAATTAATTTTATTGGATCTAATATAATTAAAGACTATTTGAAAATTACATCACCAAATGATATAAACAACCTTAAAATATATTCAATTACGGGGCAACTTGTTGATGTTAAATTATCAAAAAATACAGGTAATGATACAATAATTATAGATGTAAAACATATATCAAAAGGTATTTACTATCTTTCACATCAAAAATTGAAAAAACCATTAAAATTTATTAAAATTTAATTGAAAAAATACACCTTTATATTGTGGATTATACTGTGCTCCTATACTTACATGAACGGACAAGAGCACAAGATCACTATTGAAGCACAATTAGATGATAAAAAAGATATCCTACGAATAAATCAAAGTATCATTTATTACAATTCTTCAGATTCAACTCTCAATAATATTATTCTTCACAACTGGATGAATGGATATAAGAATAATAAATCTCCACTAGCTAACAGACTCATTGAAGACTTCGATAAATCACTGTTTTTTGCCAAGCAAAAAGACAGAGGTTATTCAACTATAAATAATTTAAACGTCGATTTTGAAAAAGTAAACTTCTTTGAAGAAGAAGATGGCAAAATAGACATCATAAAAATAGTTTTAAACACTCCTTTAAAACCAAAAGAATCAGTCAAAATAAATGTCAGTTATGATGTTAAAATTCCTAATTCAAAATTCACAAGCTATGGAAAAACAAAATCAGGGTACCATTTAAGGTATTGGTATTTAGTACCTGCTGTTTTTAATGATAATTGGAAAATAATGAGTAACTTAAATATGGACGATTTATTGACTAACAGTTCTGATTTTAGCATTAAAATTACACTTCCAAAATATTACTATTTAAGTTCAAATTTGATTGAACAAAAAACTTCAAAAGGAACAATGAACGAATTTTTGTTAACTGGAAAACAGATAACAGAAGTTTTTATGAATATAGATCTTGATAACAAATACAACACTTTCAAAACAAATGAATTTGAAATTAAAACTGACCTCTACAATCCTGATATTGACAAAAAAATAAGTGGAAATATTTTAAATAGACAATTGGAATTTATTCAACGTTTTTTGGGGACTTATCCTCATAAAAAATTATTGATTGATAAGGCTACACAATCAAAAAATCCAATTTATGGCTTAAATCAACTACCTAAATTTATAAGACCTTTTCCTGATGTGTTTGAATGGGATTTAACCATTTTAAAAGCCCTTACCAAGAAATACATAGACAATACGCTACTTTTAGACAAGCGAAAAGATTATTGGTTAACAGATGGCTTACAAACGTATTTAATGATGAACTATGTGTCTGAATATTATCCTGAGATTAAACTAACTGGTAATATTTCAAAAATTTGGGGGTTAAAAAAATTTAATTTTTCAAAATTAAATTTCAATGACAAGTATCCTTTTGTATATCAATACACTGCGCGTCAATTTTTAGATCAAGCACTAAATACTAGAGCTGACTCTTTATCAAATTTTAACCGTAAGATCGTTGGTAAATATAAAGCAGGTCTTGGCTTAAGATATCTTGCCGATTACATAGGAGATTCTATCGTCAGCGCATCTTTTCAAGAGTTTTACCTCAACAATAAGCTTAAATTTGCAAAAAGTGATGACTTTAAAAAAATAGTTTCTTCCAAAACTATTAAAGATATTAGTTGGTTTTTTGGTGATTATTTGAAAACAAATAAAAAAATAGACTACACCATTAAAAAAGCAGTTACTAAAGGCGATTCTGTTTATATAACTATAAAAAATAAGAGAAATATAACAGCACCTGTTGCTTTATATGGATTGAAAAATAAGAAAGTTAAATTCAAGAAATGGCTTCCAAATATAGATAATATAGAGACTATTGCTATTCCTAAAAATAATTTCAATAGAGTTTCTTTAAATTTTGAAAATTCATATCCAGAATTTAACTCTATGGATAATTGGAGAAAAGTAGGAAAGAATATCCTAAATAAACCAGTACAAGTCAAGCTATTTAAGGACATAAATGACCCTTATTACAATCAGCTGTATATACAACCCACTATAAAGTATAATTTTTATGATGGAGCCTTATTAGGGTTGAAAATTCATAACAGACCCATTTTATCTAGAAATTTTCAATTTTCTATCACACCACAATACGGAACAAAAAGCAATGCATTAAATGGAACATTTAATACGCGTTACACCCAATATTTTGAAAATTCAACAATAAACAAAATCTATTATTCTTTATCTGGTAGCAACTTACACTATGCTGAGGACCTATCTTACAATACATTTAATCAAAATATTACAATTCAATTTAGAAGAAAAAACCTAAGGGATGCTGGAGGCAGCTATTTATCTGCAAGATTGTTAAATATAAATAGAGAGTTGGCAACAAATGATCTTCAAACAGACTCGGATAAATATCGTGTATTCAAATTAAAATACTATTACAATAAGCCTGATGTTATCAAAGGAATTAAATATTCATTTGGTACAGAAATAGCAAATAATTTCACAAAAGTTACAGGTGAAATTAGATACAGAAAATTAACTGCAAAAAATACTCAACTTGATTTCAGACTCTATGCCGGTTCGTTTATAAAAAACAATACAAATACAGATTTTTTTAGTTTTGGATTAGACAGAGCTAATGATTATTTATATGAATTAAGTTACATAGGACGCTCTGAAAGTACTGGATTTCTTAGTCAACAATTTATTATGGCTGAAGGAGGTTTTAAGTCTGTATTAGAGCAACGTTTTGCTAATCATTTCTTAGTCTCTTTTAATTCTAGTATTGGTATCTGGCGATGGCTTGAGATATATAACGATGCTGCATTCCTTAAAAATAGAGGGAATAACATCTTTTTTGCCTATGAAAATGGATTAAGACTAAACTTTATACATAATATTTTAGAATTATATCTTCCAATCTATTCAAATAACGGTTGGGAAATAAATAAAAATGCATATTCTAAAAATATAAGATTTGTATTAGTAGCGAAGCCTAAAGCAATTTTTAATTTCTTCAGAAGAGGCTTCTTATAAAAATTCTATTCTATATTTTATTGCATTTCAGTTAGACAATAGATAAATTATTAATTTTCATCTATTAGAGCTATCTTTGCAAAATCTAAATATTTATTGAGATATGCCTAAATTAGCTACTGAAAGCAAGACTTCTAATCTTTCATTTAATGATTTTAAAAGTGAAATCTTAAATGATTATAAAATTGCTAGAATAAGCAGAGAATGTAGTTTATTGGGTAGGCGTGAAGTTTTGACTGGTAAAGCAAAATTTGGAATCTTTGGTGATGGAAAAGAGGTGCCTCAATTAGCTATGGCTAAAGCATTCAGAAATGGAGACTTTCGTTCAGGGTATTATAGAGATCAAACCTTTATGATGGCTATTGGTGAATTATCTGCTCAACAATTTTTTTCGGGCTTGTATGCTCACACTGATATAAAGATAGAACCTATGTCTGCTGGTCGTCAGATGGGTGGTCATTTTGCAACTCACAGTGTGCATGAAGATGGGAGTTGGAAAAATTTAACTACTCAAAAAAATTCAAGTGCAGACATATCACCTACAGCTGCACAAATGCCAAGACTAGTAGGTTTAGCTCAAGCATCCAAGGTGTATAGGAACTCAAATAACCTTCATCATCATACAAAATTTTCCAATAATGGAAATGAGGTAGCTTGGGGAACTATAGGAAATGCAAGTACAAGTGAAGGTGTGTTTTTTGAGAGTATAAATGCTGCTGGTGTATTAGAAATTCCTATGGTAATGAGCATATGGGATGACGAATATGGTATTTCTGTTCACGCAAAACATCAAACAACTAAAGAGAGTATTTCTAAAATTCTGAAAGGTTTTCAAAAAGAAAAACACACAAATGGATACGAAATATTTGTTGTTAATGGTTGGGATTATGTACAATTAATAGATGTGTATACAAAAGCTTCTAAAATCGCAAGAGAACAACATGTTCCTGTTATAATTCATGTAAAAGAGGTGACACAACCTCAAGGCCATTCTACCTCAGGATCTCATGAGAGATATAAAAATATTGAGCGTTTAAAATGGGAAAAGGAACATGATTGCATCGAAAAGATGCGTGAATGGATTTTAGATTTTGAGTTAGAGGACGGGGATGGCAATCCTTTAAAGCTAGTAAGTGGAAAAGAGGAGTTAATTGCTTTAGAAAAAGAAGTAAAAAAAGAAGTAAGTGCGGCCAAAAGAAATGCTTGGAGTGCCTATATAAATGAAATAAAATTAGAAGTTACAACTGCATCAAGGTTACTCGAAAAGATGGCTCTTAAAAGCTGTAATAAAAACTTTATCATCAAATTAAAAAATGACTTAATAAGCATTGTTGAACCAATTAGAAAAGATATTCTTTCTACGTCAAGAAAAGCATTGCGATATGTAAAAGACGAGTCTTTTAGTGAAAAAATTGAACTTCAAGAATTCATTATGAATTCGATTAAGGATGCAGCGCTAAAATACTCCTCTCATCTCTCTAGTGAAACTAATGCTGCAGCAATTAAAATAGCTGAAATTTTACCTATTTATAACTCACAAAATAAAACTGTTGATGGTAGAATTGTGATGAGAGACAACTTTGATGCAATTTTGAAAAAATACCCAGAAGTATTAATTTTTGGAGAGGATGCGGGTCAGATTGGAGATGTAAATCAAGGTTTAGAGGGGCTTCAAGAAAAATATGGTAATCAAAGAGTTTCAGATACTGGTATCAGAGAAGCTACAATAATTGGTCAAGGAATAGGAATGGCAATGAGGGGTCTACGTCCAATTGCTGAAATTCAATACTTAGATTATTTACTGTATGCATTGCAAATTATGAGTGATGATTTAGCAACATTACGCTACAGAACTTTTGGAAAACAAAAAGCACCCCTAATTATAAGAACTAGAGGGCATCGTTTGGAAGGAATTTGGCATTCTGGGTCGCCAATGGGTGGTATCATCCATAATATCCGAGGTATACATGTTTTGGTGCCAAGAAACATGACCAAAGCAGCTGGATTTTACAACACATTGCTGCGTGGTGATGATCCAGCACTAATCATTGAATGCTTAAATGGCTATCGTTTAAAAGAACAATTACCCATAAATTTTGGAGAATTCACGACACCTATTGGAGTTATAGAAATTATAAAAAAAGGGAAAGACATGACTGTCGTTTCCTACGGATCCACACTCAGAATTGTTCAAGAAGCTGCAGTAGAATTATTACTTGTTGGAATAGATATTGAAATCATAGATATACAAAGTTTACTTCCTTTTGATATTAATCATGATACTGTAAAATCTGTTACGAAAACAAATAGATTATTAATTGTAGATGAAGATGTTCCTGGTGGAGCTTCTGCATATTTATTACAAGAAATTATAGAAACCCAAGACGGATATCAATATTTAGATAGTAAACCAGCAACATTGTCTGCAAAGGCTCACAGACCTGCCTACGGATCTGATGGTGATTACTTTTCTAAACCTTCAGCTGAAGATATTTTTGAGAAAGTTTATGAAATGATGCATGAAGCATATCCTACTAAATTTAAGAGCCTATATTAAAAACTTCCTTAAGTATTTTAAAATTAATCTAAATTGGTAAATAATTCTCTTAAAATTGAAAATAAAAAATCATTGCTGATAACTAAATAAATTAAGCTCTAATAAAGATTAATTAGTTTAACTATGAACAAATTGATTTTAACAATAAAAAAAATTAACAATGAAAAGTATAGCGAATTTAGAATGGAGATATGCTGTCAAAAAATTTGATGATCAAAAAATCCTCGAGCAACAAAAAATCAACATCTTAAAACAAGCTTTTAATTTAACAGCGACCTCATATGGTTTACAGCCCATAAAATTGCTCATTATTAAGAATAAGAGTATTCAACGAAAACTTGTTGATCATAGTTACCATCAACAACAAATAGTGCAGGCCTCTCACCTACTTGTTATTTGTATAGATACAAATTTAAAAGAATCTGATGTAGAGAAATATTTTGAAAGAGTTAAAGAAATCAGAAAAACACCTGATGAAACTATTAGCTCATTTAGAGAATATTTAAAAACAGTTATTACAGAAAAATCAAGTCAAGATCTCATTTTGTGGGCAAAAAATCAAGCGTATTTAGCGCTAGGAAATTTATTAACAGTTTGTGCAAATGAAAAAATAGACTCCTGCCCCATGGAAGGTTTTATTCCAAAAAAATATGATGAGATTTTAGGCTTAAAAGAAAAAAACCTTACCTCAGTATTAGTAGTTCCTATTGGATACAGAGCGGAAGACGATATGAAAACTCATCAAATGAAAGTTAGAAAAAAAATAGAGGAAATAGTTATTGAAATATCTTGATACGGCCTATAATTTTAACTTTATTTTTTTTAACTACTTTACTTTACATTACCTATGAAAAATTCTATAAGAACACTACAACCTCAAAGCCTTTGGAATCATTTTTCTGACCTAAATGCAGTACCCCGTCCATCAAAAAAAGAAGATCGTATTATTAGTTTTATGGTAGATTTTGCTAAAAATCTAAATTTAGAAACTATTGTTGATGAAGTGGGAAATGTTATTATTAAAAAGCCAGCAACAAAAGGTTTTGAAAATAAAAAACCCATTGTAATGCAAAGCCATTTAGATATGGTACACCAAAAGAATTCAGAAATAGTTTTTGATTTTGATTCTCAAGGAATAAATATGTTGATCGATGGAGATTGGGTTACTGCAGACGGAACTACACTAGGAGCAGATAATGGACTTGGTGTTGCCGCTATCATGGCAGTATTATCCTCTAACACTATAGAACACCCAACTATTGAAGCTCTTTTTACTATCGATGAAGAAACAGGAATGACAGGTGCTATGGGATTAAAGGGAGGGATTTTATCCGGAGAAATACTTTTAAACCTTGACACTGAAGAAGACGATGAAATTGACATAGGATGTGCTGGAGGAATAGATGTTACAGCTGAGAGAAGTTATCAAGAAGAAACGACACCCTCTAAAACTATTGCATTTGAAATAAAAGTTAAGGGACTACAAGGAGGGCATTCTGGGATGGATATTCATAAAGGATTTGGAAATGCAAATAAGATTATGAATAGAGTACTCTATCATAGCAATGCGCTTGTAAAAATAAGAATTGTTAAAATAAATGGAGGAAACTTAAGAAACGCGATACCAAGAGAAAGTTTTTCAACTGTAGTAGTTGATGAAAATAAAAAAGAAAAATTTTTATTTGAATTAAATAATTTAATTGAATTGATTAAAGAAGAGTTCAAAACACTTGAACCTAACTTAGTTATTGATGTAATTAATTCCAAGGTTCCAAAGAAAGTAATGAATTTAGAAACTCAAAATATTTTTTTAAAATCGATATATGCAACTTTAAATGGTGTATACAGAATGAGCCCTGACATCCCTAATTTAGTAGAAACATCAAACAATATTGCGAAAATTAGTCTTGGAGATGGTAAAATTTATGTAGGCTGTTTAACAAGATCCTCCTCTGAATCTTCAAAAACCGATTTAACAAATGCTTTAAGTTCATGTTTCGAATTGGCTGGTTTTAAAGTAGAATTATCCGGTTCATATCCGGGATGGCAACCAAATGTTAATTCAGAAATACTAAAGGTTTCAACTAATGTATATGAAAATTTATTCGGTGAGAAAGCTAAAGTAGAAGCTTGCCACGCAGGTTTGGAGTGTGGTATTCTGGGACAGAACTATCCATTAATGGATATGATTTCATTTGGTCCAACCATCAAAGGAGCTCATTCACCAGATGAAAGAGTTAGTATTTCGTCAGTTCAAAAATTTTGGAAATTATTACTTCAAATTTTAAAAAATATTCCTGAAAGAAACTCATAATTTAGTTCGCTTTATTCTATAACTTACAGTTAAAAACTTATAGTAAAAATTGTTTAGAAACTTTAATAAAAAGGACTTAATCAACTAATAAACAGGGTTTTATGAAAATTTAACTTTGTTAACATCTATTCTTTCTAAAAATACTATTTAATTGTAAATTTACTGATGAAACTAGAATCTTTTAATGGGTAAAATTATAGCAATAGCGAATCAAAAAGGTGGTGTTGGTAAAACAACTACATCAATAAATTTAGCTGCATCGCTTGGAGTATTGGAAAAAAAAGTTTTATTGATTGATGCTGATCCTCAAGCAAATGCATCCTCTGGTCTAGGGATAGACATAGAATCTATTAAAATTGGCAGTTATCAAGTTCTTGAACATACTTGTTCAGCTCAAGAAGCTATTTTAAAAACCTCTTCACCAAATTTAGACATCATTGCATCACATATAGATTTAGTTGCTATAGAAATTGAACTGGTAGATAAAGAAAGGAGAGAGTATATGTTAAAAGAATCTCTTGAAATTATAAAAAATGAGTATGATTATATAATTATAGATTGTGCACCCTCCCTAGGTTTAATAACCTTGAATTCATTGGTTGCTGCAGATTCTGTAATCATCCCAATACAATGTGAATATTTTGCCCTTGAAGGTTTAGGAAAATTACTAAATACTGTTAAGAGTGTTCAAAAAATTCACAATAAGAATCTAGATATTGAAGGCTTGTTGTTAACGATGTTCGATTCTCGTTTGAGATTATCTAACCAGGTTGTAGATGAAGTACAAAAACACTTCAGTACCATGGTTTTTGATACTATAATTAGAAGAAATACGCGTTTGGGCGAAGCACCGAGTTATGGAGAGAGTATCATTGCATATGATGCTACAAGTAATGGTGCTGTAAATTACTTAAATTTAGCTAATGAACTTTTAAAAAAGAACCAATACTATGGCAAAAGCCACTAAAAAACAGGTGCTAGGTAGAGGTTTATCTGCCTTATTAAAAGACAATTCAATAGACGAGACAAATACTAATTTGGTTGTGGGTTCTATTGTTGAAATTGAACTTGAAAATATTGAGGTAAATCCTTACCAACCGAGAACTTATTTTGATGAAGAGTCACTTCGTGAACTAGCTAGTTCGATCAAAGAATTAGGAGTTATTCAACCAATTACAGTTAGAAAAATAGATGATAAATTTCAGCTAGTATCAGGGGAGCGACGTTTCAGAGCCTCTAAATTAATAGGAAATAAAAGTATTCCTGCATATATCAGGACGGCTAATGATCAAGAAATGCTTGAAATGGCATTAGTTGAAAATATTCAACGAAAAAATCTTGACCCTATAGAAGTTGCATTATCTTATCAAAGGTTAATTGATGAAATTCAATTAACTCAAGAAGAGCTTAGTGTAAGAGTTGGTAAAAAAAGATCTACGGTAACGAACTATCTTCGGTTATTAAAATTAGATCCTATTTTACAAACTGGAATTAGAGATGGATTTATTTCTATGGGACATGGAAGGGCTTTAATTAATATAAAAAGTGCATCAGACCAGCTAGGTATATATGAAAAAATACTTTTAGATAAACTATCGGTTAGACAAACTGAAGAATTGGTTAAACGTTTAAAAATTGATAAGAAAATTCCAAATGAACTAAAAAAACAACTTCCTAACTATATAAAAAATAGTTTATCAGACATCAATTCCTATCTGGGCCATAAAGTTAATGTGACAGTAAATGGAAAGGGAAAGGGAAAAATTTCTATACCTTTTCATTCTAAAGAAGATTTTGAAAGAATTAAAAACTTGTTACAATAAGTGTTTACAAAAAACTTTATATTAGCAATAACCCTTCTGTTACCGATTTACTGTTTCAGTCAAAAAGACTCTGTAAACATTGTAGTAAAAGAAAAAAAATTTATTTCTAATAACATATACAATCCTTTATCCCCATCTAAAGCCGCATTTTATTCTGCTGTTTTTCCAGGAGGTGGTCAAGCCTACAATAAGAAATATTGGAAAGTTCCCCTAGCATGGGCAGCTGTTGGTATTCCCACTTATTTTTATCTCAATAATAATAGTGAGTATAAAAGATATAGGGAAGCTTATAAGTTAAGAAAAAGAGGCTTAGAAGACGAATTCACATTAGAAGATGGCACTGAACTTATCTCATTAACAGGACTAGAAAGAGCACAAAAAACTTTAAGAGGTAACAGAGATTTATCTCTACTAGTGGTTATTCTTGGGTATGCACTTCAAATAGTAGAAGCAAGTGTAAATGCCCATTTATTACAATTTGATGCTAGTGATGACATTACTATAAATGCAACCATAATAAATAATCCTATCAACATAGAGCCTCCATCAGTTGGATTCAGCTTTAAGTATTCTTTTTAAATAAAAAATTATATTTTTTTATCAAAAAACATAAATTTAAACAAATGAAAATCGCACTCTTTGGATATGGAAAAATGGGAAAAGAAATTGAGCAA
This sequence comes from uncultured Flavobacteriaceae bacterium, assembly GCA_905479435.1. Lineage (GTDB taxonomy): Bacteria > Bacteroidota > Bacteroidia > Flavobacteriales > Flavobacteriaceae > Polaribacter. Next base: position 2,907 of record CAJQMN010000085.1, on the reverse strand, counting down.
ATTGCTTTAAAGAGAGGTCATGAAATCGTTTTAAAAATTAGAGAAAATGAAAAATATGATATTTCTAAGGCAGACATTGGAATTGATTTTAGCGTTCCAAATGCAGCATTACACAATATCATTAGTTGCTTTAAAAATAATATACCTGTAATTTCGGGAACTACAGGATGGTTAGATGACTTTGATAAAGCGCTTACTGTTTGTAAAGAAAATAAAGGAAGTTTTATTTATGCTTCTAATTTTAGTATTGGCGTTAATTTATTTTTTGAACTGAATAAAAGTCTCGCTAAAATGATGAACCCTCACAAAGATTACTCTTTAGATGTTGAAGAAATTCATCACACTAAAAAATTAGATACTCCAAGTGGTACAGCCATTTCTATAGCTGAACAAATCATAAAAAATTCCTCTAAAAGTGATTGGGAATTAATAGAAAATTCTGTAAACCAAGATTCAAATTCAGTTCCCATTTCAGCAAAAAGAATATTAGACACCCCAGGAACCCATAAAGTTTCCTACACATCTGAAATAGATTCGATTGAAATTAAGCATATTGCTAACAATAGAAAAGGTTTTGCTTTAGGTGCTATAATTGCGGCAGAATGGTTAATTAAAAAAAATGGAATTTACACAATGAAAGATGTGTTAAACATAGGTTAAAAACCGTAACTATTTCTTTTATTTGTAACTAATTGTTAAACAAAAAAATAAAGATATGACAATTAATGAATGGTTAATTTTTTTTCTGATAGTTCAGGTAATTCATTTTGCAGGAACTTGGAAATTATATCAAAGAGCCAACAGGAAAGCATGGGAGGCTGCAATACCTATTTACAATGCAGTTATTTTAATGCGTATCATAAAAAGACCTAAATGGTGGGTGTTTTTATTATTTGTTCCCATAATAAATCAATTAATGTTTCCTATTGTATGGATAGAAACCGCTAGAAGTTTTGGTTTTAATAAAAGAAAAGACACTGTTCTAGTACTGCTAACTCTAGGTTTTTATTTATTCTACATAAACTATGCTACAAACTCAACACACAAAACAAATAGAAGTTTAAATCCTAGAACTGGCTTAGGAGAATGGGTTCACTCAATTGCTTATGCTATTATTGCTGCTACCCTAGTGCATACCTACATTATGCAACCCTATACTATACCAACCTCTTCGCTTGAAAAAACATTATTAGTTGGCGATTATTTATTTGTTAGTAAATTCCATTACGGCGCAAGGGTTCCAACGACTACTATTTCTACCCCAATGCTTCATGATAGTCTACCAACCTCAATACTAAGTGGAAAAAACACTAAATCGTATTTAAACAAACCTCTTTTACCTTATTTAAGGATTCCTGGTTTTCAAAAAATAAAAAGAAATGACATTGTTGTTTTTAATTGGCCTGTAGATACCTTAGTTCATTGGATGGATCCTAGTAGGGGAGCTGATTTTAAACCTTTAGATAAAAAAACTAATTATGTTAAAAGATGTGTTGGAATTGCCGGTGACACCCTTGAAGTAAGAGATGGATATGTTTACATCAATGGAAAACAAAACATACTTCCAGACAGAGCAAAACTTCAATTTTATAATAAAGTTTACTCTAGTAAGGGTCTGTCTACAAAAAAACTATTGAGATACACTAATAAAGAGTTTGAAAGAAAGTTTATCATCAACTTTACCAGTCAAAATCAATTTGATAAAGTGATGAATTTTGTAACCGACAATCCTGAAAAAATAAAAGATAACCAATTTAAAATTACCACTTCTGAAGCAGGAATTCCTGAATGGATAATAAGTAATTACAAATTAGACATAAGAGAGATTCGTACAAACATAAGGAAAGCCAATATTACGGATGAAATAGTTGCAAAACTTAGAAATGATTCAGAAGTTGATAGTGTAATTAAAGTTATAAAACCTAGAGGAGTCAAGGGAAATTATATGTTTCCTGAAGTATCGAGTTTATCATGGAATACCGACAACTACGGACCTATATATATTCCAAAAAAAGGATCGACTGTAGACTTAAATATTAATTCTTTACCTTTTTATAAAAGAATAATAAAAGAATATGAAAATAATCAACTGGATGTAATTGGAGATCATATTTTCATAAATGGTAAAAAAGTTTCATCATATACTTTCAAACAGAATTATTATTGGATGATGGGTGATAATAGACAAAACTCTCTAGATGCAAGAAGTTGGGGCTATGTTCCTTTTGATCATGTGGTAGGGAAACCAGTAATGATTTGGTTTAGTATTGAAAATGGAAAAATTCGCTGGGAAAGACTTTTCACTACTGTTGGAGGAAATGGAGAACCCGTTTCCTATTTACTGTATGTTTTAATCGTAATTGCAGGGTATTTTGGATATTCTTTTTTTAAAAAAAATAGAAAAAAAGTGTCATAATGGCGCTGTTTATTCCCACATATTTTTCAACAATTGCACAATATACATCTATTGTAAATTCTAGTTCCATAACTTTTGAAGTTGAAGAAAACTATCAAAAGCAGAGTTATAGAAATAGGTGTTACATATTTGGTGCAAACGGAAAACAACTCCTTAATATTCCTATTTCAAACACAAATAAAATTTCTGGTAAAATAAAAATGCGGGATGTTGTCGTTGAAAACTCGAACTGGCAAAGACAACATTATAAGTCTCTGACAACTGCTTACAACCACTCCCCTTTCTTTGAATTTTATAAAGATGATTTACAATTTATATTCACTAAAAAATACAAGTATCTTTTAGACATCAATATCGATTCATTTCATTTTATAAATGATGCGCTTGAACTATCAAAAAAATATAATATTTCAAAAACATACAATGAAAATGCCATAAATGATTTTAGATATCATGCAGCTGTTAAAAATAATGACAAAACTAGGTATACC
>CAJQMN010000084.1 GCA_905479435.1 uncultured Flavobacteriaceae bacterium | reverse complement strand
CATACTTGTCCATTGATTTAGAAACAGCAGGAACATTTTTCCAGAATTGGTATGCCAATTTAGGTTTAATTGTTGCTCTTGTAATCACAGCTAATGGTTTTGTTTTGTCATATTCAACAGAACTTTCGAACGGATTCAGCTTGCTCCATTCCCCATGACTTTTTACTGTGCGCATTAAGACATGACTATAACTTACAGTTGTTTTAGTATATTCTTTCACAACATCGGTTCCTAAAAATTCTTTCGCTAATTCTTCAGATTTAAAAACAGCTAAGAATCCAAATGTTGAAAAATCTGGCTTTATGGAAAAACCATTTCCACTTCCAGTTCCAAGTGGTTTAAAAAAAGTAAGACCATTTATTTTCTTTTGTAAAATTGGAGATCGACCCATTCTCGTAAAAGCATGCCATTTGTTTTTTATTCCGGCATATTGAAAAAAAGAAATTAAAGTTGTTTGAGACATTAAATGGTGTTTTTACAAAATTAAGTAAATAATGGTTTTGTATTTTAGTAAAATGGCAGAACATTATGAATTAGGAAAAACAGGAGAACAATTGGCCGTAAATTATTTAATTGGCAAGGGGTATAAAATTGTAGAAAGAAATTGGAGGTTTCAGAAAGCAGAAATAGATATTATAGCAAGAAAAGCAGAGACGCTCATTTCTGTTGAAGTAAAAACAAGATCGACCAAAAACTTCGGAAATCCACAAGATTTTGTAAACCCAAAAAAAATTAAGTTAATGGTATTAGCAATGAATGAATATATTCTGAATAAAGATTTAGATATTGAGCTTAGGTTTGATATTATCGCCATTACTAAAGATAAATCAAGTTTTGATATTGAACATTTTAAAGCTGCTTTTTTGTATTTTTAATTCAATTCATCTAGAATAAATTTTAAATCATCTATACTTCTTGGAATAGCAATAATCTGCTTATCCATTCCTAACACAAAATAACTTGGAGTAGAATTAATTTGATATGTTTTTGCAGTTGGGTTTTCCCACTTTCCTAACCCCAGAACATGATGCCATCCTGGCATTTTAAGTCGATAATTTGACCATACATCATCTGAGGTTTCCATTGCAAAAGCAATTACTTTTGTATTGGTTTTTCCTTTCATGTATTCGTAAATTTCTGGAACTTCTCTCAAGCAATGGGAACATCCTGTGCTATAAAAAATAAGTACATAATTCAATCCATCTTTTAGTGAGGATAGCCTTAACTCTTTATCGTTTTCATACCATATAATCTCAGGAGCTACTCTACCTATAGCAATTCTTAATTGAGTTAATATTTTATTTTTGAATCTAATATTTTGGTTTTCTTTTGGAAGTTTATTGAAATAATTAGCAAATAAATGATCTACTAAGGTTGCATTTTTAATTTCAGAAAATTGTGAAATAAGATAATTTATTATGTCGGCTTTAAAAGAAGTGGTTTTTGCTTTAGTAATCGCTACATTACAAGATTTTTTGTAGGTTTCCTCTTTTTGCACTGGGTCTACAGCAAAGTTTAGGGCCAATACATATTCTGAAATTTTATCAAATAAGAAAGTAGAATTATTAAGTGTTTTATTTGAAAAGTCTACATCATCAAAAAAATGAGCGATTGAACTGTTGATATAATTTAAGGGCCTCTCAAAAATCTCAGGAGAATTATATCTCAAAGATGCCTTTATAAAATGATTGACTAGTTTTCCTTTAGAGTTAAGGATATAGTCTTTTTCTACCTTTTTGACTTTTGCTAAACTCTTCTTGTAAGCTTCTTTAATTAATGCAGAGGGATTTCTAAAATATTCACTTTGTAAAGAATCTAAGGTAAATTGTGCTTTGTATATTTTTTTAGTAAAAGAGGAATAAAGTTGATTTTCTATTGATTCTTTAAAAATAACCGTGTTGTTTGAATCTTTTGGGTTGAATTCAAATATGACATCTTCTTTATTAAAGAAAAAGTCGATGAATCCGTTTCTTTTCATACTATATTTAATACGGTAAGTACCAGGTTTTGCCTCATTTGGTAATGAAAATTCAAAAAACCCTTTTTCAGCTTCTTTTTTTACTTGTGTGTTTTTTACAAAAATTTGTTTTGTACCCTCAATTTTATACAATAGTACCCATGAAGAATTTTCTGTTGGGCTCATTGTTCCTCTTATATTAAATTGGGAGTACGATAGTGAGCTTATCAACAAAAAGAAAACAATAATTTTTTTCATAATAAACAGGTTTAATTCAAATTTTTAAACAAATTCAAAATTACAGTTTCTTCCTTAAATTCTGTACTTTAGACCTAAATAAATTAGATATGAATTTTCAAAATAAAGTTGTTTGGATTACAGGCGCCTCCTCAGGAATTGGAAGAGCTCTAGCCTTAGAGCTATCAAACCAAGATGCTTTACTAATTATTTCAGCTAGAAATAAAGCATTTTTAGAAACTGTGAAAAAAAGCTGTAAAAACCCAAATAATGTTTGGGTTTTACCACTAGATTTAGCACTACATTCATCATTTGTTCAGATAGCAGCAAAAGCAATGCAGATATATGGTCGAATTGATATTCTTGTAAATAATGGTGGTATCAGTCAGCGATCATTGGCAAAAGACACTTTAGTAACTATTGATCAAAAAATAATGGAAGTTAACTATACAGGAACAGTAGCGTTAACAAAAGCTGTATTGCCTTATTTTATAGAAAATCAACAAGGACAGATCGTTGTAACCACAAGTATTGTTGGTTTAATAGGAACGCCTTTAAGATCTAGTTACGCAGCATCAAAGCATGCTTTGCATGGGTTTTTTGATAGCTTACGAGCAGAGGTTTATGATGCTAATATTGCAGTAACATTAATTTGCCCAGGTTTTGTTTCAACAAATATTTCTATGAACGCTTTAACAGGGGATGGCACCGCACAGCAAAAAATGGATACGGCCACAGCTAATGGTATTTTACCAGAGCGGTTTGCAAAATTAATGGCTAAAGCAATTCACAACAAAAAGGAAGAAGCCTATATTGCTGGATTTAAAGAAAAATTAGGAGTCTATGTAAAAAGATGGTTTCCAAAGGTGTTCTCCGTTATGATAAGAAAACTTAGTGTTACTTAAAAAAATCTAAAGTTTCAAAATAATTTATTAAAGCTTCTTTCATTAAAACGGTTTGTTCACCTGGCTTTAAGTTTGGTAAATCTGTGAGTATTCTATAGTGAGGCCAGCCATCTTTATCAAAATAATCGAATTCATAATACCCATAGGGCTCTAGTAATTTGCAAATTGCAATGTGCATTAGGTTCACTTTTTCATCTTTTTTGAATTGCCTTTTTCCTTGCCCTAATTCTTGAACACCAATTAAATAGATGATGCCGTCAAGATTTAAAACATCTCCCTCAGAAAACTGTTGAGTTAACTTTTTAACCAAATAATCCCACTTATCTTTTAAACTTGTAGCATTGTTTTGTGTTATTTTCATAGTGTAAATATATTAATTCTTTAAGGTATTTTTATTGAACTAATGCTATTATATTGTATCGTATTATCTTTTAGGTTTCTCTATATTTGCAAGCTTAAATTAACAACCATGAGTTTAAGTAAGAAGATTAATTTTATTTTAGTTTTATGTATTTCAATACAATCTTTTTCACAAGATAAAGTTCAAGAATTAGATTCTATTGTAATTAACTCCTCCAGAATTAGTTTACCATTCAAGAAAAATTCTCGTACGATAACTATTATAAAAGCCAAAGACATTAAAAATAGTGCAGCAACTAATGTTGCAGATCTATTGCAACAAGTTACAGGAGTAGATATTAGAAGAAGAGGCACCGGAGGAGGACAATCTGACTTATACATAAGAGGAGGAGGATTTGATCAAACTTTACTTCTCATCGATGGAATTAAAATGGACGATGCACAAACTGGACATCATACCATGAATGCCGCTTTGCCAATTGAAGTAATTGAAAGAATTGAGATTATTAAAGGACCTGCGGCAAGAATTTTTGGACAAAATGCATTTACTGGAGCTATTAATATCGTTACTAAAAAGAGATTGAAAAATAAAGCTTCTATACACGTAGAAGCTGGATCTTTTGGACAATTAAACGGTTCTGTAACTTTAGGGAAAGAGACTGAAAACACTTCAATTATCGCTCATCTTGGTGCGCTTTCATCTAACGGATATCGTAATAATTCTGATTATAATAATCAAAATTATTTTTTAAAGGCGATCTTTAATAAAAAGAAGCAACCCATAGAAGTTATTGCTACTTTTTTTGATAAGAAGTTTGGAGCAGAAAACTTTTACACAACTAATGTAACTTTTAATGAGTATGAGGAAACCCAAAACAGCTTACTAGGAGTTTCTACTAATTTTAAATCCAATAAATTTAAAGTAACACCGAGAATCTATTGGAGAAGAGGACAAGACATGTTCCTTTTAAGAAGAGATGATCCAGGGTTTTATAGAAACTTCCATATTACAAATAAAATAGGGGTTGAAACGAACGCTTCATATACGTCAGATCTTGGAATTACTGGTTTTGGAGTTGATCTCTCAAGATTTTCCATACAAAGTAATAATTTAGGAGATAGAGCTAGAACTATGGCAAACTTATTTATAGAGCACCGCTTTAAATGGGGTTCTTTTGATATTACTCCAGGTGTAGCTGCAACGTATTTTTCAGATTTTAAATTTAATGCTTTTCCAGGTTTAGATCTTGGGGTTCAGGTTACTGATGAAGTAAGAATATATGGAAATATTGGGTATACCTTTAGAGCACCAACTTTTACCGATTTATATTACAGTGATCCTGCAACTTCAGGAAATCCAAACTTAGAACCAGAAACAGCACTTGCTCAAGAAATAGGAGTAAAGTATAGTGATGATAAATTTTCAGGAGCTCTAGCTATTTTTAACAGAGATTCAGAAGATTTAATAGATTATGTAAGACCAAATACTGACGCTAGTATTTTTACAGCAGCCAATATTGCTGAAGTAAGTACTCAAGGGATTGAGTTTGAAAGTTCCTACAAATTTAAAATGAGTAACTACAATCAAACCATAACTTTTGGGTATACGTATCTAAATGATGATATTTTAGATCAAAATAAAGACTTGTCTCGTTATTCTTTAAATACCTTAAAACATCAATTTATTTCTCGTTTTACATCTCAATGGTTTAATAATGTACGTCAAAATATTATTTTTAAACATGCAGAGAGAACAGTTGGAACAAGCTATAATGTTTGGGATGCTTCTTTACTTGTAGATGTTAATAAGTTTACGTTTACTTTGACTGCTAACAATATTTTTAACGCTGAGTATATAGAATCTGGATTCGTGCCAATGCCAAATAGTAATGTTTTACTAGGTTTACGTTATGGTTTTTAAAGTTAAATTTTTATTGAAAAAGTCTAAAAACATCATTCCCGTTTGCAAAAAGTAATAAGGCGATTAATAATATAAAACCAGTTACTTGAGCATATTCTAAAAATTTATCACTAGGTTTTTTCCCTGTAATCATTTCCCATAAGGTAAATACTACATGCCCTCCATCTAATGCAGGAATGGGTAGCAGATTCATAAAACCTAACATAATGGAAAGAAAAGCAGTAATATTCCAAAAACTTTCAGCGCTCCATGTAGATGGAAAAATACTTCCAATAGAAATAAATCCACCCAGACCTTTGTATGCTCCTGTACTAGGATTAAAGATTTTTTTAAGCTGTTTTACATAATTTGCAAGCGTTTCGTATGATTTATTAATACCTGCTGGAATTGCATCAGCGAAAGAATAATTAATATCAGCTAAATCATAGAACCCTAGTTTTTCTAAGTCAGCTAAACTCATACCGTAAATCACTATCCCTAACTTTCCATTATTATCTACTGCTACATTAAGTGTTTTATCTTCTTCACCTCTCTTAACTGTCATCGAAATCTCTTTCCCTTTGTTTTCATTCAGTAAGCTCTCAACTTCATCCTGGTATTTTAAGGGCTGGCCATTAATTGCTGTGACAATATCCTTATCTATTAATTCTGAATTTGCATTTGGTGAATTTTCTTGAAATTTATTAAAAATAAAAGGACTTCTAGGTCTAACAATCATTCCTGCATTTTTACCTCTGCTTATTAATTTATCAATAAAATCTACAGGTAATTCTTTTTCAATGACAAGACCATTTCTTTCTATGGTATAAGTATTACCATTTATAAATTCAATAGTAATGTCTGAGAATTTTTTTATTTCTTCCCCATCAACACTTAAAATTTTATCTCCATTTTGTAAACCTAGACTTACCGCTAATGAGTCTTGAACCCACACACCGTCAGTTACGTTTTCATTGGGAAGGTATTTTTCACCATAAGAATACATTAACATGATGTAAATAAAAATACCTAATATAAAATTCACAAAAACTCCACCCAACATGATAATTAAGCGTTGCCAGGCTGGTTTAGATCTAAACTCCCATGGCTTAGGTTCTTCTTGGAGTTGTTCTGTGTCCATGCTTTCATCAATCATTCCAGATATTTTCACATAACCTCCTAAAGGAATCCACCCGATACCATAAACAGTTTCTCCTATCTTCTTTTTGAAAATAGAGAATTTATAATCAAAAAATAAATAAAATTTTTCTACTCTTGTTTTGAATAATTTAGCAGGGATAAAATGCCCTAATTCATGCAATACAATTAACAACGATAAGCTTAATATAAATTGTGAAGCTTTTATTAATATTTCCATCTAGTTTAGGTCTTCAGTTTTTAAAGGCACAAATGTACACTTTTCATTAGAGGTGAAAAAAATTGTTTTTAAGATGCTATTTTAATTTAACAAACATTTATAGGGTATTAGACATTAAATTGTTGTTGTGTATTATATTTGTATAATATTTATAGTTATGGATTTAGGCTTTTTTAAAAAATCAATCCCCACACTTCGTTTTTTGATTGTATTTTCTATAGTTGGTATCACTGTTTTTTATCAATTAATGTCTCAAGAAGAACGTCTTAAAATTTACAACCCTATAGATATTAATCCCAGATTAGTTGACATTTCAGTTAAGAATTTAAAAAAAAACCACACCATTGCAGATTTTGAGCTTACCAATCAAAATGGAGAAAAAATCACGAACAAAACCTATGAAGGGAAAATTTATCTTGCAGACTTCTTCTTTACTCGATGTCAAAACATATGTATTTCTATGGCCTATAATATGAGTGAATTACAAAAACATTATATTAATGACGAGGATATTATGTTTTTATCACATTCTGTAACACCAATTATAGATAGTGTTTCTATTTTGAAAGATTATGCAATAAAAAAAGGAGTGATTGATGGAAAATGGAATATAACAACAGGTTCAAAAGCACATATTTATGATCTAGCACGCAAAAATTATTTTGCAGTTCTAGATGAAGGGAGTGGTGATGAAAATGACTTTATTCACACAGAACAATTTGTTTTAATTGATAAAGAAAGACGTATAAGAGGTTTTTACGACGGTACTGAAAAAGAAGATATAAATAAAATAATAAAAGACATTACAATTTTAAAAAGAGAATACAATTAAAATTAACTGTTTAGAATCATTCTAGTTTAGTATCTTTGTAACTAATTTCATTCCCGCATAAGCGGGAATCTATATTTAATGACTACAATAGCATCTTTACATATTGGTGAGTTGGCTTATATATCGGAAGAATCTCTAAATGAGATCCCTCTTAAGTTGCTAGAGATGGGCTGCCTTCCCGGAGCTGAAGTAGAGCTCATTCAATTGGCACCGTTAAACGACCCATTGTATATCTGTGTAAATGGAAGTCACTTGGCCATTAGAAAAGAAACTGCTTCAAAAATTCAAATCATTAAAGCCCAATAATGAGTCACAAAAAAACTATTAATGTAGCTTTAATAGGAAATCCTAATACAGGTAAAACGTCCTTGTTTAACGAGCTAACGGGTTTAAATCAGAAAGTTGGGAATTACCCTGGGGTTACTGTAGACAAAAAAGAAGGGCACAGCAAGCTACAAAGCAATTTAAAAGCAATTATTACAGATTTACCTGGCACATATAGCATTAATCCAACATCTTTAGATGAAACAATTGTTTTAAAAACACTTTTAAATTCTAAATCAGAAAAAACTCCAGACGTTATTGTTGTTGTTGCAGATGTTGAAAACTTAAAAAGAAATCTATTACTCTTTTCTCAGGTTAAAGACCTAGAAATACCTACGGTTTTAGCTATTAATATGGCAGATCAAATGAAACGAAAAGGGATAACAATAGATTTAAAATTATTAAAAAAAGAATTAAGTAACGAAGTAGTTTTATTAAGTGTTAGAAAAGATCCTGATATAGGAGTTGAAGAGGTAAAAAAAGCAATATTAAAAACGTATAATTCAGCAAAAGCATTTCCATTATGTAATGTTAATAACAGAATTGATCCTGCTTATTTTGACAGATTAAAAGAAATTAATCCAAAATATTCTATATATGAATTATGGTTAATGATTACTCAAAATAGTTTTCCTGACAAGATTTCAGAAGATGAAAAAAAAGCGCTTTTAACTTTTAAAAACGACTCCAAAAATTTAAAGAAATACCAGCATAAAGAAACCATTTATAGGTATCAAAAAATTAATGAAATATTAAAAAAAACATACCTTGCAGATCGTTCTAAAGCAACAGATTTAAGAGCTAAGCTAGATAAGGTTTTTACACACAAAATTTTTGGATATATCCTATTTTTCACTGTGTTGCTATTAATTTTTCAATCTATTTTTGACTGGGCAAGTCTTCCTATGGATCTTATAGACACTGTATTTGCAAACCTCAGTTCTTATGTAAACCAAACGATGCCTGCTGGAGTTTTAAATAACTTAATTTCAGAGGGAATCATTCCTGGAATTGGAGGAATTATTATTTTTATTCCACAAATTGCAATATTATTCTTATTTATTTCTCTACTTGAAGAAACAGGGTACATGAGTAGGGTTGTTTTTCTAATGGATAAAATCATGAGACGTTTTGGAATGAGTGGGAAAAGTGTTATTCCATTAATTTCAGGAACAGCTTGTGCTATTCCTGCTGTTATGGCTACTCGTAATATTTCAGGGTGGAAAGAACGCCTAATCACTATACTGGTAACACCGTTTACAACCTGTTCTGCACGTTTGCCGGTTTATGCAATTATTATTGCATTAATTATTCCTGACAAAAAGATTTTTGGAATTTTAAATTTACAAGGGTTAACTCTACTTAGTTTATATATCCTGGGTTTTATAACCGCTATTATAGCTGCAATAATCCTTCATAAAACACTAAAAATAAAAAACACTTCATTTTTTGTGGTAGAAATGCCAGATTATAAATTACCATCATTGAAAAATGTATTTTTTGATGTAATTGAAAAAACAAAGGCTTTTATTTTTGGTGCTGGAAAAATAATTTTATCAATCTCAATAGTGCTCTGGTTTTTAGCTTCTAATGGTCCACAAGCTTATACTGATGTTGAAAAAAATATTATTGAAAAAACAGTAAGCCAAGAAATTACTGAAGTAAAACTTAATCAAATGATTGCCTCTGCCAAATTAGAAAACTCATACATTGGCATCATGGGAAAAAGTATAGAACCTTTAATTAAACCATTGGGCTATGATTGGAAAATAGGTATAGCTTTAATTAGTTCTTTTGCTGCAAGAGAGGTTTTTGTAGGAACTTTAGCAACCATTTATTCGGTAGAAAGTGATGATGATGATATTACAACAATAAAGCAACGAATGGCCTCAGAAATTAATCCTGAAACCAATACTAAAAGATTTAATTTTCCAGTAGGCATGTCTTTACTGGTTTTTTATGCATTTGCTATGCAGTGTATGGCAACTTTGGCTATTGTAAAACGAGAAACTAAAAGTTGGAAATGGCCTTTAGTTCAATTCGTAGGTATGGGTGTTTTGGCCTATATTTGCTCCTTTATTGTATTTCAAATACTAAGCTAATGCAAGAAATTATAGTATATAGTGCAGTTGGAGTAGCAGTTTTTTTCTTAGTTAAAAAATTCTTCTTCAAGAAGACGACGTCTGGATGCAATAAAGATTGTGATTGCTAAAATTTTACAGTAAAAAAACCTTTTTTTAAAACCAGATGTAACAGACAAAAAATTTAAACCTTAAATATTTTATATCATGAAAAAAACATTTTTAGTAGTTACGATACTTTTTTTTAGCGGAATTTTTTTAAATCAAGCGATAGCACAAGACTTCAAAGGATTAGATAAAAGTCCTATGGATTTGGCATCTTATCCAGATAATTACAGAATTTCAGATAAAGTGATAAAAATCATCTACAGCAGACCTCAGTTAAAAGGGAGGTCTATAACAAACTTAGCTAAGTTTGGGAAAAAGTGGAGAACAGGAGCTAATGAAGCAACAGAAATTACATTTTACAAAGATGTTAATTTTGGTGGTACTGAAGTAAAGTCAGGTACGTATACAATGTATACAATTCCAGGAGAAACTTCATGGACAGTAGTGTTAAGTAGTCAGGTAAACGTATGGGGGGTTTATTTTCATAAAGATGAAAATGATGTGGCCAAGGTTAGTATACCTGTTAAAAAGTCAGAGAAAATTATTGACCTATTTTCAATTATAATTGATAAAGACATGACAATTCACATGGGATGGGGAGATGTTATCTTAAGTATACCAGTGAAATAAAACCTTTAACTTTTAATAGTTTAGGCCCATAAAAAGATGAATTTTATTTTGTCTTTTTTATGGGTTTTATTTTTTAGTTAACATTTTAGTAGTTTAAAATACTTTTTGATGTTTTAAGAATCCCATTATTATTAGATAGACTTTATACTTTGCAAGAATAAGTGTAAATTTGAGCACTTTTAAGAAGAAAATTTCATGCACTATAATTTTAAAGAAATAGAGGAAAAGTGGCAAAATCATTGGGCTAAAAATCAAACATTTAAAGCTAGTAATGATTCTGAAAAACCAAAATATTATGTTTTAGACATGTTTCCTTACCCATCAGGGGCGGGTTTACATGTTGGACATCCTTTAGGATATATTGCATCAGATATTTATGCGCGTTACAAACGTCATAAAGGCTACAATGTATTGCACCCACAAGGTTATGATTCTTTTGGATTACCCGCTGAACAATATGCCATACAAACGGGTCAACATCCAGCAAAAACAACTGAAGAAAATATTAAAACCTACCGCCGTCAATTGGATCAAATTGGATTTTCTTTTGATTGGTCTCGAGAAGTACGAACATCAAACCCTGAATATTATAAATGGACTCAATGGATTTTTACTCAATTATTTGACTCCTGGTACAATAAAGATTCTGATAAAGCAGAGGATATTTCTTCATTAATTTCCATATTTAAAAAAGAAGGGAATTTGAGTATAAATGCAGCGGCTGACGATGAAATTGAGGTGTTCACTGCTGATGAATGGAAAGCTTTTGAAAAAGTAAAACAAGAACAAATCTTATTAAAATATCGATTAACATTTTTATCTGATACAGAAGTAAATTGGTGTCCAGCATTAGGAACAGTGTTGGCAAACGATGAAATTATCAATGGCGTTTCAGAGCGTGGAGGACATCCTGTGGTTAGAAAAAAAATGACCCAGTGGTCTATGCGTATTTCTGCTTACGCACAACGTTTGCTGGATGGCCTAGATACTATAGATTGGCCTCAGCCATTAAAAGACTCACAAACCAATTGGATTGGTCGATCGCAGGGAGCTATGGTAACCTTTAAAGTTGATGCTTCAATATTAACAGAGAATACAGAGACAAAATTATCTTATAAAGCCCTAGAGGAACTCAAAGAAGTCAGATCAAATTTAACAACATCAGAATCTGTTCTTTGGAATAAATTAAAAGTAAAAAAAGGGGCTATAAAGTTTAGAAAAAAATACACTATTGGTTCTTTATTGGCAGATTATGTTTGTTTATCAAAAAATATTATTGTAGAATTTTCAGGGAAAGAAGATGAAAAAATTAGAAAAGCATATTTCAATGAAGAAGGATTTAATGTTCTTTATGTTACTAATGAAGAGGTAGAGAAAAATGTTGAGGAAGTTATTTCTAAAATAAATAATGCCATTCAATTTTCGACAGAAATTCCAAAAACAACAAAAGAAAACATTTCCTCTAAACAAACAGCATATGAAATTTCTGTTTTTACAACAAGACCTGATACTATTTTTGGAGTTAGTTTTATGACTTTAGCTCCAGAGCATGAATTGGTTTCTAAAATAACAACTGCTGCTCAAAAAACTGAAGTTGAAAATTATATAAAGGCTACAGCTAAAAGATCTGAGAGAGATAGAATGGCGGATGTAAAAACCATTTCAGGTGCTTTTACAGGGGCTTATGCAATTCACCCATTTTCAGGAGAAAAGGTTCAGATTTGGATTGGAGACTATGTTTTGGCTGGATATGGAACAGGTGCTGTAATGGCTGTTCCTTGCGGAGATCAAAGAGATTATGATTTTGCAAAACATTTTAAAATTCCAATACCGAATATTTTTAAAGATGTAAATATCGACGAAGAAGCGCATACAAATAAAGAGGGAACTACAATTTCAAATTCTGATTTTCTGAGTGATTTATCTTATAAGAAAGCTTTAAAACTATCTATTTTTGAATTAGAGAAACAAAAAATTGGTTATGGCAAAGTAAATTATCGTTTACGTGATGCTGTTTTTAGCAGGCAACGCTATTGGGGAGAACCTTTCCCAGTTTATTATAAGGATGGAATGCCTCAAATGATTGCTGCAAAATATTTACCAATTGTTCTTCCAGAGGTAGAAAAATATCTACCTACTGAGGATGGAAAACCACCGTTAGGGAATGCGACAGAATGGGCTTGGGATTCTCGTGCTAAGAAAGTAGTTTCGAATGAAAAATTAAAAAATAAAACGGTATATCCTCTAGAATTAAATACCATGCCGGGTTGGGCAGGAAGTTCATATTACTTTAACCGCTATATGGATCCAAACAATAAAGATGAGTTTGCTTCCAAAGCATCTTTAGAATATTGGAAAGAGGTAGATCTATATATCGGTGGGTCAGAACATGCAACAGGACATTTATTATATGCACGTTTTTGGCAAAAATTTCTATTTGACAAAGGGTTAGTTCCTGTAGATGAGTTTGCAAAAAAACTTATCAATCAAGGAATGATTCTAGGGACAAGTGCTTTTGTTTTTAGGGAAGAGGGTACTCGTAAGTTTTATTCAAAAGGATTAATCCAAGATAAAAAAGTTCAACCTATTCATACAGACGTTTCTTTTGTGAATTCATCAGATGAACTAGATATTGAGGCCTTCAAAAGTTGGAGAGAGGAGTTTAAAGATGCAGAATTTATTGTTGAAGAAGACGGGACTTTTAAAGTCTCTAGAGAAGTAGAGAAGATGTCTAAATCAAAATACAATGTTGTAAACCCAGACAATATTTGTGCAGAATATGGAGCAGATAGTCTGCGTTTATTTGAAATGTTTTTGGGGCCATTAGAACAAGCCAAACCCTGGAAAACATCAGGTATCTCTGGAGTACATTCTTTCTTAAAGAAATTATGGAAGTTGTTTTATAACGGTGAAGAATTCTCTATTTCAGATGCTGAGCCAACCCCAGAAGAATTAAAGACCTTGCATAAAACGATCAAAAAAGTAGAAGAAGATATTGAGAACTTTTCATTTAACACATCTGTCTCTACTTTTATGATCGCTGTTAATGAGTTAACTGCGCATAAATGTAATAAACGAGATATTTTAGAACCGTTACTATTGCTAATCTCACCTTATGCACCCCATATTGCTGAAGAATTATGGAGTAAATTAGGGCATGAAGTATCTATTTCAACAGAAGATTTTCCAATTTTTGAAGCCAAATATTTAGTAGAAAGCTCTAAGAACTATCCAGTTTCTTTTAATGGGAAAATGAGGTTTACACTAGAATTGCCTTTAGATATGTCCAAAGAGGACATAGAAAAAACTGTTATGGCACAAGAAAAAACTCAGGCCCAATTGGCAGGAAGAACTCCTAAAAAAATTATTATTGTTCCTGGAAAAATAATAAATATTGTCGGGTAGTTTAAACAAGAAACAAATTTAGGTATAGCTGGTGTAATTTATTTACATCAGCTTTTTTTTGATTTTCTTTATGTATCTTGTTTGTCACTTATTAATTTTAATTTTTTAGGAATTGAAATTGTTATTAGAAAGCTTTTTTAAGAAATATAAATCGATACTGATCTACTAAAAACATTGAAAAAATTTAACAACATATCATTAAGAATTAGAATCTTTATTGTAATGATTTTGCTAATTTTTTTGGCAACAATATTAATTATAGGGGTAACTATATATCAATATAATAAACAAACCATAGATTATAACGTTAGCCGATTTGGGAGAAAGGAGGAAACCTTAAAAAAAGAATTAGACATACAATTATATCAACGTTCAAATATCGCTGTCACAACTGAAAACCTTAAAACAATATTTCAAAATGCTATATATGAGATTGCATACGTTCACAATTTAGAAATCACAATGTATGATTTGGGTGGTGCAATGTTAAGAACTTCCGTTCCTTTTGGCTTAAAAGACTCAATACCTCCCAACTTGTCTATTTCAAAAGTTTCTCAATTAAAATCTAGTAAAGAAGACAGAGTTTTTGAAGTTGAAGAAAATAATAAAATTAAAATTGAAACATCATATACCTATATTCTTGACTCAATTTCTAATAGAATTGGTATTCTAAAGTTAGAATTTAATCAAGACAATACCATCCAAGAATCTGAGCTAAAGGTTTTTTTAACGCGTTTAATTCTTGTATACCTATTTATGCTTTTAATAGCAATAATGTTAGCCTATTTTTTATCGAGTTATATTACAAGGTCTATTAAGAATATTACAGATAAAATGAAACGCACTAGGCTAAATGAGAGGAATGAAAAAATTGTATTAAGTTCAGCAAGTGCAGAAATTGGAATTCTGGTAGAGGGCTATAACAATATGATCGATGAGTTAGAAGAAAGTGCAGTCAAATTAGCAACAAGTGAGCGTGAACAAGCCTGGAGGGAGATGGCAAAACAAGTTGCTCATGAAATTAAAAATCCACTTACGCCAATGAGGCTTTCTGTTCAAAGTTTTGAAAGAAGGTTCGATATTAATGACCCAAATATTAAAGTAAAATTAAAAGAATACAGTAATACATTAATACAACAAATAGATGTTATGAGCTCAATTGCAGAGGCCTTTTCTGATTTTGCAAAAATGCCAAAACAGCGTAAAGAAAAAATTGAGATAATAGAAGTTGTAAAAATGGCTCTTGATATATTTAGTGAGGACTATGTTGAATATCTACCTGAAAAAGAAGAGGTGTTTGCAAACTTGGATAAAACTCAGCTGATTCGGATAGTAACAAATCTAGTCAAAAATGCAAAGCAAGCAGTTGAAGGGGTAAGGAATCCTAAAATTGTTGTCAAAGTTTTTATAAAAAATAAAAAAATATTTATAGAAGTTTCAGATAATGGAAAAGGGATTGAACTAGAAGTTGAGCACTTAATTTTTGAACCTAAATTTACAACAAAAACAAGTGGAATGGGACTCGGGCTTCCTATGATCAAAAATATTATTGAAGCCTATGAGGGTTCAATTAACTTCACCTCTGTAGCAGGAGAAGGAACAGTATTTACCGTAACTTTACCCAATAAATTAAATTAATTAAAAGATGAATTTTGAAAATATTCTATGCGCAAGGAAAGAAGGGTTGGCAATAATTACAATAAACAGACCTAAAAAGTTAAATGCTCTAAATAAACAAACTATTGAAGAGTTACATGAGGCTTTCATTAATTTAGAAGATGACATTTCTGTAAAAGTAATTGCAATAACTGGAAGTGGAGAAAAGGCATTTGTAGCTGGAGCAGACATTTCTGAATTTGCAAATTTTACGGTTGATAATGGAGGAAAATTAGCCGCTAAAGGGCAAGAGTTATTATTTGATTTAATTGAAAATTTTTCTAAACCTGTTATTGCTGCAATTAATGGTTTTGCATTAGGAGGTGGTTTAGAACTTGCCATGGCTTGTCATTTCAGAGTTGCATCTGATAATGCAAAAATGGGGTTACCCGAAGTGTCTTTGGGTGTAATTCCAGGTTATGGAGGAACCCAACGCTTACCTCAGTTGGTAGGTAAAGGGAAGGCTATGGAGTTAATCATGACAGCAGGAATGATAACCGCAGATAAAGCATTGGCTTTAGGGTTGGTAAATTACGTTAGTTCTCTAGAAGAACTAATGCCATTAGTAGAAAAATTAGCTAATAAAATAATGAGAAATTCATCAGTGGCTATAGGGGCTGCAATAAAAGCAATTAATGCTAATTTTAAGGACGGTATTAATGGCTATGATATAGAAATACATGAGTTTGGAAATTGTTTTGGCACAGAGGATTTTAAAGAGGGAACCTCTGCTTTTCTAGAAAAAAGAAAAGCTAATTTTCCAGGGAAATAAAAAAAGCGAGCCCCATGACAAGCTCGCCTAAACAAATCAAAATTACGTCCGCAAACTTTAGAGCGAGAACTCCTTAGTATATCTACGATCGTTTACTGTTGTAATTACTTTATAATTACCTTTTTTCTCCTTTTGAAGAGAATAAGTTTTTTCAATTAATTTTTCACCTTTTATATTATCTGATAGAATTAATTCATCCTCATAATAGATATCAACTTTCATTGTAAAAGCCTCAAAATTTAATTTAGAAATTAAGATTTTATTTTTCTTTGCTCTAATTACGGGTTTGAATATGGTTTTTTCTCCTGTTTTATGGAAGATTACTTCTCCTGAAATTATAGTAAATGGTTTTATTTCAATTTGGAAATCTTTATTTATTTCTAAGGTATAGTATCCATTTTTAAAGTGGCTAAAATCAATATCTTCAATCTTGTTACTGTAAATATTTCCAGGTTTTTCATAGATAATTTTCCCAGTATTATTTTTTATAAATATTAATGGAATTTCTCTATTCATATTTTCAAAGTTGTTTCCAACAACAGAACTAGTTAGCATTCCAAATAGTAACACTGCTAATATATTTTTTGTAATAACTTTTTTCATAATTATGTATTTTAATAATAATAACACTGCAAAGATGTGATGATTTTCCCATTTGAAAAACATCAATATTGCTATATTTATATTCAAAATTAACCGATATTACTATTTAAGCATTATAAAATGGTAATATTGAATACAAAATGGATAATTTTGTATAGATGTTTACATATTCAGAGCTGTAAATTTGTAATAGATGAATAAAAAGAAACCATTTTTAGAAAAAGTATATCCGGGTTTTGGAAGTTCTGTTTTGGTTAAAAAACATACAGAGTTTTTAAAGACAAATAAAGCCTCTTGGCATTTTCATCCAGAGTTAGAATTGGTTTATGTAAATAAAGGACAAGGCAAAAGACATATAGGGAATCATTTATCGTATTTTAATAACAGTCAATTGTTATTAATTGGGCCAAATCTTCCTCATAATGGTTTTACAGATCGTCTAACTACCAATGGTTTTGAAACTCTAATTCAGTTTAAAGAGGATTTTCTAGGAAAAGATTTTTTTGAAATCCCAGAAATGAAAAAAATCAAGGAATTATTTGAACGCTCTAAAAAAGGGATTCTCTTTGGTTCAGAAACTAAAATTAAAGTTGGCTATAAAATTGAAAAACTAGTTGAAAAAAAAGGCTTTAAAAAACTACTCGTTTTTTTAGAAATTTTAAATATACTATCTAAAACATCAGATTATACGATTCTAAATGTAGACGGTTATGCTGTAGAAACAGAATTACAAGACAGTTCTAAACTAGATATAATTTATAAACATATAAATACTAATTTTAAAGAGCATATTAGCTTAGACCAAATTGCGAATGTAGCCAACATGACAGTTCCAGCTTTTTGTAGATATTTTAAAAAAGTAACAGGAAAAACCTTTACCAAGTTAGTTAATGAATATAGAGTAGTTCATGCAACTAAGTTATTATCAGAAAGTATGATGAGCATCACTGATATTTCTTATGAATGTGGGTTTAATAACTTTTCACATTTTAATAAGCTATTCAAAGAAATTACAGGTAAAAATGCCTCTGGCTACAGAAAAGAAATGAAAGATTTAATTCAATAATACAAAAAAGAAATGAACGATAAAATTGAAAAGGCCATAGAGTATTACACAATAAAAAGTAAAGAGGTTATTGAATATATAAACTCAAATCATCAATTAACCGCTGAGGAAATTATACAATGCGCTGAAGAGTTATCAATATTAGAATATAAATTAACCGCTCTAGAGGTTGCTAAAGAAAGTTAATACTTCATTCATTTATTATATTAAGCCCTTCCATTCGTCATAGAACGTAGTTAAAAATTGCTCCATATACAAATGTCTTTTTGTTGCTAAACTTTTTCCTGTTTTTGTATTCATTTTGTCTTTTAACAGCAATAACTTCTCATAAAAATGGTTGATGGATGGTGCACTAGATTTTTTATATTCTTCTTTATTCATATTTAAATTAGGAGGAATTTTTGGGTCGTATAATGGCCTATTTTTATAACCACCATAATTAAAGCATCTTGCAATCCCAATTGCTCCAATAGCGTCTAATCTATCGGCATCTTGAATCACATTAAGTTCAGGTGAGCTAAAATGTGAATTGTGGTCAAAAGAGGATTTGTAAGAGCTAAATAAAATAATATTTTCTACATGTGTAATAACATCTTCTTCAACAAGTTGACTTTTTAAAAACGCTCTCGCTTTTTTGGGCCCTATAGACTCATCTCCATCGTAAAATTTTGCATCAGCAATATCATGTAAAAGCGCTCCTAATTGAACAATAAAGGAGTCAACCTTCTCATTTTCTGAGATTAAAAGTGCGTTTTTATAAACTCGCTCAATATGAAACCAATCATGCCCTCCCTCAGCCCCTTCAAGGGTTTCTTTAACAAATTGAATTGTGTTTTGAATTATTTGACTCTTATTCATGGTGAAAAAATAAAAAACCCACCAAGGCTATAGGTGGGTTATGTGTAATCGATTATAATTTTAAACTATAATCTTAACAAAATTCATTGTAAGCTGAAACTAAGTTTTCAGCGATCATTTGAGCTGATCTACCTTCAATATGATGACGCTCTAGCATATGAACCAATTCACCGTCTTTAAATAAAGCTACAGCAGGTGATGATGGAGGAAAAGGAACCATATGTTCTCTTGCTTTTTGTGTAGATTCTTTATCAACTCCTGCAAAAACAGTGGTAAGGTTATCTGGTTTTTTATCAAATTGTAATGAGGCAATTGCTCCTGGTCTAGCTGTTCCTGCAGCACAACCACAAACAGAATTTACCATCACTAGAGTTGTTCCTTTTTTTGCAATTGCAACATCTACATCTTCTGATGAATATAAAGCTAAAAAACCGTTCTTTGTGAGCTCTTCTCGCATCGGTTTTACTAATTCTTCTGGATACATATTTTTTTAAAATTTAGATTACAAATATAAGGAATATAACATAATCAAAATAGTATATTTGAGGATCAAAAAATGACAAAAGATGAGTAATTTTTCTAAATGGCTTGGAGCTGGTATTGGATTTACATTTGGAGGACCTATTGGGGCTATTTTAGGTTTTGTTGCGGCAACAGTAGTAGATAAATTTACCAATGAAGATTTTGTAAAAGAACAGCAAAAATATCAGAAAGACTTTCAACAAAAAAGAGCACAAACTTTAAGTGGTGATTTTGAAATTAGTTTATTAATACTTGCTTCTGTAGTTATCAAAGCTGATGGAAAAGTAGATGAAAGAGAATTAAATTTTGTTAGAAGTCAGTTTGTTGGTATGTATGGTAAAGATAGAGCAAACAAAGCTTTTCAATTATTTAAAGGGATGATGAAGAAGCAAGTATCATCAAGGCAGGTTTGTATTCAAATCCGCCAACATATGCCTCATTCTTCAAGACTTCAGCTAATTCACTTTTTATTCGGAATAGCGAAAGCAGATGAGTATGTTTCTGACATAGAGGTAGATGAAATAAGAAAGATAGCAGGGTATTTATATGTTAATCAATACGATTTTGAATCTATTAAAGCGATGTTCTACAAGTCTTCAGACAGTGCTTATAAAATTTTAGAAGTAGAAACATCAGTAACTGACTCAGAATTAAAAACCGCTTACAGGAAAATGGTAAAAAAATACCATCCAGATAAATTAATTGGTTTAGGTGATGAACATCTAAAAGGAGCTAAAGAGAAGTTCCAAAGAATACAAGAGGCTTATGAAGCCATAAAAAAAGAGCGTGGGATTAGCTAATTAGCTTAAAGAGTTCATCTTTTTAAAATTATATTATAGTATTCAATCTTAGTGAAGAACTAAGTTCTACTACAATTCTTTTATAAAACAAGGATATGGAATTACTGGAAAATATGTATTTTCGCATTCTTATTAGAAATAGTTATTTATGAGTACAAAGTTTCCTGAATATAAAGGGCTTAACTTACCGAATGTAGCAAAAGAAATGCTCAAATATTGGGAAGATAATAACATCTTCGAAAAAAGTGTGACCTCACGGGAAGGAAGCAAGCCATTTGTATTTTTTGAAGGTCCACCTTCGGCAAATGGATTACCCGGAGTTCATCACGTTTTAGCTAGAGCGATTAAAGATATTTTTCCACGTTATAAAACCATGAAGGGGTTTCAAGTAAAAAGGAAAGCAGGATGGGATACTCACGGTTTACCTATTGAATTGGGTGTTGAAAAAGAACTTGGAATTACAAAAGAAGACATTGGAAAAACTATTTCTGTAGAAGAGTATAACGCTGCATGTAGAAAAGCAGTTATGCGTTATACAGACATCTGGAACCATCTCACTCAAAAAATGGGGTATTGGGTAAATATGGATGATCCCTATATCACCTATGAGCCAAAATATATGGAAAGTGTTTGGTGGTTGTTAAAGGAGATATATGAAAAGAATTTAATGTATAAAGGGTATACAATTCAGCCCTATTCTCCAAAAGCAGGTACTGGATTAAGTTCACACGAATTAAATCAACCGGGAACCTACCAAGACGTAACAGACACAACCGTAACTGCTCAATTTAAGGCTTTAGAAAAAACACTTCCAGATTTTTTACAAAATGAAGGCAGTATTTACTTCTTGGCTTGGACTACTACTCCATGGACATTACCAAGTAATACAGCACTAACTGTTGGTTCTAAGATTGATTATGTTTTAGTTAATACCTTTAATCAATACACCTTTGAACCTATAAAAGTAATTTTAGCTAAGAATTTAGTTGGCAAACAATTTGGAGCGAAGAACAATATTGAAGTCGAGAATGAAGATGAGCTACTTGAGTATACTCCGGGAGATAAAAACATTCCGTTTTTTGTAGGTAAAGAATTTGTTGGAAAAGATTTAGTAGGGATTAAATATGAGCAATTATTACCATATGTTTTACCTAATGATAATCCTCAAGACGCATTTAGAGTAATTTCTGGAGACTTTGTAACTACAGAAGATGGAACAGGAATTGTTCACACCTCTCCTACTTTTGGAGCAGATGATGCCCTAGTTGCAAAACAAGCTTCACCTGAAATTCCACCAATGTTAATTAAAGATGAGAACGATAATTTAGTTCCATTAGTAGATTTACAAGGAAAATTTGTAAAAGAACTTGGTGAGTTTGGAGGAAAGTATGTAAAGAACGAATATTATAAAGATGGTGAAGCACCAGAAAAATCAATAGATGTTGAGCTTGCCATTAAATTAAAAGAGGAGAACAAAGCTTTTAAGGTTGAAAAATACAAGCATAGTTACCCTAACTGTTGGAGAACAGATAAGCCTATTTTATATTATCCATTAGATTCTTGGTTTATAAAAGTCACCGATGTAAAAGAGCGTATGCATGAGCTCAATGAAACAATTAACTGGAAACCAGCCTCAACAGGAGAAGGGCGTTTTGGAAATTGGTTAGCAAATGCAAATGACTGGAATTTATCACGTTCTCGTTATTGGGGTATTCCATTACCTATTTGGAGAACAGAAGATAAGAAAGAAGAAATTTGTATAGGATCTGTAGCTGAATTAAAAGTTGAAATTAAGAAGTCTATGGATGCAGGGATACTCAAAGAAGATATTTTTGCTGACTTTGAAGTAGGAAATATGTCTGATGAAAACTATGCTACTTTAGATCTTCATAAAAATATTGTTGACCAAATTATTCTGGTTTCACCATCTGGAAAACCGATGGAGCGAGAAAGTGATTTGATAGATGTTTGGTTTGATTCTGGTTCAATGCCCTATGCTCAATGGCATTATCCTTTCGAAAACAAAGAGTTAATTGATACTAACACATCATATCCAGCAGACTTTATAGCGGAGGGTGTAGACCAGACACGTGGTTGGTTTTACACATTACATGCTATAGGGACGATGGTTTTTGATTCTGTAGCTTATAAAAATGTTGTTTCTAACGGATTGGTTTTAGATAAAAATGGGCAAAAAATGTCTAAACGTCTAGGGAATGCAGCAGATCCTTTTGAAACTCTAGATACCTATGGTGCAGATGCTACGCGATGGTATATGATTTCTAATGCTAACCCTTGGGATAATTTAAAATTTGATAAAGACGGCATTGAAGAAGTAAAACGTAAGTTCTTTGGAACACTTTACAATACCTATTCATTTTTCACATTGTATACAAATATTGATGGATTCTCTTATTCTGAAGATGATATCCAACTTAATGAAAGACCGGAATTAGATCGATGGATTTTATCAGAATTACATTCACTAATTCAAAAAGTAGACAAGTTCTATGAAGAGTATGAGCCAACTAGAGCTGCTCGGGCTATTTCAGATTTTACTCAAGACTATTTAAGTAATTGGTATGTTCGTTTAAGTAGAAGAAGGTTTTGGAAGGGAGATTATCAACAAGATAAGATTTCAGCCTACCAAACTTTATATACGTGTATGGTTACAATTTCAAAATTAGCAGCTCCAATTGCTCCTTTTTTTATGGATAAGTTGTATTTAGATTTGAATGCTGTTTCTCAAAAAGAAAATTTTGAAAGCATTCATTTAGCTGATTTTCCTGTATTTGATGCATCATATATAGATAAATCATTAGAGCGTAAAATGGAAGATGCACAGACTATTTCTTCTTTAGTTCTGTCATTAAGAGCAAAAGAAAAAATAAAAGTTCGCCAGCCTTTACAAAAGATAATGATTCCTGTTGAAAATGCAGAACAAAAGTCATCAATTTTAGCTGTAGCCAATCTCATAAAACACGAAGTAAATATCAAAGAGATTGTTTTGTTAGAGGACGCCTCAGATATTTTAGTGAAACAAATTAAACCAAACTTTAAAACCTTGGGGCCTAAGTTTGGGAAAGAAATGAAGTTAATCGCTAATTGTATTCGAAACTTTACAAAAGAAGACATTTTGAAGATAGAGTTAGAAGGAAAAATGCCTATCGAACTTGATGGAAAAATGATTAACTTAGAGCTTTCGGATGTAGAAATATCATCTAAAGATATTGAAGGGTGGTTGGTAGCAAATGAAGGCTCAATTACTGTAGCATTAGACGTAACCATTTCTGAAGAATTAAGAAAAGAAGGAATCGCTAGAGAGTTGATTAATAGAATTCAAAATGCAAGAAAAGATAGTGGTCTTGAGGTAACAGATAGAATTAAATTAACGGTTTTAAAATCTGAGGATTTAGAGGAATCCATTATTGAAAATAAAGAGTATATTAAAAGTGAAACATTAACTGATGAGTTAGTTTTTGTTGATCAATTAATAGATGGTACAGCGATTGAGTTTGACACCATCAAAAGTAAAATATTAATTTATAAAATGTAAGAATCATGTCGAATACAAGTAC
The DNA here is from genome assembly GCA_905479435.1 of uncultured Flavobacteriaceae bacterium. Lineage (GTDB taxonomy): Bacteria > Bacteroidota > Bacteroidia > Flavobacteriales > Flavobacteriaceae > Polaribacter. Next base: position 14,402 of record CAJQMN010000084.1, on the reverse strand, counting down.
AAAATATTCTGATGAAGATTTACAAGAGTTTAAAGAAATTATTCTAAAGAAAATAGAAAGAGCTAAAGAAGATCTTGCGCTATTACAAAGCTCTTATAAAAATGGGTTAAATAACGGAACAGACGACACCTCCCCGCAGTTTAAATCTTTTGAAGAAGGTTCAGAAACAATGAGTAAGGAAGCTAATGTTCAGTTGGCAATTCGTCAAGAGAAATTTATAAGAGATTTAAATAACGCACTAATAAGAATTGAGAATAAAACGTATGGAGTATGTAGAGTTACTGGAAAGCTTATACAGAAAGAACGTTTAAAGTTAGTTCCTCATGCCACTTTAAGCATTGAAGCAAAAAGAAGACAATAAAATATAAGCTTCCTGGATTAGGAAGCTTTTTAAATTTTCCCCTTTTTAAAACGTAAAGTTCTAAACTTTTGTAACAAATAGATCATAAATACAATTATACAGTTATTTTTACTCCAATAATCCTAGAAATATGTCTAAAAAAAACATTGCTTTACTCACTGTAATCTTAGCAATATTTATAGATCAAATTGTTAAGATTTATATCAAAACAAACTTTTTTTTAGGAGAAGAGGTTAAAGTATTTAATTGGTTTAGAATTCATTTTGTTGAAAATAATGGGATGGCTATGGGTTTTGAGTTTGGAGGAAAAGCAGGAAAATTATTTCTTACTTTATTTCGAATGGTTGCTGTTTCTGCCATTATTTATTGGTTGGTTGAACACATCAGAAAAGGGACTCACACTGCAGTAATCCTAGCAATTTCATTAATCTTTTCTGGAGCTGTTGGTAATATTATAGATTCTGTTTTTTATGGTGTTATTTTTAACACTCCCTCTGGCAATAATATAGCAACTTTATTTTCTGCTGAACCCTATGGAGATTTCTTTTATGGAAAGGTTGTAGATATGTTTTATTTTCCTATTTGGGAAGGTGTTTTACCAGATTGGATTCCTTTTATTGGTGGAGATTTTTTTAGATTTTTTAATTATATTTTTAATCCTGCAGACGCCTATATAACTACTGGAGTAGTTCTACTTTTTTTCTTTAGTAAAACTGCATTCCCGAAGGAAAGAACAGAAAAATAGTATTTACTTACATAAGCAACAAGGACCAATCAATAGAACTTGTTTTAAATGAACTTTGACCTTGTCTTCACTGAGTTCAATCTTCTTAACAATTTAATAAGAAAAAATAAAATAGTATTTTCGTTCTATGCCAACTTCACTTGAAATTCAGCTAAAAACTCTCCCAAATTCTCCTGGAGTTTACCAATACTATGATAAAGAAGACATCATTTTGTATGTAGGAAAAGCAAAGAATTTAAAAAAAAGAGTTGCATCATATTTTACTAAAAATCATGAGAATGCTAAAACTAGAATCCTTGTAAATAAAATTGTCAGTATAAAACACATTGTTGTAGAAACTGAAACAGACGCATTATTATTAGAAAATAATCTTATTAAAAAATACCAACCAAGGTATAATATCATGTTAAAAGATGACAAAACGTATCCTTGGATTTGTATAAAAAAGGAGCGTTTTCCTCGAGTTTTTATGACTCGGAGAGTTGTCAAAGACGGTTCAGAGTATTTTGGACCTTATACAAATGTTAGAACAGTAAAGGTTTTATTAGACTTAATAAGAGAACTATACCCGTTAAGAACTTGTAATTATGATTTGTCTAGAGAAAAAATAATAGCTAAAAAATACAAGGTCTGTCTAGAATATCATTTAGGAAATTGCAATGGCCCATGTCAAGACTTTCAAGAGGAGGAAAGTTATAAGGAAACGATCAAAGCAATAAGAAATATAATAAAAGGGAATTTCAAAGAAAGTGTAGATAAGTTTCAGGAAATAATGCAATTATTAGCAGAGAAGATGGAATTTGAGGAGGCACAAAAAGTAAAGGAAAAATTAAATTTATTATCAAACTATCAATCTAAGTCTACCATTGTAAATCCTAGCATAAATAATGTTGATGTATTTTCAATCATCTCTGACGAAAGCTACGGCTATGTCAATTTTTTTAAGATTGCAAATGGTTCAATTATTCAATCTCACACTACAGAAGTCAAAAAAAAATTAGACGAAACAGACAAAAGAATCTTAGAGTTGGCCGCTGTAGAAATTAGACAACGTTTTAACTCTACGTCAAAAGAAGTATATGTTCCTTTTAAAATTGATTTAGGAACCTCCATAAAGGTTACCGTTCCAAAAGTAGGGGATAAAAAACGGATTATAGAACTATCAGAACGCAATGCAAAATACTACAGACAAGAACAATTCAAACAAATAAAAATTGCAGATCCGGATCGTCATGTAAAAAGAATTATGACTCAAATGCAAAAAGATTTAAGATTGTCTGAGGAGCCGAGACATATTGAATGTTTTGATAATTCAAATATACAAGGAACTCACCCTGTAGCCGCTTGTGTTGTTTTTAAAGATGGAAAACCAACTAAAAAAGAATACCGTCACTATAATATTAAAACAGTAGATGGTCCAGACGATTTTGCCTCTATGGAAGAGGTAGTGTTTAGGCGCTACAAGAGGCTTTTGTCTGAAGGGCAGTCGTTACCTCAGTTGATTGTTATCGATGGGGGTAAAGGGCAACTGTCATCAGCTTTAAAAAGTCTTGATTTACTTGGGTTAAGAGGTAAAATAGCTATTATTGGAATTGCAAAAAGATTAGAGGAGATTTATTATCCAGGAGATTCAATTCCTATGTATTTAGATAAACGATCAGAAACATTAAAAATTATTCAATTTTTAAGAAATGAAGCCCATAGATTTGGAATAACTTTGCATAGGAATAAAAGAAGTAAAAGTGCTATTCAATCAGAATTAGAACAAATTCCAACTATTGGAAAACAAACAATTACCTCTTTATTGCGAAAATTTAAATCTGCAAAACGTGTTCAAAAAGCTTCTTTAAAAGAGTTACAAGAAATTGTAGGTGATTCTAGGGCAAAAACAATCTATCAATATTTTAAAAAAGACGAGTAGATGAGGTTGAAAAAAAATAGCACCATTCAATGTTAACTTAATGTTAACTAAATGTTTTTTTATTGTAATAAATTTTATAAATTTGATTAATCAAAAAACTTATTACTATGAAATTTTTTTTAACATTGATGTTCATATTTTCTTTTTCAGTAATACAAGCACAAGAAATTGAGCCCACATATGAAGTAGATGGTGACAGGGTTAAAGCAACCTATTATTTTAATGATGGATCAGTTCACAAACAAGGATTTTTTAAAAATAAAAAATTGACTGGAATGTGGACAGAGTTTGATAAAAAAGGGAATAAAGTTGCTACAGGTTTTTATAAAGATGGAAACAAATCTGGCACCTGGTTCCAATGGAATAATAACAAACTTCGTCAAATTAATTATAAAAACAATGTGGTAACTTCGGTTAATTCTTGGAAAGAGGAAACAAGTTTAGCCACAAATTAATATTCCAAAAAATATAAAAAAACTCGCATATAAACATATGCGAGTTTTTTTTGTAAAAATATTCTCAAAAAAAAACCCACATTGAATAACAATGTGGGTTTTTGTTGATATATATGTGCCTTACTTACGTACAATTTTAAATTTGTACTGTAAATAGTTGTAAGCATCTCTAGGTATAATTGTAATCCACTTTTTATGTTTTAGATACCACCGAAAACGTATCGATGATATTCCTTTAGTCAAATAAGAAGCTATAAAAGGGTGAACGTTCAACACCACATTTTTATTTTTAGGATTTGAAATAACACGTTCCAAATCTGCTTCAATTTTGTCTAATAAAACAATAGGAGCTTCGACTTCTCCATTTTTATTAGGGTTTGGTTCTGTTGTTTTAATACTGAGTTCAGGTCGAACTCTTTGCCTTGTAATTTGTATTAATCCAAATTTACTTGGCGGTAAAATTTTATGCTTTGTTCTATCTAAAGACATGTGCTCTTTTAGATGCTGAAATAGCTTATTTCTATTTTCTGCACGATGCATGTCTATGAAGTCTATTACAATAATTCCTCCCATATCCCTTAATTGCAATTGTCTTGCAATTTCAGTGGCAGCAATTAAATTTACTTCTAATGCAGTTTCTTCTTGAGAACCAGCTTTGTTAGAACGGTTTCCACTGTTTACATCAATTACATGTAATGCTTCAGTGTGTTCAATAACTAAATAAGCTCCTCTACTCATAGAAACAGTTTTACCAAAAGATGTTTTTATTTGGCGTTCTATCCCATACTTTTCAAAAATTGGTGTAGATGACTTATGAAGTTTTACAATCTTTTCCTTTTCAGGATAGATTTCTTGAAGATACTCTTTAATTTCTAACTTAAGAGTTTCATCATTGGTTACAATATTTGTAAAAGAATCATTCATTAAATCTCTTAAAATTGAAGAAGCTCTATTTAATTCGCTTAATACTTTTGTTGGTGTATTAGTGTTCGCAATTCGCTTACACATGGTTTTCCAACGATCTAATGAATTTTGTAAATCTTTATCTAATTCTGCTACCTTTTTACCTTCAGCAACAGTTCTTAAAATCACACCAAAACCTTTCGGTTTAATGCTTTTTACTAATCTTTTTAATCGCTCTTTTTCTTTTGAATCTTCTATTTTTTGTGAAACAGAGATTCTGTCAGAAAAAGGAACTAATACCAAAAATCTACCAGCAATAGAAAGCTCTGAGCTTAATCTAGGACCTTTTGTAGATATTGGTTCTTTTACAATTTGTACTAATAAATTTTGACCTGATTTTATTACGTCGTTAATACTTCCGTCTTTGTGAATGTCTTTCTCAAAGCGAAAATTCTTTAAAGTGAATTCTTTATACTTACCTGTGCTTACTTTCTTAATAAAATTATTTAAAGATTGAACTTTTGCTCCTAAATCGTGATAGTGTAAAAATCCGTCTTTAGGATATCCTACATTAACAAAGGATGCATTAAGCCCTGTTAATACTTTTCCAATTTTGGCTAAAAAAATGTCGCCAACAGAAAATTTATTATCAGTTGTTTCTTTATTTAATTCTATAAGTTTTCCATCTTTTAATAAGGCAAAATCAATATCAGATGAATTTGAACGAATTATTAATTCTGTTTTCATACTGAAATGGTTTTATACTAAATGTCAATACTGACAAATAATGGATTAATTTTAAACAGGTATTTTTTTAATACCATACGAGGCTTCTGCTTTATGCAGAATAAATACCTCTATTTCAATGAACGTTTTGTTTTAAAGCAATAAGGAAAAAGTAAGGTTAGACCTTACTTTTTCTTGTGTCTGTTTGCTCTAGCTCTCTTCTTGCGTTTGTGTGTTGAGATCTTTGATCTCTTTCTTTTTTTTCCACTTGGCATAATTGTCTAATTTTGTAAATCTTTCGATTTAGATTTGTATAATTACTTTACTACCACTTTACTTTTTACTCCTTCAGTAAAAGTTTTAGCTGGTTTAAAAGCTGGAATATTATGAGCTGGAATTTTGATAGTAGTGTTCTTAGAAATATTTCTTCCAGTTTTTTCTGCTCTGGTTTTAATAATAAAGCTTCCAAAACCTCTTAAGTAAACATTATCTCCTTGTTCTAAGGCGCTTTTCACTTCTGTCATAAATGCTTCTACTGTAGCTAGTACATCTGCTTTTTCAATTCCTGATTTGTCCGAAATTCTCGACACAATATCTGCTTTCGTCATGTTCTATAATTTATATTTTTCCCTAAAAATTTGCTGGCAAATATATGATAATTAATCTATTCCATAAAAATAAACAGATAAAAATATGTCAATTTTAAGACGTAATATTGTATGCGTAATCATTTTCAATGAATTTTTCTAACACATTAATTTACTGGTATTTACAAACAAAAAGAGATTTGCCTTGGCGTAAAACTCGAGACCCTTATCTTGTTTGGCTATCTGAAATCATCCTTCAGCAAACAAGAGTATCTCAAGGAATGAGTTATTACTTAACTTTTTCTACTGTTTTTCCAACAGTCGAAGATCTTGCAAATGCAGAAGAAAGCAAAGTCCTAAAAATGTGGCAAGGATTAGGTTATTATTCTAGAGCTAGAAATCTTCATTTTACAGCTAAATATGTTTCAAATGAACTAAGTGGTAAATTTCCAACAAGTTACAAAGAGCTTATTAAATTGAAAGGAATAGGAGATTACACAGCTTCAGCTATTTCTTCAATATGTTTTGATGAACCTGCAGCAGTTGTTGATGGCAATGTGTACAGAGTATTAGCTAGATTTTTTAAAATAGAAACCCCTATAAATAGTACAAAAGGAATTAAAGAGTTTAAAAATTTAGCACAATCGTTATTAGATGTTAAAAAGCCAGGGGTATATAATCAAGCCATTATGGATTTTGGGGCACTACAATGTAAGCCTAAAAGCCCAAATTGCTATGAATGTCCAATGAGTTCAAATTGTATTGCATTTGAGAATAAGTTGGTAAAAAAGTTGCCTGTTAAAGAGAAGAAGTTGAAAATTAAAAAGAAATATTTTAATTTTTTTGTGTTTGTAACTAAGGAACATAAAACAATTTTTGAAGAGCGAAAAGGAAAAGGTATTTGGCAAGGTTTGTATCAATTTCCATTAATTGAAACGAGCAATGAAGTTCATTTAGAAGATTTAGATGCTATACCAGATTTTCAAGCACTTGTTCCTTCGAATGCAGTAATTCAATTATTTAATGAAAACTCAATAATACACAAGCTATCTCACCAACATTTATTTACAAAATTTTGGATTATAAAAACTGACAAACACAAGAAAGCAACAAGCAATTGGGATACATTAGACCTATTACCTACTTCGGTTTTGATTGCCAATTTTATAAAGGAATACAACTTAAAACTGAATCAAAATTTTTAGTACTTTTGGTATAGTAATCAATAATTATCAATGTCTGGAACAATAAATAAAGTAATATTAATAGGTCATTTAGGTGATGAAGTAAAGATGAATTATTTTGAGGGTGGAAACTCAATAGGGCGTTTCCCCATAGCAACTAATGAAAGTTATACTAATAAGCAAACTGGGCAAAAAGTTATAAATACAGAATGGCATGCTATAGTAGTTAGAAATAAACTTGCAGAAATTTGTGAAAAATACTTAACCAAAGGTGATAAGGTTTATTGTGAAGGAAGAATCAAGACACGTCAGTGGTTACAAGAAGGGCAAAAACGTTACACCACAGAAATACATGTAGCCAATATGACTTTTTTATCAACTAAAAAAGAAACTGGAGGCTCAGCTTTATCTAGTGATGATAAATCCTCAATATCACCTTCTCAAGAAAAAAACACAACTACAGAAGACGATTTTCCATTTTAAAAACTATAAAATTTTACTATTTGATCTTAGACCCTGAAATTTTATTACAATACACGGCTCAATTGGATGTCATGTCATTACTTGCAATCATTTCTTTTTTTGTATTGCTTCTTTGCTCTGCTTTAATATCTGGAACTGAAGTTGCTTTTTTCTCTCTGTCAAAAACAGATATTATTAAAATTTCAGATGAAACTAAAGGGCAAAACCCTGTTGTACTTCTTTTACAAAACCCCAGTAAACTATTAGCTACAATTTTAATTACTAATAATTTTATAAATATTTTATTAGTATTAATTTTTGCATCACTTGGAGAAGTTTTTTTAAAAGATCAAAATTTATCACTCACAATATTAGGTTTTATACTTCCTTCAAGCCTCGTCAAGTTTTCAATAGAAGTACTATTAGTTACTTTCTTTATTCTTCTTTTTGGAGAAGTATTGCCTAAGGTTTATGCCTCTAGAAGAGCGCTTAAATTTTGTAATTTGATGTCTAGACCTCTTCAATTCCTAACATTTTTTTTAACTCCTTTAAGTTTTCCATTAATAAATTTAACCAATGTTATTGAAAAAAAGTTAGGAAGCAAAAACTCAAATTTTTCAGTAGAAATTTTATCGAAGGCATTAGAACTTACCTCTGAAGGATCTACAACTAAAGAGGAGAAAAAAATTTTAGAAGGAATTGTCAGTTTTGGTAATACCGAAACAGTTCAGATTATGAAACCAAGAATTGATATTTTTGCGCTGTCTCATGATGAAACTTATGATGATGTACTCACTAAAATTTTAAAACACGGTTATTCTAGAAATCCAGTTTACAAGAATTCTATCGACAATATTATTGGTGTTTTGTATGCAAAAGACTTACTAGGTTTTCTTGATAATAAAGATTTCAATTGGCAAGAATTATTGAGAGAGCCATTTTTTGTGCCAGAAAATAAAAAATTAGATGACCTTTTAGTTGAATTTAGAGAAAGAAAAAATCATTTAGCTATCGTTGTTGATGAATATGGTGGAACTAGTGGTATTGTTACCCTGGAGGATGTCATTGAAGAGATTGTAGGTGAAATTAATGATGAGTTTGATACAGATGACCTTTCATATTCAAAAATCGATGCCAATAATTATATTTTTGATGGTAAAATTACGATTAAAGATTTTTGTAAGGTTTTAGAAGAACCTAATGAAGAAAAATTTGAGGAATATAAGGGTGAATCTGAGACTATAGCAGGTTTTATATTAGAAATATCTGGGAAGTTTCCAAAAATTGGTGAAAAAATAAATTTTGATAGATATGTTTTTACTATTGAAGCGCTAGACAGAAAGAGGATTAAACAATTAAAGGTAACAAGACATCATGAGTAAAATCTTTTTTAGTATTATTTTAATTTCTTTCATCTCTTGCTCTGAAGAAACCTTACCTAAACCAAAAGCATTTTTAAATTTAGAATATAAAAAGTCCACCTATCAAGAATTACTTTTGAAAAGACCCTATACATTTGAGTTTTCTGAAAGTGTAAAAATAAATGATAGCCCCAACAATTGGCTTAAGTTAGAATACCCAAGATTAAAGGCATCTATAGATATCACTTACAGAAAAATAGATGGAAATCTACGAGAGCTATTGGTAGAGTCAGAAAAATTAGTTTTTAAGCATACTTCAAGAGCAGAACAAATTTCTTCAAAAGGGTATGTAAAGGATAAGGAAAGAGTATATGGTTCGTTATACGACATTACTGGAAATGCAGCCTCTCATATTCAATTTCATATCACAGACAGCACAAATCATTTTATAAAAGGGGCTTTATATTTTAAGGTTAAACCCAATTATGACTCATTGCTTCCAGCAGTAAACTACATCAAAAAAGATATTCTTCATTTGATGGAGACTTTTAAATGGGAAGAGTAATTTAATTACTACTAGCTATAAAAGTATTTATTCTGTTTTTCTACTTTGTAGCCAAAGGTAAAACTGAACTCCAAATAATAGCGCCCCGGAAAGTAAATGAATTGCTTGGGTCCCTAAAGGGAATTCTGCGTAATACATTAAAATTCCGGTAATGGTCTCTAAAAAGAGCAAAACTAAAATCCATTTCACTAATTTATAACCTAACTTATGAATTTGGTTTAGATAAAATAATCCAAAATTCACAAGGATAATTGCAATGGTAAATGATCGATGAAAATAAAATTTAAAGCTAGGGTTCATTAAACTATATTCTTTGTTTTCAAAACCAAATAATTTAACCTGCTCGTCAATAAATTGACGAACCTGAGTTCCCATTGCTATTTGAATCAAAGAAAAAATAATTGAGAGTATCAGGAGTTTATTAAATAATGAATGATATTTGAAGACTACTTTTTCCTTTCTTATGATAAATAAAAGACGAAGTATTAGGCCAATAATTAACAAACCAATTACCATATGAATGGTAATCATTGTGGGCTTTAAGTTACTATCAACCACCATTTTTCCTAAAAAAGCCTCAACTAACATGAAGAAAAAGGCAATAAATGAAATTATTGGAATCCATTTATTTTCCTTTCTAAATTTTAGTGAACCAGCCAGTAGAAATAGAAAAATAAAACCAGATAATACAGTTATTAATCTATTGATGTATTCAACCCAGGTATGATATTTATTAAAGGTTGCATATTCGTGTTTAGTGTATTCTTTCCAATTTGTTTCATTAAATATTAATGAAGTGCTTACTTTTTTTTCAGCTACATAAAGAGCCTCATCTTTAATGATAATAATTCCTTCTTTATATGTTGTATTTGGTTGCCACGTAATTTGTTCTTCAGATGTTGGAGGGATATAATAACCAAAACATTTTGGCCAATCAGGGCAACCCATTCCGGAACCAGTCATTCTAACAATTGAACCGGCTAAAAATATTAAATAAAGACTTGCTAAAGTAACTTTAACAATCGTAGGAAATCGATTTTTCATCTGAATGAATATTTTTCACAAAGGTAAATTAAAAACAGCCAAAATAAATTTCTATTTCTAGAAGGCTTTTCTTTATAATGAATTTAAATTATAAAGATTTTTTAGGTTTTAATTCAGATGCGGTATATGCATCACCTCCTGCAATACCACTTATAAAAGAGCTTATGTCTGTTGTAGAGGTTTTACTACTATCAAATGATACAGTAGCAGTACTGTCAGAGAAAACTACTATAGCATCTGTGACACCCTCTTTTTTTGAAAGCTTAGATTGAATTGTTTTAGCACAACCAATTTCACAAGTCATGCCTGAAACAGCAAAGGATACAGTTTGTATTTTAGCCATTTGCAGAACGCCACTCTTTACATTTTTACTTTTTAGTTTTTTTGGTTCATCTGAACAAGACCAAATCAAAAGACAGCTAAGTATAAGTGATAAAAAAACCGATTTAGTATTCATGATTACTTTTTATGATTGTTTTATCATACAAATTTATACATTTATTGACGTATATCTTAAGATTTATTTCATTTTTGTAGGTCACTAAAAAGTAGATAATGAGTAACGATTATAAAAAGTGGATTTATCTAATAGTTTTAGCAATTATTTGGGGAAGCTCTTTTATCTTAATAAAAAAATCTTTAGTTGGTTTAAGCCCTATACAATTAGGAGCCTTGAGAACATTTATTGCTGGAGTATTTGTGCTTTTAATTGGGTTTAGAAGCTTGAGAAAAATAAAAAAACAACAATGGAAGTATGTTGTAGTTAGTTCCTTATTAGGCACTTTATTTCCTGCATTCTTTTTTGCTTTTGCAATCACAGGTATAGATAGCTCTGTAGCATCAATACTAAACTCTTTAACTTCATTAAATGCGCTAATTGTAGCTACATTATTTTTTGGAGTTGTCTTTAAAAGAGTTCAGTTGGTTGGAGTTCTTATTGGTTTGGCAGGTACAATTATGTTAATTTTAGAAAGCTCCTCTTTAAATCCCAACCAGAATTATTGGTATGCCATTTTTGTACTTACAGCTTCTTTAGGATATGCTTTTAATGTGAATATCATAAAAAAATATTTATCAGATATTCCTGCGATGAGTATTACCGCAGGTCATTTTATTTTATTAATAATTCCTGTGTTTTTAATATTGGTGTTTTCAGGATTTTTCTCATCAGTAGAATTTACTCCTGAAACAAATACTTCCATTATGTATTTAATAGTGCTCTCGGTAGTTGGTACGGGTTTAGCAAAAATTATGTTTAATAAATTAATACAAATATCTACACCTGTTTTTTCTACTTCAGTTGCATATTTAATTCCAATAGTTGCAATTATTTGGGGTTTTATTGATGGAGAAAAAGTGAGTTACCTACAATTATTATCTGGGATAATAATACTTACAGGAATTTATATTGTAAATAGAGTTAAATAAAAAAGCCACAGTTTATTAACTGTAGCTATTTTTTTTGATAATTTGCTATTGCTTTATCTTAAAAATAAAAGTATATTTGCACCCGCATTTTCAGTTTTTGAAATGTAAAATTTAATTAAAGCTAATAACAAACTTAATAGTATGTACGCAATTGTAGAGATAGCAGGGCAGCAGTTTAAAGTAGCAAAAGACCAAAAAGTATACGTTCATCGTTTAAAAGAAGCAGAAGGTTCGAAAGTGACTTTCAATAAAGTAATGCTTTTAGAAGATGGTAAAAATGTAACTATTGGCGCCCCAGCTATAGAAGGAGCCGAAGTAAAGGCCAAAATTTTAGGTCATCTTAAAGGTGATAAAGTAATCGTTTTCAAAAAGAAAAGGAGAAAAGGTTACAAAAAGAAAAATGGACACCGTCAGTATTTAAGCGAAATTCAAATTGAGAGTATCGCTGCATCAGGTGCAAAGAAAGCTCCAGCAAAAAAAGCAGCTGCTCCTAAAAAGGAAGAAAAAGCAGTTAAAGCGCCAAAAGCTGAAGTAAAGGAAACAGCATCTACTGATGTAAGTTCTATGACTGTAGCTCAATTAAAAGCTTTAGCTAAAGAAAAAGGAATCTCTGGATATACTTCTTTAAAGAAAGCAGAATTAATAGAGGTATTAAGTAAATAAAAATTTCAATTTTAAAACCATAGCATCATGGCACATAAAAAAGGAGTAGGTAGTTCGAAGAATGGTAGAGAATCAGAATCGAAACGACTAGGAGTTAAAATTTTTGGAGGACAAGCAGCAATTGCTGGTAATATCATAGTTCGTCAAAGAGGGACTACTCACAATCCAGGCGAAAATGTATATATGGGTAAAGACCATACATTACATGCAAAAGTTGATGGAGTTGTTGCTTTCAGAAAGAAAAAAGATAACAGATCATACGTTTCTGTTGTTCCTTTCGAGGCATAGTCAATAGCACTTTAAAATATTAAACGCCTAAACAAAGTTTGGGCGTTTTTTTTATATGCTATTTTGTACATTTACACGAATGACATTTCTCTACAACTTCATAACACATCTTACCTATTTCTTTTTAAGAATCTATGCGGTTTTTAATAAAAAAATGAAATTATTTGTAAGTGGCAGAGCAGAAACTTTTCATCATCTTTCTTCAATTAAAAAAGAAGATCGAACAATTTGGTTTCATGTAGCTTCGTTAGGTGAATTTGAACAAGCTATTCCAATAATAGAATCCACAAAAGAGAGTTGGCAAGATCATAAAATCATAGTTACTTTTTTTTCACCTTCTGGATATGAAATTAGAAAGAATTCTAAGTTAGCAGATGTTATTTGCTACTTGCCGTTTGACACCAAATCAAATATGAAGAGGTTTGTGGAGCTAGTTCATCCAGAAATTGCCATCATTGTTAAATACGAATTTTGGCCTAATTTACTCAGGCAGCTAAAAAAACAATCTATACCAACAATTTTGGTTTCAGGTATTTTTAGAAAAAATCAGATTTTTTTTAAATCTACAGGGCAATGGATGCGTAAGTCTTTGACTGCATTTCATCATATTTTTGTTCAAGATAGTTCCTCAATGGATCTATTAGAATCCATAAACTTTTCTACTATTTCCATAACAGGAGATACGCGTTTTGATCGTGTTTCAAAGATTTTAGATCAAGACAACACATTACCATTTATGTCAGAATTTAAAAACAATCAATATACTGTTGTTGCTGGTAGTACTTGGAATGAAGGAGAAGATTTCTTGGTAAACTATATTAATAATTCTAAGGATGAAAAATTTATTATAGCACCCCACACTATTAATTCTAATTCTATTTTGAAATTAAAAGAATCACTAAAAAAAGAAACCATTTTATATTCTGAGAAAGAGGGGAAGAATCTCTCAGAGTACACTGTGTTAATTATAGATACCATAGGCTTATTGACTAAAATATATTCTTATGCAGATACTGCATATGTAGGAGGAGGATTTAGAACAGGGTTGCATAATATATTAGAACCAGCCACATTTGGTATTCCTATTGTTATTGGTTCAGAATATTATAAGTTTAAAGAAGCAATAGACTTAGTTAGCTTGAAAGGCTGTATTTCTGTTCAAAATCAATCAACATTTTCAAGTACTTTTAGGATGTTAAAAAATGACTTAAACTACAGAAAGGAAATGGGTAAAGTAAATAAAACGTATATAAAAAAAAATATTGGAGCTACAGCTCAGATTATGCATTATATTAACAATCAAATAAGTTCATAAATATGGAAACTATTTTACACCCTTGGCCATGGTTTGTTGGAGGCCCTCTCATTGCACTCACGTTGTTTTTATATTTTTACTTTGGTAAAAATTTTGGAGCATCAACCAATTTTGAAACCTTATGTACAATTGCTGGTGCAGGTAGGGTGTCAAACTATTTTAAAAAAGATTGGAAAGAAAGAGATTTTGCGTTACTTTTTGTACTAGGATTAATTGTAGGTGGATTTATTTCATCAAATTATTTAATACCCGATCAAGCAATAGATCTAAATCCTACAACAATTCAAGAATTAACAGAGCTAGGTTTTTCAAATCCAGCAAAGTCGTATTTTCCAGATGAAATCTTTAGCGATGAGATAGCTATGTCTTTAAAAGGATTTTTAATTTTAATCTT
>CAJQMN010000083.1 GCA_905479435.1 uncultured Flavobacteriaceae bacterium | reverse complement strand
AACTTTCAACATATTTATATTTCCTAAAACATTCTCCTTTTTCATCATCATCATGATAAACTTTAGCTCCTTTCCAACCCGTATGACATTTTATTCCAAAATGATTGTTTGACTTAGACGCCAATTGGCTTCTTCCATTACCCGATTCTAATATCCCTTGCGCAAGTGTAATACTAGCAGGTACATTGTATTTATGCATTTCTGAAACCGCTATAGGAGCATATTTTTTAATGTATTGAAGTGAGTATTTATTTAATGATTTATTGCTTTTTTGAAGTTTTTTAACATGTTGCACCTGTTGTACCGGTGATACGTTTTTGTAAGGACTTTCTGTTATGGTTACTTTGTTAGTTTTAGGAGTTGAGATTTTTCTACTAGAACTACAACTCACAAAAAGTAGCACAAAAAAAATCAAAAAAAATAATTTAATTTTCATTTATAGAATTTTTAAATCACTGTTTTTACGTTTCAATCTATGGTTAAATCCCTCAATCCCTTGCAAACCTCCTGAATGAATGATCAGTATTTTACTCCCTTTAGGAAAGGTGTTTTTTTTAATCATATCTAGCACTCCAAACATCATTTTCCCTGTATAAATTGGATCTAAGGGAATCATTGTATCTTCTTTAAATCGATTGATAAAATGAATCAATTCATCCGAATATTTTCCATAACCTCCAAAATGATAATCGGATACCAGTTGCCAGTTTTTTTGACCTCTACAATAGTGTTGAATTTCTTTTATTAAAAAATCGCCTTTTAAAGCTGGAAATCCGATAACCTTTTGAGATGCTTCTATGCTATTAATAATTCCAGCTAAAGTTCCTCCGGTACCCACACATGAACAAATATAATCAAACTCGTTGTCATCTGAGGTTAAAATTTCTTCACATCCTTTTACGGCTAATGCATTGGTTCCTCCTTCAGGAATGGAATAAAAATCTCCATATTTTTTTTTAAGAATTTCTGTAAACTCAATTGAAGTTTTATTTCTGTAAGTTTCTCTAGACACAAATTCAAACTGCATACCATGTTCGGAAGCGTTTCTCAACGTAGAATTTGTAACGAGTGTTTTTTCTAAATCATTTCCTAACTCATCTCCTCTAATTATGCCAATGGTTTTAAGCCCAGTTAATTCTCCTGCTACTGCTGTAGCTAAAATATGATTAGAAAATGCGCCTCCAAAAGTTAACAATGTTGTTTGCTTTTGATCTAAAGCTTCTTGAAGGTTGTATTTTAATTTTCTGAATTTATTTCCAGATACTAAAGGATGAATTTGATCTTCTCTTTTTATAAAAAGTTGGTAATTGTTAGCCTCAAGTTCCGGGAGAACAATGTGTTGATTTTTACTTTGTATTTGAGAATTAAAATTCATAATTATTCATCACAACAAGTTATGAAAATTTTTCAATCTCTTCCTCTACTAACTCCCAATCAGACATTAAAGATTCTAGTTGGTTTTTTTTAGCTTTGTAATTTTCAAAGAAATTTGGTTGACTAGATACCTCGTCATAATTTTCTGCTAAAGCCAAGTCTATTTTGGTAATTTCTGTTTCTAAGTCACTAATTTGAGTTTCAATTTTTGAGCGTTTGTTTTTCAATTTTCTAAGCTCTTTCTCTTGATCTCTAGACAATTGATTGGCGTCATCTTTTGAGGGATCCTTTTTAGCTTTAACTACCGTTCTCTTTTCGGCTTCACGAAGATTTTCAATTTGATGTTGCTCCAAAAAATATTCTATATCACCCAGGTATTCTTTAATCACTTTATCTTTAAAACCAAAAACTGTAGTTGTTAAACCCTGTAAAAAATCTCGATCATGAGATACTAAAATCAGGGTTCCATTAAATTGTTTTAATGCCTCCTTTAATACATTTTTAGAGGCAATATCAAGATGGTTTGTAGGCTCATCCATGATTAAAACATTAAACGGTGACAGCAATAGTTTGCATAATGCTAAACGGTTCCTTTCTCCTCCAGACAATACTTTTGCCTTTTTATCAACTGCATCTCCGCCAAATAAAAATGCCCCTAACATATCTCTAACACGCATCCTGTTTCCATCAGTAGCCGCATCTTCCATAATCTCTAGAACCGTTTTTTCAGGAGGTAGATGTTCAGATTGATTTTGAGCAAAATATCCTATTTCTACATTATGACCCAATTTTAAGTGACCTTCAAAAGGAATTTCACCTACCATCATTTTTGCTAGAGTAGATTTCCCTTGTCCGTTTTGCCCCACAAATGCAATTTTACTATTTCTTTCTATTAGAAGATCTACATTTTCAAGAACATGATTATCTCCATAACTTTTACTTATTTTGTCGGCTTCAACAACAACCTTACCGGGTTCTTTTGAAATTGCAAAACGAACATTCATCGTTGCGTTATCATCTTGATCAACCTCTATAAGTTCAACTTTATCTAGTTGTTTCATTAATGACTGCGCCATTGAGGCTTTACTTGCTTTTGCTTTAAATTTATTGATCAGCAACTGCTTTTGTTTGATTTCTTTTTCTTGATTTTTTTGCGCTTGTAATTGTTTTTCCTTGATTTCTCCTCTTAGAAGTAGAAACTGAGAATAGGGTTTTTTATAATCATAAATTTGTCCTAAAGAAATTTCTATCGTTCTATTGGTCACATTATCTAAGAACATTTTATCGTGAGAAACCAGAACTATAGCACCAGCATAGGATTTTAAAAAATTCTCTAACCAAATAATAGATTCAATATCTAAATGGTTGGTGGGTTCATCTAATAGTAAAATATCGTTATTCTGTAAAAGTAACTTTGCAAGTTCTATACGCATTCTCCAACCACCTGAAAAGGTATCGGTTAGTTTGTCAAAGTCTTTTCTTTGGAAACCCAATCCTTGGAGAATCTTCTCAGTATCTCCCTGATAATTATACCCACCCAACAATTCATAGCGTTCCGTTAAATCAGTTAAGTCTATTATTAATTGGCTATATATTTCACTTTCATAATCTGTTCTTGTTGCCAATTGTTCATTTATAGCCGCTAACTTTAACTCAATTTCTTTAATTTCTTCAAATGCTTGATAGGCCTCCTCTAAAATAGTTCTCCCTTGAACAAAATCAATATCTTGACGTAAGAAACCGATTTGTATATCTTTATCAAATGCCATAGTACCAGCACTACTTTCAATATCTTTTGATAGTACTTTTAATAAGGTAGATTTCCCTGCTCCATTTTTACCTATTAATCCTATTCTATCTCCTTTGTTTAATTTAA
>CAJQMN010000082.1 GCA_905479435.1 uncultured Flavobacteriaceae bacterium | reverse complement strand
TTAGATCCTAAACCAATAACATTTCCTCCTGAAGTTGTTTCTTGCCCTGATAAAGGAATACCGTCAACAACAAATAAAGGATTGTTATTAGAACGAACTGAATTTGTTCCTCTAATACGGATATTAACTCCAGCTCCAGGTGCTCCACTTGTACTTGAGATTTGAACCCCTGCAGTTTTACCCTGAATTAATTGTTCTGGAGAAGCAATAATTCCTTTGTTGAAATCTTCTGCTCGAACTGAAGCAACAGACCCTGTTGCATCCTTAACAGTTGTTGTACCATAACCAATAACTACAATCTCTTCTAACTGAGTTGAGTCTTCGGTCATTGTAACATTAATTACTGTTTCAGAACCTACAGTTCTTACCTCAGTTTTGTAGCCAAGATAACTGAATACTAACACATCACCTTGACTGGCTTTAATTGTGTAGTTTCCGTCAAAATCTGTCTGTGCTCCTGATGTTGTACCTTGAATAGTAACACTAACACCCGGCAGACTACCATCGGCATCAGTAACAACTCCTTTTACTGATTGTCCGTAAGAGATACTACCAATAAGTAGCATAAGAATCAATAAAGGTTTTTTAAGTAAACTATTTTTCATAAAAGTTTAATTTTAATTAATAATGATTTGTTTTTAATTTTAATTTTTAGAGATTTTTTGCAAATTAACGCTTTTTTAACTAAATATTAAAAAAGTATTAATAAGTTTAGCAAATTAACATTTTTCTGAACTTAAAAAAAGAATAATGCAATAAAATAATCGAAAACGTTTTCGCGACGTGTTATATCTTCATTTTTGAAAAAAAATTATTTAATGTGCTTAAAATCAATATTTTATATATTATAGTGCAAAAATTTTTATTTCATAAAAAGCAAAAAAACTATTTTACTTCGTAAATATTGAGAAAATTTTATTTTAAAATCTTCTTAATCTTGATATTTCTGAAAGAAACTTGATCGCTATGGTCTTGAAGGCCTATGTGTCCTGTACTATATTTACCAAACCCCTCCCAGTCTTTGAATTTAGAATTAGCTACCATTTTTTCCCATTCAACTCCATGAAGCGGAAAAGATATTGTAGTTTTATTGTTCATAGTAACACGTGCTAAATTTGCTTTTTGATTTACCTCTAAAACACATTGATTCCATTCTCCCGCAGGGTATATATCTTCAGCTGGATAACCAATTAAATCATATAAAGATCCAGCCTTATGAATACCATTTCCAACAAAAGAATCTGGATGCTTTTCGTTGTCTAAAACTTGTATTTCTGGACCAGTCATATAGGCTTCTGAAAATTTTTCATCTTCATGTACCCCCCAAAAGATACCACTATTACCTGCCTCTGATATTTTCCATTCCAATGACAAAATAAAATTTGTATATTTTTCTTTAGATATGATGTTCTTTCCCCCCTCTTTGCCTGGCGTGAATACCATAGCACCATCTTGAATTGTCCATTCTGGATAAATATCATCGGATAAATAACCACGCCAATTCTCTAGTGAGGAACCATCAAATAAAAATATCCAGTCATTTTTATCCTTTACTTCAGTTGATGAAGTATTTTCCTGATTTACTTGATTGTTTGTTGATTTTTTTTCTGATTGATTACATGCTATTAAAAAACACAAACAAATTATTAATGTTATTCTTACCATTTTATTATAATTTAAATTCCTAATATCCTTTTTAATTGATTTTCATCTTTAGCTCCATCATTCCCTGCAAAATCATCAAATCTTTTTGAGGTGGTTTCAATAATATGATTTTTTATAAAACCAACACCTTCTTTAGCTCCTTGAGCAGGGCTTTTAATAACACACTCCCATTCTAATACGGCCCAAACGTCACAGCCATATTCTGTTAATTTAGAAAAAACTTGTTTAAAATCTACTTGACCATCTCCAGGAGAACGATATCTTCCAGCTCTATTTTTCCAATCATTATACCCTCCAAAAGTTCCTTTTTTCCCACTAGGGTTAAACTCGGCATCTTTCACATGAAAAGCTTTTATGAATTGGTGATAGTGATCTATATATTTTAAATAATCTAATTGCTGTAACACAAAATGTGAGGGATCATATAAAATATTTACTCTTTTATGATTCCCCGTTGCCTCAAGAAATCTCTCAAAAGTGTCTCCATCATGAATATCCTCTACCGGATGAACTTCATAACAAACATCTACTCCATTTTCATCAAATGTGTTTAAAATAGGCAGCCATCTTGTTGCCAATTCTTTAAACCCTGTTTCTACAAGTCCATTAGGTTGTTGAGGCCAGGGATGAACCATAGGCCATAGCAATGAACCAGAAAAAGTAGCATGAGTTTTTAAGCCCAATCGTCTACTAACTATAGCTGCTTTTTTCATTTGATCTATTGCCCAAAGGGTTCTTTCTTTAGGTCTTCCATGTAATTCTTTAGGAGCAAAAACATCAAACATCAAATCATGTGCAGAGTGAACCGCCACTAATTGACCTTGAATATGAGTTGATAACTCAGTAATTTCTAACCCAAAAGAATTTATTTTTCCTTTAAATTCGTCACAATAGGTTTGACTTTCTGATGCTATATCTAGGTCTATAATATTTTTATCTAGTGTAGGAATTTGAATGCCTATATAACCAAGGTTACTTGCCCACTTACAGAGACCTTCTAACGTGTTAAAAGGTGCTTTATCGTCCATAAATTGCGCTAAAAAAACAGCAGGTCCTTTAATTGTTTTCATATTTATATTAAATATAATTATAGATTATAATTCATAATTTTGATCAATAGCCATCCAAATATTTCCTTTGTTGTGAGATGAAATAGCTGTTTCTATAAAGCTCATTCCTCTTACTCCATCTATAATAGTTGGAAACTCCCCTTTATTGTAGGCTTCATTGCAGATTGCTCTTGCAACACCTTTGTAAATATTACCCATAGCATCAAAAATTCCTTCTGGATGCCCGGGAGGTAATTTTGTACCATCTAGAGATAGTTTACTGTTATATTCATGTCCTGGTTTTAATACCTGTAGGGGCTTACCTTCCTCCATTAAATATAAGAAATTTGGATTTTCTTGTTCCCATTTCAAGCCTGCTTTATCTCCATAAACCTTTACTACAAAACTATTTTCTTCACCTGTGGCAATCTGACTTGCACAAATAACTCCTTTAACATTTTTTGAGCATCTAAGTAAAATAGTCCCATCTACATCCATTTGATTATCATCATAAACATGGTTTAAGTCTGCTAATATATTTTCAATTTTTACCCCTGAAACATACTCTAGCATGTCAAATGCGTGAGTTCCAATATCGCCAATACAACAACTTATTCCTGATTTTTCTGGATTTAATCGCCAAGTTGTTTTTCGTTTTTCTTTATCATGTATGATAGGATTGATCCAACCTTGGTAATATTGGGCATCAATTTTTTGAACATTTCCAATAGCTCCGCCTAATATCATTTCTCGCATTTGACGTATCATAGGATAACCAGTATAGGTATAGGTAACAGCAAAAACTGTTTTCTTTTCTTG
>CAJQMN010000081.1 GCA_905479435.1 uncultured Flavobacteriaceae bacterium | reverse complement strand
ATTCAAATTTAGCTTCAATAATTGGTTCAGTCCATCCTACCGGAGCATGCATTTTGTTTAAACCAATTTCATCTGAAATAGAATAATCAAAGAGATGTCTTTCTACGTTATCATTAATTATAATTTTATTTGGTGTAATAATATGATCCTTATAAATTGCTTTTTTAGCTGTATTATTTCCTTTTTTATCAGGACTACAACCCATAAAAATCACAAATAGAATAAGTAAAATTTTGTTCATCTGTTTATACTTTTTAAATTCATTTAAAACTACATATTTCGTCTATATTGACCACCTACTTCAAAAAGTGCAGTTGTTATTTGTCCTAGAGAACATACTTTGGTAGTATCCATAAGTTTTTCAAATAAGTTTTCATTTTGCATGGCTGCCTGCTGTAAAGATTTTAATTGACTAGTGGCCTCATTTTTATTGGCGTTATGTAGCAATTCTTTAGTTTCTATCTGAAATTGCTTTTCTTCTTCTGTAGCTCTAATTACCTCAGATGGTAGAATTGTTGGAGAACCTTTTGAGCTTAAAAATGTATTGACACCAATAATCGGAAAATCTCCATTGTGTTTTAAAGTTTCATAATACAAGCTTTCTTCTTGTATTTTAGATCGTTGATACATGGTTTCCATAGCTCCAAGAACACCACCTCTTTCAGTAATTCTATCAAATTCTTGTAACACTGCTTGTTCAACTAAATCGGTTAATTCTTCAACGATAAAAGACCCTTGAATAGGGTTTTCATTTTTTGTTAATCCTAATTCTTTATTAATTATCAATTGTATAGCCATGGCTCTTCTTACTGAATCCTCTGTAGGAGTGGTAATAGCTTCATCATACGCATTGGTGTGTAAAGAATTACAATTGTCATAAATAGCATAAAGTGCCTGAAGTGTTGTTCTAATGTCATTAAAATCAATTTCTTGAGCATGAAGCGAACGTCCAGAGGTTTGAATATGATACTTGAGCATTTGTGCCCTTGAATTTGCGTTATATTTATGTTTTAATGCTTTAGCCCAAATTTTTCTCGCAACTCTTCCAATCACTGCGTATTCAGGATCTATGCCATTTGAAAAGAAAAAGGATAAGTTTGGCCCAAATTTATTAATATCCATTCCTCTAGAAAGATAGTATTCTACATATGTAAATCCATTTGATAATGTTAAAGCTAGTTGTGTAATTGGATTTGCTCCAGCTTCAGCTATATGATAACCAGAAATTGAAACTGAATAAAAATTACGGACTTGTTTTTTAATGAAATATTCTTGAACATCTCCCATAAGTCTTAAAGCAAATTCTGTTGAGAAAATACAGGTGTTTTGTGCCTGATCCTCTTTCAAAATATCTGCTTGTACAGTTCCTCTTACTTGAATTAGAGTTTCCTTTTTAATGTGTTCATAAACTTTGTTTGGTAATACCCTATCTCCAGTAATTCCCAATAATAATAATCCTAATCCATTATTCCCTTTGGGTAATTCTCCCTGATATGAAGGTCTTTTTAATCCTTTTGAATCATAGGTTTCTATTAATAAAGATTCAACCTTTTTCTCTAACTTATTTTCTTTTATATATTTTTCACAATTTTGATCTATAGCAGCATTCATAAAAAAGCCCAATAACATTGGTGCTGGCCCGTTAATGGTCATAGAAACCGAGGTCATAGGATGACTTAAGTCAAATCCAGAATATAATTTTTTAGCGTCATCTAGACAACAAATTGAAACACCAGCATTTCCAATCTTACCGTAAATGTCAGGTCTATGCCCAGGGTCATTTCCATACAAGGTTACAGAGTCAAAGGCAGTAGATAAACGTTTAGCTTCTAGTCCAAGACTAACATAATGGAAACGTCTATTGGTTCTTTCAGGACCACCCTCTCCAGCAAACATTCTTGTGGGATCTTCCCCTGTTCGCTTAAAAGGGTATAACCCTGCAGTAAAAGGAAATTCTCCTGGAACATTTTCTTGCAAGGTCCACTTTAATATAT
The DNA here is from genome assembly GCA_905479435.1 of uncultured Flavobacteriaceae bacterium. GTDB lineage: Bacteria > Bacteroidota > Bacteroidia > Flavobacteriales > Flavobacteriaceae > Polaribacter. The sequence goes on along the minus strand of CAJQMN010000081.1, from coordinate 10,030 downwards.
CGCCCCATGCCTCATATTTTGGGAGTGCTATTTTTGGTATTTTAGAATGAGACAAAGACTCGCTATGGGTTTCTATATTGATGTCTTTATTTCTTACTTTAAACGTATAAATAGGAGCTTTATATCGCTCAATTTTATCATGCCAGTTATGAATAATTTCCCAATTGTAGGAATCTAAATCCATTATTACTTTTTCAAACAGATTCATCAATGATTTTATGAAGGGTAAATCATTTTTTGAGGTTTTTTCAAGAATATTTTTATGATTTAAACCTGTTTTTGTTAGAATCTCTATTGGGTTGATCGATAATGAATTTTTGCAGAGAGCAGCGTCTATTGTTTTATAGATTCCAAATAATTTTTGAGCAACTTCTGCTTGATTTCGTTCCTTTTTATCATAGGCTCTATTATTTTCTGCTATTTCAGATAAATATCGAATTCGTGCAGGTGGAATAATGAAAATCTTTTCAGACATTTCCTGAATTATTTCAATGGAAGAATTTAAATCTACACCAGTTTTTTCTACTAGCTTATTCATGATTGCTTTGTAAAGCGAATTCATGCCTGGGTCGTTAAATTGAGAGGCTATCGTCCCAAAAACGGGCATATCATTTATATCAATATGCCATAAATCATTATTGCGCATATACTGTTTTTTGACATCTCGAACAGCATCCAAGCCTCCTCGTTTGTCAAACTTGTTTATGGCTACTAGATCTGCAAAATCTAACATGTCAATTTTTTCTAATTGTGTTGCGGCTCCAAACTCAGGAGTCATTACATATAAAGAAGTATCTGAATGTTCAATTATTTCGGTATCAGATTGTCCAATACCTGAGGTCTCCAAAATAATTAAATCAAATGCTGCAGCCTTCAACACTTCTATCGCTTCATTTACATATTTAGATAAAGCTAAATTTGACTGCCTAGTAGCCAAAGACCTCATATAAACACGATCATTATTAATAGCGTTCATTCTTATTCTATCACCTAGAAGGGCTCCACCGGTTTTTCGTTTAGAAGGATCAACTGAAATAATTCCAATGGTTTTATTTGGAAAATCTATTAAGAATCTACGCACTAATTCGTCTACTAAACTAGATTTTCCGGAACCACCAGTTCCGGTTATTCCTAGAACAGGAATAGTAGATAATTTATTTTTTTTATGAATCTTAGATAATGTTTTTTTAGCCAATTCTGGGAAATTTTCAGCAGATGAAATCATTCGGGCTATGCTACCATCGTTTTTTTTACTCAAATGATTAATATCTAAATCTAATTTATCGCCGATAGCAAAATCTGATTGCTGAACTAAATCATTAATCATTCCTTGAAGTCCCATTTCTCTTCCATCATCTGGTGAATATATTCGAGTTATTCCGTAGGCCATTAAATTTTTAATTTCTGCAGGAAGAATAACACCACCACCGCCTCCAAAAATTTTTATATGACTTGCATTTTTTTCTTTTAGTAAGTCAAACATGTATTTAAAATACTCATTGTGTCCACCCTGATAAGAGGTCATTGCAATGGCATTTACATCTTCTTGTATGGCTGTATTCACTACATCTTCAACACTCCTGTCATGCCCTAAATGAATCACCTCTACACCTGTAGACTGAATTATTCTACGCATAATATTAATTGATGCATCATGTCCATCAAATAAAGAAGCTGCAGTAACAATTCTAACTTTATTTTTGGGTTTGTAAGGAGTTATTTTTTCCATATGTAAATAATATATGAGATTTTAATCAAGCGATTTCGAAAATATTTTATGTTATTAAAGAGGAATTGATTCAAAAAAAACACTATTCGTAAAAAATACTTAATTTATTCCATGCAATTTACGAAATTTTCAAAAAACATAGGTTTTTTTTGAGGGTATAAAAATAAATCATTTTAAAAAACAATTATATTTGTATATATTATTTTTCAACCATTACTATTCTTATGACATTCAAAGAGAAAATAGAAGAAGGTATACCAGATGTCTTGCCTGTTCAAAGAGCTTATGAGAATTCTGTAAATCACGCTCCTAGAAGAAAAGAGATCTTATCTGAACCTGAAAGAGAGTTGGCATTAAGAAATGCATTACGTTATTTTGATGTAAAACATCATGAATTATTACTGCCAGAGTTTGCTGAAGAATTGAAAACATATGGTCGTATTTACATGTATCGTTTTCGTCCTAATTATGAGATATATGCAAGACCAATTTCCGAGTATCCTGGGAAGTGTGAGCAAGCAAAATCCATCATGTTGATGATTCAAAATAATTTAGACCCAGCTGTAGCTCAACATCCTCACGAATTAATTACTTACGGAGGAAATGGTGCTGTTTTTCAAAATTGGGCACAATATTTATTGACTATGAAATACCTGTCTGAAATGACAGAAAAACAAACTCTAGCGATGTACTCAGGACATCCCATGGGATTGTTCCCCTCTGCTAAAAATGCACCAAGAGTAGTGGTTACCAACGGAATGACGATACCTAATTATTCTGGAACAGATGATTTAGAAAAAATGAATGCTTTAGGGGTTAGTCAATATGGGCAAATGACAGCAGGAAGTTACATGTATATAGGACCTCAAGGTATTGTTCACGGAACTACCATTACAGTTCTTAATGCTTTTCGTAAGATAGGAAAATCACCTAAAGGAAATTTATTTGTTACAGCGGGTTTAGGTGGTATGAGTGGGGCGCAACCTAAAGCAGGGAATATAGCTGGATGTATTACAGTATGCGCAGAAGTAAACCCCAAAATCACTCAGGTTCGTTTAGATCAAGGGTGGATTGATGAAAAATTAACAGATGTAGATAAGCTAGTGGCTAGAGTTAGATTAGCTAAAAAAAATAAAGAAACAGTATCACTCGCTTATCTTGGAAATATTGTAGAGGTATGGGAGAAGTTTGATGTTGAAAATATTCATATTGATTTAGGTTCTGATCAAACCTCGCTTCATAACCCATGGGCAGGCGGTTATTATCCTTGTGATATTTCTTTTGAAGATGCAAATATCATGATGGCTGAAAACCCAGTTTTATTTAAAGAAAAGGTACAAGAAACTATTCGAAGACATGCAAGAGCAATTAATAATCATACAGCCAAAGGAACTTATTTTTTTGATTATGGAAACGCTTTCTTATTAGAAGCAAGTAGAGCAGGAGCAGATATTATGGCTGAAAATGGTATTGATTTTAAATATCAAAGTTACGTACAAGATATTATGGGCCCCATGTGTTTTGATTATGGATTTGGTCCATTTAGATGGGTGTGTACTTCAGGAAATCCAAAAGATTTAGAAAAAACAGATCTCATAGCTTGTGAAGTTTTAGAAGAAATCAAGAAAAATTCTCCACCAGAGATTCAACAGCAAATGGCTGACAATATTCAATGGATTAAAGGAGCCAAAGAAAACAAATTAGTAGTAGGGTCACAGGCTAGAATACTCTACGCAGATGCTGAAGGAAGAATAAAAATTGCCAAAGCATTTAATAAAGCAATAAAAAAAGGAAAAATAGGTCCTGTAGTTCTAGGTAGAGATCATCATGATGTTTCAGGAACAGATTCGCCTTACAGAGAAACCTCAAATATTTATGATGGATCAAAGTTTACTGCAGATATGGCTATACAAAATGTAATTGGAGATAGTTTCAGAGGTGCTACTTGGGTTTCCATTCATAATGGAGGTGGTGTTGGTTGGGGAGAGGTAATTAATGGTGGATTTGGCATGCTTATTGATGGTTCTAAAGCAGCTGCTAAGAGAATAAAGTCCATGCTCTTTTGGGATGTGAATAATGGAATAGCTAGGAGAAACTGGGCAAGAAATGACGAGGCTGTTTTTGCAATAAAAAGGGCTATGAAAAATGAGAAAAAATTAAAAGTAACCATTCCAAATAAAGTAAATTCTTCATTATTTGAGAATCTTAAAAATTAGTTTTATGAAAATAGTTAAATTATTTATTTTGTTGAGCACAGTGTTTTTATACTCTTGTTCTTCAGTAAAGGTTGTCTCGGATTATGATACCAAGATAGATTTTTCAACCTACAAAACCTTTGCTTTTTATAAAAAAGGTATTGATAAAGCTTCTGTATCAGATCTTGATAAAAAACGAATCATGCGTGCAATAGAAGGTGAATTAGTTGAGAAAGGTTTTAGTAAGTCAGAAAACCCCGATCTTTTGATTAGTATTTTTACAAAATCCAGAGAACAAGTTAATGTTTCTAATAATAATTTTGGATATGGTTTTGGTTGGGGATACAACCCCTGGTTTTTTGGTAGTAATAATCTTAATATTAATCAATATACAGAAGGGACTTTATTTATTGATTTTATTGATAAAAATAAAAATGAACTCATTTGGCAGGGTATTGGATCTGGAGCATTGAAGATGAGTAATATGGATAAAAAAGAAGAACGCATTAATGAATTTGTGAACAAGATTATTTCAGTATATCCTCCAAATCTAAAAAAGTAGACAGCACATAAAATATTTTTTTAAGTACTCTATATTAGTGCTTTCAAGTATGTATAATAAAAAAATAGAACTCACTCCAGAAGACTTTTACTTCAACAAACAAGGGTACAGAGTTTTTACAGAGAAATATCATTTGAAAAGAGGGTATTGTTGTAAAAGCGGCTGTAAACACTGCCCTTATGGGTATAACAAAAATACAGATTCTTTTAATTAATCTCTTTTGTTTGGTATTTGTATGGGTAGTTATTTATGGAAATTCAAATTCGTATGCTACTTTTGAAAAAAAAACTAAACATGCGTCACAACTTATTAATTATAATTTATTTCCTATGTTCTCCTTTGTTTTCTCAAATTATTGAGGACGATTTTGAGGGGAATGGTACTATCGATCAATGGGTAGGTGATGATTGTAACCTTGATAGCTCTTATGCAAATCCTTATGTTCAAGGCTTAAATACTTCTAGCAAGGTTTTAAAGTATAATGACATTGGTGGTCAGTATGCAAATGTTCGTTTTGATACGAATCAGAATTTAGATTTTTCATTAAAAAACGCATTTACTTTTAAAATTTATGTGCCATCAACTGGCCTAACAGGGAGTCAAACTAATAAAGTATCTGTAAAACTCCAAAATGGTTCTCTTCCTCAACCCTGGACTACTCAAAGTGAAATTATAAAGTATATTTCTTTAGATCAATGGCAAGAAATTACTTTTGATTTTGAAAATGATAATTACATCAATCTAGATCCTTCCTCACCAGCACCAATCACTAGAACAGACTTTAATAGAGTGTTAATTCAAGTAAATGGAGAAAATAATAATGATCATGTTGAGGCTTTTGTTGATGATTTTATTTTTGAAGAATCAGATGCTGCTGATGATGATCCTGTTTTTAATACCCTAGTTTGGTCAGATGAATTTAACTATTCAGGAGCATTAGACCCAAATAAATGGCATCATCAGGTTATTCCAATTATAAATGGAACAGATTGGGCCAATGGAGAACTACAACACTACACCAGTCGAATATCAAATTCATATGTGAATAATGGTTCATTAAAAATTAAAGCGATTAGAGAGAACTATACGTATAATAACTCAACCAAACCCTATACTTCCGCTAGATTAAATTCCAAATTTGCATTTCAATATGGAAGGGTAGATGTTCGTGCAAAATTACCTGAAGAGGCCGGAACTTGGCCAGCAATATGGACATTAGGAGCTAATATTAATGAAACAGGAAATTATTTTGGCAATACCTATGGAAGTGTTGGTTGGCCTGTTTGTGGAGAAATTGATATTATGGAGCAAAATGGATGGAATAAAACCAATCTTATTGGTCATCTTCATTATTCCAATTCCAATACTAATAGTTATCAAAACGAGGGAGGTACTACATATATTGCTGATTCTAGTGGTGAATATCATATTTACTCATTAATATGGACAGAGAATACTATTCAAATTTTATTGGATGATGTTGTCTTTTTTGAAAGAGAAAACTCTCAGGAAATTCCTTACGATAATCCACATTATTTACTGTTAAATATTGCAATGGGAGGAAACTTAGGCGGTAATGTCCCTAGTAGCTTTTCCGAGGCTATCATGGAAATCGATTATGTAAGAGTTTATGAGGAAAGTTTTCTGTCCATACAAGATTCTTCTATGGAAGACATGGTTATTTATCCAAATCCTACAGACAATAACATAAAAGTAAAAGTTCCAAGGAATTTAATAGGTACAAAATTGAAAATTTATTCTACACTAGGTCGAAAATTAGCAGCGTATACACTTTCTGAAACAGATTCTATTTTTGATATTTCTTCATTTAAATCTGGAATTTATTTTTTAAGATTTGAATCTAAGTTAGGTGTGTATACCAAAGAAATTATTAAAAAATAATTTTAGGATAAAAATGTCAATTTTTAAAGTTGAATTAATCTAAAATTTCAGCCATCTGAGCTTGAAGTTCAGCGGCTTTTTTTGAGGCAGCTTTTGCAAAGTCTTTTTCTTTTGAAGCATAAAGTATTCCACGAGAAGAATTGATTAATAATCCAACTTGATTGTTCATTCCGTATTTACAAACATCTTGTAAATTTCCTCCTTGTGCGCCTACACCGGGAACTAATAAAAATGAATCAGGAATTATTTTTCTGATATCTGCTAAATAGGACGCCTTAGTTGCACCAACTACATACATTAAATTTCCAGCATTTTTCCAAGTCTTAGAAGTTTCTAAAACTTGTTTATAAACTTCTCTTCCTTCAATTTCTTTGGTCTGAAAATCAAAAGCACCAGTATTTGAAGTTAGTGCGAGTAAAATTGTGTGTTTATTTTTAAATGCTAAGAATGGCTCTACTGAATCTTTTCCCATGTAGGGGGCAACAGTGATACTGTCAAAAGACAAATCTTCAAAAAAAGCTTTAGCATACATGCTGGATGTATTTCCAATATCTCCTCGCTTTGCGTCCGCTATTGTAAAGATATCTGGATGATTTTGATTAATGTACTTAATAGTTTTTTCTAGAGAAACCCACCCTTTAATTCCGTAGGCTTCATAAAAAGCTGTATTGGGTTTGTAGGCAACACATAAATGATGAGTGGCATCAATAATGGCTTTATTAAACTCAAAAATAGGGTCTTCTTTTTCTAAAAGAAAAGATGGGATTTTATTTAGATCTACATCTAAACCAATGCATAGAAATGATTTCTTTTTTTGAATCTGAGTTAGAATCTCTGCTGTCGTCATCTGTCTTTTTAAAAGTTATACAAAGGTACATATTTTTAAGACTTTCTGTTATCTTTGTTTAAGAGTCATTCTATATGATACAATTTATAATTAATAAGTTTTTTTATGGGGTTTTAACACTTTTTGGAGTTGTTACTGTCATTTTCTTATTATTTAATGTTTTACCCGGAGATCCAGCAAGAATGATGCTAGATCAAAGAGAAGATTCTGAGCAATTGAAAAATATTAGAAAGAAATATGGTTTTGACCAGCCCTTAACTACTCAATATCTTTATTATTTAAATGACATATCTCCGTTATCAATTCATTCAAGTAAAACAGAAGATTATACTTTTTTAAATCCTGGAAAATATTCTTACATAACACTTTTTTCTGTTGGTGAATTTACGCTAGTTTTAAAGTATCCCTATTTAAGAGAATCATTTCAGAAAAATGGGAAGAAGGTGTCAGAGGTTATATCTGAAACCCTTCCTAATACTGCTATATTAGCACTATTCGCAATTTGTATAGCCATTGGTGTTGGAATCTTGTTTGGTATTCTATCAGCAATTCATAAAGATACTTGGTTAGATAGAGTCATTGCTGTAATCAGTACTTTTGGAATGAGTGTTCCTTCATTTTTTTCCGCCATTTTATTTGCATGGATATTTGGTTTTCTTTTACATAATTTCACAGGTTTAGAAATGACTGGAAGTTTATATGTTGTTGATGATTTTGGTGAAAAAATAACTATGCAATGGAAAAATTTAATTCTCCCAGCCCTAGTTTTAGGGATTAGACCTTTAGCTGTTATCATTCAATTAATGAGAAATTCATTATTAGAAGTTCTAAGCCAAGATTATATTAGAACAGCAAAAGCCAAAGGGTTAACAAAATATCAAGTCATTAAAAACCATGCATTAAAAAATGCATTAAACCCAGTAATAACAGCTGTATCAGGTTGGTTTGCTTCTATGTTGGCAGGTGCTGTATTCGTTGAGTATATTTTTAACTGGAATGGACTTGGAAAAGAAATTGTTAATGCGTTGAATACACTAGATTTACCCATAATTATGGGAAGTGTTTTGGTGATAGCCACTTTGTTTATTATCATTAATATAATGGTAGATGTTATGTACAGTTGGTTAGATCCTAGAATTAGACTCAAATAAATAGAATGAAACAACTAGGTTTAGTGTTCTTATTTCTTGTTATCGGTTGTCACAACCCTTCTCGCTTTTCAAAAGAAGCATTAAGTGAAAAATTTGTTAGTATTTCACAACAAGACGTAACATTTCAAAATATCTTAAAAAAACACCAAGGGAATAAAATTTTAATAGACATATGGGCATCCTGGTGTAGAGACTGTATTCTAACTTTACCAGACCTAAAAAAAATACAACAAGAAAACCCTAAAGTTCATTTTGTTTTTCTTTCACTCGATAAAAGTAAAGAACGTTGGATAAAAGCTATAGATCGTCTGAAGATAATAGGAGATCATTATTATATGGCTGAGGGTAAAAAAGGAGCATTTGGAAGGTTCTTAGGCTTGTGGTGGATTCCTAGATATGTGGTTGTTGATGAATTTGGAGAAATCACTTTATTTAAGGCAACAAAAATTACAAGCAAAAACATTCTTAAAGCCCTTAAAATTAAGTAATTTAGCCGCTTTTAAAATTATAAAAATATGAGAAATAATATTGTTGCAGGAAATTGGAAAATGAATAATGATGCAACACAAACAACCGAATTAATTAATGACTTAAATAAAGCCTTAGAAGAGGTTTCAATTAATTGTAGAGTTCTAATTTCACCTACCTCTATTAATTTAACATCTGCGGTAGCATTAACTGAAGACTCTGTAATTGAAGTTGCAGCTCAGAATATGCACCAAGCTAAAAATGGAGCTTTTACTGGAGAGATTTCTGCAGCTATGCTAAATGATGTGGGCGTGAAATCTGTAATTTTAGGGCATTCAGAAAGAAGAACCTACTTTGGTGAAAATGATCAAATCTTAACCGAGAAAGTAGCATCCGCTCTTGAAAATAATTTGGAAATAATTTTTTGTTTTGGCGAATTATTACAAGATCGTAAATCAGGGAATCATTTTAAAGTTGTAGAAAGTCAATTAAAAAATACTGTTCTTTCTTTAAATGCAGCTTCATGGGAGCATATTGTATTGGCATACGAGCCGGTTTGGGCCATTGGAACAGGGGAAACTGCAAGCCCAGAACAAGCTCAAGAAATGCATGCTTATATTAGAAGTTTATTGGTGTCTACTTATGGTATATCTGTTGCTGAAAATGTTTCTATCTTATACGGAGGAAGTGTAAAGCCAACGAATGCCAAAGAAATTTTCTCTAAAGAAGATGTAGATGGTGGATTAATTGGAGGTGCTTCTTTGAAAGCAACTGACTTTACAGGAATTATCACTGCTTTTTAATTTTTTATTGTAATGGATTCCATTTACATAGCTTACGATTTTATTGTATCACCAAAAGAGTCGGCAACAGAGATGCTTATAGCTCAGCTAGGGTATATAGGCTTTGAAAGTTTTGTAGAAAATGAAAATGGTGTAATAGCATACATTCAAAAAAAAGATTGGAATTCTAATAAAGTTGAGGATCTATATCTTTTAAACTCTAATGAGTTTGATATTACATTTAAATATAATGAAATTGAGCAAACGAATTGGAATAAAGAATGGGAGAAAAATTTTAATCCAATTCAGGTAAATGGGCAAGTTAGTATTCGTGCTCCGTTTCATGAAAATCCTTCCTTGAATTTTGATATAGTCATAGAACCTAAAATGAGTT
>CAJQMN010000080.1 GCA_905479435.1 uncultured Flavobacteriaceae bacterium | reverse complement strand
GTAGAAATTTCATTAAATGCTATTAAACACGCTAAAGCAAATGGTAAAAATGTAGTTATCATAGATACTGCAGGTCGTTTGGCTGTTGATGAGGAAATGATGACTGAAATTTCAAACATTCATAAAGCTGTAAAACCTCAAGAAACATTATTTGTTGTTGATGCTATGACTGGTCAAGATGCAGTGAATACAGCAAAAGCTTTTAATGATATCTTAAACTTTGATGGTGTAATTTTAACAAAGTTAGATGGCGATACTCGTGGTGGAGCTGCTTTATCAATTAAATCAGTTGTTAACAAACCTATTAAGTTCATTGGAACAGGTGAAAAAATGGATGCTATTGACATTTTCTATCCAGATAGAATGGCAGATCGTATTTTGGGTATGGGAGATGTTATTTCTTTAGTTGAAAGAGCTCAAGAACAATATGATGAGGATGAAGCTAGAAAACTACAAAAAAAGATAGCAAAAAATCAATTTGGTTTTGATGATTTTTTATCTCAAATTCAACAAATAAAGAAAATGGGAAGCATGAAGGATCTTGTTGGAATGATTCCTGGTGCTGGAAAAGCTATGAAAGATGTTGATATAGATGATGATGCTTTTAAGGGCATAGAAGCTATAATTCATTCAATGACTCCGCTAGAAAGATCTACACCAACTTCTATAAATGCTAGTAGAAAAAAAAGAATAGCTAAGGGTTCAGGCACATCCGTTCAAGAAGTAAATCAATTGATGAAGCAATTTAATCAAATGAGTAAAATGATGAAAATGATGCAAGGAGGCGGCGGTAAAAAGATGATGCAAATGATGAAAGGAATGCAGTAATAATTGAAACTAAATACAATGATTTTATTAGACGGAAAAACAACTTCATCTGAGATCAAAGATGAAATAACATTAGAAGTTTTACAATTAAAAAAAGAAGGAAAAAAGACTCCTCATTTAGCTGCCGTAATTGTTGGTAATAACGGGGCAAGCAGAACTTATGTTGGTGCTAAAGTTAAAGCTTGTAATCGTGTTGGTTTTTTATCTACCCTAATAGAATTAACTGAGGATATTACTGAAGCTTCGTTATTGTCAAAAATTGATGAATTAAACAATAATATCGAAATAGATGGATTTATAGTTCAACTCCCCTTACCAAAACACATAGATGAACAAAAGGTTTTAATGGCTGTAGACCCTAAGAAAGATGTAGATGGTTTTCATCCAACTAACGTAGGTAAAATGGCGTTAAACCTACCTACTTTCATTTCTGCTACTCCTTACGGTATTCTTGAATTGCTTGAGCGATATAAAGTTGAAACTTCAGGAAAGCACGTTGTGGTGATTGGAAGAAGTCATATTGTTGGAAGTCCAATGAGTATCTTACTTTCTCAAAAAAGAACTGTTGGAAATGCTACTGTAACTATAACACATAGTAGAACCAAGAACTTAAAAGAAATCACCTTGCAAGCAGATATAGTTATAGCTGCTTTGGGCATACCTGAGTTTTTAACTAAAGATATGGTTAAAGCTAACGTAACTGTAATTGACGTTGGTATTACCAGAGTTGAAGATACAACCAAAAAAAGTGGTTATCGTTTATTAGGCGATGTAGCATTTGATGAAGTTTCAAAAAAAGCAGCTTATATTACTCCAGTACCTGGAGGTGTTGGCCCAATGACCATTGCCATGTTACTAAAAAACACCTTATTAGCCTCAAAAAACAACAATTAAAAAAAAGTGATATATTGTAAGAAATATCTTACAATTGAATGATTTTTTCTTTGGCGAAAATGCTGATTTTGTTCCTTTCTCTAAACAGCATATTATTGTTAGCACTATTGTAATCACATTAGGTACTATTCTAATTTATTGGGCTAAAAAACAATCTAAAAAAATTCAATTTTTAACAGGGAACATTATTGCATCTTCCATAAGTTTAACAGTTATCTTTGGATCAATATTAAATATTTATAAGCCAGATTTTAATTATCAAGAAGACTTACCTCTTCATTTATGTAGTTTTTTAGCATTGATTATTCCTATATTTTCTTTCACAAGAAAATATATTTATTACGAAATCCTCTTCTTTTTAATTTTAGCAGGAACATTGCAATCTTTAATTACCCCTTCAGAGTACAATTTCTTAAACTTCACTTTTTTTAGATATTGGTTTGTTCATTCAGGATTGGTTATAATTATGTTATATGCAACATTTGTATATAAAATGAGACCTACACTAAAAAGCGTATTTAAGTCATTTATTGGAATGCAATTTTATGTAATTTTTATGTTTATTGTAAATTATATTTTAGACTCAAATTACTTCTATACCAATAAAAAACCCGATGCCACTACCCTATTAGATGTATTTGGAGAGTGGCCTCAATATATTTTTGTAGTAGAATTAATTGTAATTCCTTTTTTCATTCTTATCTATCTGCCTTTTTACTTGACAAGAAATAGAAATTAATTTTCTTCTCTATTAGCTTTGTCAACAGTAAAAGCAGGTAAACAAATAGCAATATATTCACATTCTTCTTTAAAAGGGTTTGAGTATTGAACTCGTATGTTTTTTTCAATTTTTATAGATTGACCGGCCTCTAAAATGATTGTTTCATCATCTATAATAAATTGCTTTCTCCCTTTAATAATATAAGTGAATTCCTCAAAATCTGGCCTCTGAAAAGGCTCACTCCATCCAGGTGGAGCAATCATGTGAGCAATACTTATCTTAGAGTTTTTGTCCGTTAAATAACCAAAATGTTCCTCGATAAGTTTTCCGTCATTTGTTGGAACAATAAATGGAGAATTTTGAATGGTATATTTAGTAGACATTTTAATAGAACCAAACAATAAATGATTTAATTTTAGCTAAATCAGGAATTTGTTCTACGGTAACCTTTTGGTTACTGAAAGTTTTCAAGCCCAATTCTTCTTTATCTATAGCTATTGTTGCATTTAATTCATCAATAAATAAAGTAGCAGAGTAAAAAGATGATTCTATTTTATCAATTGTATTGTTAGCTCTTATATCTGAAAAAGAGGTTCTAATATTTAAGCCTGTAGTTGTTTTAAATCTATCGTCAAAAATTTGAATGCTCTTGATTGTTGAGGTAGAATCTAACTGTTCTTTTGGTACTATAGTTAACAAATGTTTCCCATCCTTATTATAAATTAAATATTCATCATCATCTTGAAAATAATTGTCTCCAAGGGCTCCCTCACTAAGATTAGAAACTATAGAATCGTTTTTAAAAATCTCAGAAAGTTCTTTTATGGTTGTTTTAGTAGTAAGATGTCCTACTTTTCCTTTTTCAATGGCAAATTTTTGACTATTCGAACAGCTAATCAATAAAGATAGAAGCATTAAAAAAAGAAATAGAAGACTGTATTTTTTCATTGTAAATTTTTAAATAATCATTAATAAAACGATTAAAAGCGATGCATCGTATTTGAAAAGCTGAAATATCTTTGTAAATATATAAAAAGAATCAAATTATTAGAAAATTTAAAGCTTTTATCTATCTATCCATTTCTTAAATTCCTTAACTCTTTCCCTACTAACAATAATTTCAATTTCATTAAATGAATTTAAAACAAGTTTAAGTCTACTATTCGTATAGGCAACAATGTCTTTAATGGCACTAACATGGATTATAAAAGTTCTATTAACTCTAAAAAAAATCTCAGGATCTAAACTATCTTGCCAATACTCTAACGAGTTGTCTATTAAATAACTTCTGTTTGATTTAGAATGAATGTATGTTGATTTATTTTCACTGTATAAACATTCAATTTCGTTTGTTGGAATAATTTTAATGTGCTGTCCAATCTTAATGGTAAATCTCTTCTTGTACTTTCTATCAATAGGATTAATTAACAGTTTACGTATATCATCCATATTAACTTTAAGGTTAGATGATTTAGGCAGTTGTTTGTGATATTTATCCACTGCATTTTTTAATTCATCTTCATCTATAGGTTTTAACAAATAATCAATACTGTTTAACTTAAAAGCTTTGAGTGCGTATTCATCATAAGCAGTTGTAAATATAATGGCACTGTGAATAGGTAATTCCTCAAAAATTTCAAAAGATAATCCGTCAGAAAGTTGGATGTCTAGAAATATTAAATCTGGTTCTTCATTAGTTTGAAACCAGTTCAAAGACTCTTCTACAGAATGTAACATGACTTGAACTTCTATATCAAGTTTTTGCAGCATTCGTTTTAATCTTCT
>CAJQMN010000079.1 GCA_905479435.1 uncultured Flavobacteriaceae bacterium | reverse complement strand
TCTTCTAAAACAACCCCTTCTTCCATAACACCAACTCGTAGTTTTGGACCCTGTAGGTCTGCTAGTACCGCTAGATTGAAACTGTTTTCTTCATTAATTTCACGTATTTGTTTTACACGTACTTTTACATCTTCATAATCTGCATGAGAAAAATTAATTCTAAAAACATTAACTCCTGAACGTGCGAGTTCAGTTAAAGTTTCTTTTGTATTTATTGCGGGCCCTAAAGTGGCAACAATTTTTGTTTTCTTGTTTATGAGCATATTTAAAAAATTAAAAATTGTTTAGATTTTAAAGAATCTAATTCAACAGTATAAGAAGTTACAACTTGGTTAATTTGTTTAATCTGATGTACTGTTTTGTATATTGTTTCTTGAGTTGGTTCACCAACTATTTTTATAAAATAATCTACTTTTTTCTTTTCAGGTATTAAGTAGGTCTTAGTCTCTGTTGTCAATACTATTGTATCTGAGGCATTCGTTCTTTCTTCAGTAAAACTATTTGATATTAAATACCACTCAAAATCATATTCCTCATTAACATAATTGTAAACTGAAAAAGACGCATTGCTTTCAAAATCTAAGCTATATGTAGCTTTTGAAAAGTGAGTATCTAAATTCTTATTTAACAAATAGGCCAATTTAAAATCCTCTAATGCAGTATGAATACCAATTAGTGTATATTTATCTTCATTAAAATCATCTATATCTAACGAATAAACCTGCATTAAAAGTGGTCTTGGATTTAATTAATTTTACTACCAAAGCAACAAAATTAATGATTGTTTTAAGAACGAACGTAAAAATTAACGAAATCGTTATCGATTATGAATTTTCTATTTGTTTTTGGAAGGTATAGTAAACTCTTTTTGATGCTTGTTCCTCTGCCTTCTTCTTCGATGTTGCTCTTCCTTTTGCGATATGAACATCATCAATACTAATTCTCACACTAAAATGTTTAATAGGTTCATTTCCTGTGTCTTCATAAGTTTCTATATCGTACTTTTTCTTTTTCTTCTGGCACCATTCAATAATAAGGCCTTTATAACTTGTTATCTTTCCTTCAAGTTTTGGGATATCTACATATGGAACGATAACTTTATCGTAAATAAATTTATTACAATACGCGTATCCTCTATCTAAATATATAGCACCTATTAGGGCTTCAAATATATTACCATGTATGTTGTCTCCAATATTATTTTGAGGAATATTACTCTTTACAAATGAAATTAAATTTAAATCTTTTCCTAACTCATTTAAATGCTCTCTACTTACAATTTTAGACCTCATTTGAGTTAAATATCCCTCAGATTGGTTCGGTGCTTTTGAGAAAAGATAAGAAGCTATTACTGCTCCCAACATGGCATCTCCAACAAACTCTAATCGTTCATAGTTAAAGGGTTTACCTTTTTTATCTACTTGTTTTAAAGACCGGTGTGTAAATGCTTTTTGATAATTCTCAATCTGATAGGGTTTAAATTTCAATAGATTCCTCATAGCATCATAAAACACCTTATCATCTCCTTTAGATGATTGGGTAACTATTTTACGAATGAAATTCATGAAGTATTAATCTATTTTTCTAAATGCTACACAAGCATTATGCCCACCAAAACCGAAAGTATTACTCATAGCTACTTTAATCGCTCTCTTTTGAGGTTTATTAAGTGTTAAATTTAAATCTGGGTTGATGTTTTCATCTGCAGTACTATGATTAATTGTTGGAGGTACTATACCGTGTTTCATCGCTAATATAGATGCGATAGATTCAATAGCTCCAGCTGCACCTAGAAGGTGACCTGTCATAGATTTTGTAGAATTAATATTAATATTCTTTGCGTGATCACCAAACACTTCAGAGATAGCCTTAAGTTCAGCAACATCTCCTAAAGGTGTTGAAGTTCCGTGAGTATTAATGTGATCTACGTCTTCTGGTTGTATTCCCGAGTTTTCTAAACAGTTTTTCATCACAGCAATAACTCCGATACCCTCAGGATGTGGGGCAGTCATGTGATGTGCGTCTGAAGACATTCCGCCTCCAATAACTTCTGCATAGATTTTTGCTCCTCTTGCTTTAGCATATTCATATTCCTCTAAAACAATAGCGCCTGCTCCCTCACCTAAAACAAATCCATCCCTTTCGGCGTCAAAAGGTCTAGAAGCGGTTTCTGCAGTTTCATTTCTTGTAGATAATGCATGCATGGAATTAAATCCTCCCATCCCTGCAATAGTAACAGCTGCTTCACTACCTCCTGTGACAATAACATCGCATTGTCCTAAGCGAATGTAATTTAAAGCATCTATCATAGCGTTAGCCGAAGATGCACAAGCTGATACTGTAGTGTAATTTGGACCCATAAATCCATTTTTAATGGAAATGTTTCCTGGAGCAATATCTGCGATCATTTTAGGAATAAAGAAAGGATTAAATTTTGGTGTTCCGTCTCCAGAAGCAAAATTTAAAACTTCATTTTGAAAAGTTTCTAAGCCTCCAATACCTGCTCCCCAGATTACACCTACTCGTAATTTATTAATAGTGTCCAAGTCTAATCCTGAATCTGCTATTGCTTCATCCGAAGCAACCATAGCGTATTGGGTAAACTTATCCATTTTACGAGCATCTTTTCTGTTCATAAAATCTGTAACAGTAAAGTTTTTCACTTCACATGCAAAACGAGTCTTGAACTTGGTAGCATCAAAATGCGTTATAGGCGCCGCCCCGCTAACTCCGTTAACTAAGGCAGACCAATATTCTTCAATATTGTTCCCAATTGGCGTTAATGCACCAAGTCCAGTTACTACAACTCGTTTTAATTGCATATAAATGTTACTTTTTAGCTTCTTCTATATAGCTGATTGCTTGGCCTACGGTTCCAATGTTTTCCGCTTGGTCATCTGGAATCTGAATATCAAATTCTTTTTCGAATTCCATAATCAACTCAACAGTATCCAAAGAATCTGCTCCTAGGTCATTTGTGAAACTAGCTTCTGTAGTTACTTCATTATCGTCTACTCCTAATTTGTCTACGATAATAGCTTTTACTCTTGATGCAATGTCTGACATAATTTATTTATTTTAAATTTTAAATCGAAGCAAAAATACAAATCTTATTAGTTTTAACGAATTTTTAGCAAAAAAATGAAG
>CAJQMN010000078.1 GCA_905479435.1 uncultured Flavobacteriaceae bacterium | reverse complement strand
AAATAACAATACAAATAATGAAGAGATATACATACACAGAAATGAAAGACACTCGCTCTGGTTTTGGTGATGGTTTAACAGAGTTAGGAAAAATAAATCCTAATGTAGTTGCACTATGTGCAGATTTAATAGGGTCATTGAAAATGAATGATTTTAAAGACAATCATCCAGAACGTTTCTTTCAAGTAGGAATAGCAGAAGCTAATATGATGGGTATAGCTGCAGGTTTAACCATAGGGGGTAAAATACCATTTACGGGTACGTTTGCTAATTTTTCTACTGGTCGTGTATATGATCAAATACGCCAATCCATAGCCTATTCAGATAAAAATGTAAAAATTTGCGCTTCTCATGCTGGATTAACATTGGGGGAAGATGGTGCTACTCATCAAATTTTAGAAGATATTGGTTTAATGAAGATGTTGCCAGGAATGACAGTTATTAATACCTGTGACTACAACCAAACAAAAGCAGCAACTATTGCCATTGCTGAACATCATGGTCCTGTCTATTTACGTTTTGGTCGCCCAAAAGTACCAGTATTTATGCCTACAGATCAGCCTTTTAAAATTGGTAAAGCAGTCACATTAACTGAAGGTACAGATGTAACTATAGTGGCTACTGGTCATTTGGTTTGGGAATCTTTACAAGCTGCTGAAAAGTTAGAAGCTGAAGGGATTAGTGCTGAGGTTATCAATATTCATACAATTAAACCTTTAGATGAAGAAGCAATTTTAAAGTCTATAGCTAAAACAGGATGTATAGTTACTGCTGAAGAACATAATAAGTTCGGAGGTTTAGGGGAAAGTGTTGCGAGATGTTTAGCAGAGAACTTACCTACTCCACAAGAGTTTGTTGCTGTTAATGATACTTTTGGTGAATCTGCTACACCAGCTCAATTGATGGAGAAATATAATATAAATGACGAAGCTGTTGTTAAGGCAGTAAAAAAAGTCTTAAAAAGAAAATAATTCATTTAATATTTTAATTTAAAATAAATTATGAAAAAAATAATATTTGCTTGTTTTTTATTAACTCTTGTAACTAAAAATTCGCAAGCTCAACTACAATTTGGATTAAAAGGTGGGGTTAATTATAATTCAGACTCTTTTGAAAGTGTTTCAAATGATGTATTGAATGGTGCAAAAACCAAGACTGGAATTCATACAGGATTATGGCTCAGAGCGAAGTTACCTGTGATAGGTTTTTATATAAGGCCAGAAATTGTATACACTGAATTAAATAATAGTGTAAACTATGAAAGTCCATTTTCAGCTCCAAAAACTACTGACTTTAAATTTAGAAAAATAGATGTCCCTGTATTAATAGGAAAGAAGTTCTTAGGTATTGGTAATGTTTTTGCAGGCCCATCCTTTCAATATATCTTATCCTCAGATTTTGAGTTAAATGATTTAAGAGAGGTTTCTACTGAAAGTTTTTCATTAGGTATTCAACTAGGTGCCGGAATAGAATTAGGGCGTTTAGGTATAGATTTAAGATGGGAAAGAGGTTTGTCTAAAACTGAAACTGTTTTTGTTGACAATACTATTTTTGATAGTAATTTTAATTTTGATAAAAGAGTGAGTCAAATTATTTTTGGAATTTCTTACAAACTAAGTAAAGTCAAAAAAGATTAAAAAAAAAAGCTCTTGAATTATCAAGAGCTTTTTTTTAATATAAATTTTAATTAATATCTGGATTTAAATAATCAGGTAATGTTGGATTATTTGGATCATTAAAGTCATTAGTTGGATCACCATCAGCACCACCTTCATCTTTTGTTGCAACCCCATCATTATCATCATCTGGGTCTAAGAAATTGGGAAAACCATCGCCATCAGTATCGTCATTTCTAGGATCTCCATCTCCATCAGGATCTTCTAATATTGACGGAACAGAATCTAAATCGTGGTCTGTATTTTCTACTACATCATACAATTCTATATAAAACATTAAACTCGAACTTGGAGGAATTCCAGCAGTTCCAAATTTACCATAAGCTAATCCAGAAGGAATAAATAATACACCTTTACCACCATTTACATAGGTGATTGGTCCATTATTGGTAATATTTTCACCACCTTTAAAATTAGTGAAACCGTGAGACCAGCCTCTTATTACAGAATTTAAGGTAAGCCATAAAGGATTCACTGTACGCTCATCAAAATCAATTAATTCTACTGTAGAATTAAAATATTGACCTTTATATTTTACTAAAACTGAATCTACTTCAGTTGGATAGCCTTTTTCTGGCATTGGGCTTCCTTCATTTTTTACAAAAACATATAGTTTGTAGTCAACATCAAAATCAGTTACGTCCTGAGTTAATAACCTAGAATCATTAATAAGTGCTGTAGCACCTGTAACAAGAGGTTGAACTGAATCTATTGCATCGTTATAATAATGATTTTCTAAAAAAACAAGAATAGAATCATTATCAATCAATGCTTGTCCTTCGTAATCAAAATCATCTACTGGTACTCCAAAAGTGTCATCATCACAGGCATAACCTATAAACAATATTGATAAACATAAAAATAATAGCTTTCTATTAAACATTTAAATTAATTTAGTGCTGCAATTTACCATTTTTATACCTTTGTAGAAAGTGAATTAGCTTTTTTTAACTTTTTTATGAGAATAGATAAATATCTTTGGTGTGTTCGTATTTTTAAAACAAGAAATATTGCAACTGACTCTTGCAAAAAGGGTCAAGTTAAAATTGATGGTATTAATTGTAAACCCTCAAAAGTAGTTTATGGTGGAGAAATTATTTCAGTTCGTAAGAATCAAATAAATTATAAAATTGAAATACTTGCTGTCCCTGAAAGTAGAATTGGCGCCAAATTAGTTCAACAATTTTGCAAAGATATTACTCCAAAAGAAGAGTTTGAAAAATTAGATTTACTACAATACTCCAAGGATTATTATAGAAAAAGAGGAACAGGAAGACCTACAAAAAAAGACAGAAGAGATATTGATGATTATTATGAATCTCCAGAACAATAAATAAAATGGAAAAAACAACTATTATTTTAAATCACATTCAAATAAATCAAAAAATTAAGAGAATTGCTTATCAAATTTATGAAGCAAATAGCTCTGAAAAAGAAGTTATAATTGCTGGTATTCAAGGAAATGGTTTTTATTTTTCAAAACTACTAGCCAAAACCTTAGATAAGATTTCCTCTTTAAAAATTATACTTTGCGAGGTATATATTGATAAAAAAAATCCTTTAAATAAAATAACTACAAGTATTAAAACTATTGATTATGAAAATAAACCTATTGTTTTGGTAGATGATGTTTTAAACTCAGGAACTACATTAATGTATGGTATAAAGCATTTTCTTGATGTTCCTTTGAAGCGTTTCAAGACTGCTGTATTAGTTAATAGAAATCATAAAAAATACCCTGTAAAAGCAGATTTTAAAGGAATTTCTTTATCTACGTCTATTAATGAACATGTAGAAGTTGTTTTTGATAAAAAAAATTCAAAAGCTTTTTTAGTGTAGTAAGATTCTTATTTCAGCAACTATAGCGTCTATATCTTTTGAATTAATTGAAATACAATATTTTGCTTTTTCGTAATATAAGCTTCGTTCAAAAAGGTGTTTAGCTATGTATTCAATTAAGCTTTCTTTTGTGTGTGAAGCTAGTAAGGGTCTTTTGGAACTGTTATTTATTAACCTTTCATATAAAGTTGTAACAGATGCCTTAAGGTATATTGAATGAAGATCATTTTCTTTAGTAATAATATCAATGTTATTGGCATAACATGGAGTTCCACCGCCTAGGGATAAAACATATGAATCATTTTCTTTAATAAATTTCTTTAAATAGTTATGTTCTATTTTTCTGAAATATATTTCCCCTTTTTCTTTAAAAATTTCTGTAATGGTTTTATTTTCTTCTTTTTCAATATACTCATCTAAATCAGTAAAATTTTGATAAAGCTTTTTTGCTAATTGAGCACCAATTGTAGTTTTTCCACTACCCATATATCCCAAAAGAATAATTTTCATACAAACCTAATTTACTTACAAATATCGATAAAAAATAAAGTAAAAAAAGTGCTTTTCTGTTTGAATGCGTTTATATTTGCATTCTTTTACTAAAAAGTAGACCTGGTAGCTCAGTTGGTAGAGCATCTCCCTTTTAAGGAGAGGGTCCTGGGTTCGAGCCCCAGCCCGGTCACTAAAGAAATAGTTTATACTTTAAAAGCGCACGTGGCGGAATTGGTAGACGCGCCAGCTTGAGGGGCTGGTATCCGTTTAGGATGTGGAAGTTCGAATCTTCTCGTGCGCACTTTTAATGTAGTTTTTTCACAAAACATTAACCCTCCTTTTTACCTTTTAATCATTACTTTTGTTGCATGCGCAGTAGAAAACTCATTATACTATTCTTTTTTTTCCTTTCCCTACAGGTTTATTCACAAACCGATAGTTTAGTTGTTAAAATTCTAAAAGGACAAGTAATAGATTCTGAAACAAAAAAATCATTAAGTGCTTCCCATATATTAAATCTTAATTCAGTGACAGGAACTATTACTGATGACAAAGGATTTTTTGAAATAACAGCCAAAACAAATGATACGGTAATGGTGTCTTATTTAGGACATTCTTCTATTAAGATAAAAGTAACAAATGATTTATTAAAAGGAAATGAATTATTAATTGCTTTATATGAGAAGTCTGAGGAAATCAAAGAAATTATTATAAGGTCCAGTAAATTAATAGGTGTGCTAGAGGTAGATGTTAAGCAAGTACCCAAAGATAGATTTACAAGAATTAAAATTAATGGTATTAGGCAAACCTACGAAATTGCTAGACCTAGAGCAGGAGATTTTTCCTCACCGATTGCAGCCTTATTTCAACCTGTTGATTTCTTATACAAACTCTTTGGAAAAAAACCTAAACAACTTAAAAAACTTCAAAAAATTAAAAAAGAAGATAATCTTCGTAAAATTATGGCTGGTAAATTTGACCGTGAAGTAATGATGGAATATCTTGAAATGGACAGAAATGACCTTATGAAGTTAATTTCAGATTGTAACTACTCAGAATATTTTGTCAAAAATGCTAGTGATTTACAAATGATTGAAGCCGTTCTTGATTGTTATGAAGTGTATAAGGCACTTAAAAATGGTAAAATAGAACGAAG
>CAJQMN010000077.1 GCA_905479435.1 uncultured Flavobacteriaceae bacterium | reverse complement strand
TGTATTAATTATTAAAATTATTTGATGTTTATGAATCTCTTAATGTATATTGCTTATTATGTTGCATGTAAAAAATCTATCTATAAAGTTTTCCTCTCATAAAAACGAAATTGAAGTTGTTAAACAGGTTTCTTTTGATTTAGGTGAGCATAAAATTTTAGGTATAGTAGGGGAATCTGGGAGTGGTAAATCTGTAACATCGCTTTCAATTCTTGGCCTATTGCCTGAAAATGCAACTTTAGATGGTGAAATTTTTTTTAAAGAAAAAAATCTAGCTACGCTATCCGATAAAGAGTATCAAAAAATTAGAGGGAAAAACATTGGAATGATTTTTCAAGAGCCTATGAGTTCTTTAAACCCAACATTAACTTGTGGAAATCAACTTTGTGAGGTTTTAAAACAGCACACAAGTTTAAATAAAAAAGAAATTCTTAAAGAGGTGATTACCCTTTTTGAAAAAGTAAAATTACCTACTCCACATAGAATTTTCAAGTCCTATCCACATCAATTAAGTGGTGGACAGAAACAACGTGTAATGATTGCAATGGCAATCGCTTGCAAACCAGACTTATTAATAGCTGACGAACCCACCACAGCTTTAGATGTTACAGTTCAAAAGGAGATTATAGCACTTCTAAAAGAATTACAGGCCGAAAACAAAATGAGTATTCTTTTTATATCTCATGATTTGCCACTAGTTTCTGAAATTGCTGACGATGTTATTGTTATATATGAGGGAATAATTATTGAAAAAGGTAAAACTAAAGATATTTTTCGTAATCCAAAAAAACAATACACCAAAGGACTTATTAATTCAAAACCTAGTCTTTCTAAAAGATTAAAAAAACTCCCTACAGTTAATGATTTCATTAAAAAAGAAATTTCCTCTGAATTATATACCAAAAGTGAAAGAGAACAATTTCATCAAAAACTTTATAATTCAAAACCATTACTAGAAGTAGTGAATTTGAAAAAATATTTTAATAACGATAAGTATTTTTCTAAAACTCCAAGCATTAAAGCAGTTGACGATGTGTCATTTAAATTATATGAAGGAGAAACATTAGGTTTAGTTGGAGAATCTGGTTGTGGAAAGACTACACTAGGGAGGTCAATTTTACACTTAGAAGAAATTACTTCTGGACAACTATTTTATAAAGGGAAAGACATTACAGTGCTTTCAAAAGCAGAGTTAATACATTTGAGAAAGGAAATACAAATTATTTTTCAAGACCCATTTTCCTCATTAAATCCAAGAATATCTGTTGGAAATGCAATTTTAGAACCCATGACAGTTCATAAGATATTATCCTCACATAAAGATCGAAAATTATATGTACAAGATTTGTTAAAAAAAGTTGGATTGGAGGAAGATCACTTTAACAGGTATCCTCATGAATTTTCGGGTGGTCAAAGACAAAGAATAGGAATTGCCAGAGCTATTGCATTACAACCAAAATTAATTATTTGTGACGAGTCAGTTTCTGCACTGGATGTATCCGTTCAAGCACAAGTTCTTAATCTCCTCAATGAATTAAAAAAAGCATTTAATTTCTCCTATATTTTTATTTCTCATGACTTGTCTGTTGTTAAGTTTATGTCAGATCAATTGATTGTTATGAATCAGGGTAAAATTGAAGAAATGAATGATTCAGATGAAATATACAGGGCTCCAAAATCTAATTATACAAAGAATTTAATTGCTTCTATTCCTAAAGGTATTTAAACTGTTTCCCTTTTTTCAATTACTCAATTAATGGTATATTGCACTATTAAAAAATGCAAAAAAGAACATGAAAATTATAGTCCCTATGGCCGGAATTGGGTCTCGTTTAAGACCTCACACGTTAACAATTCCTAAACCACTAACAGTAATTGCAGGAAAACCAATTGTACAAAGATTAGTGGAAGATATTACTTCCGTTGTGAATCAACCTATAGATGAAATAGCCTTTATTATAGGTCCATCCTCAAAAGGATTTCCAGCGAATACAAAAGATCAATTATTAAAAATAGCCAAAGAACTAGGAGCTAAAGGCTCTGTTTATGTTCAAGAAGAAGCCTTGGGTACTGCTCATGCAATTTTTTGTGCTAAAGATTCTCTTTCAGGACCATGTGTTGTTGCTTTTGCAGATACGCTTTTTAAAGCAGATTTTACTTTAGATGCAGATGCAGATGGTGCTATTTGGGTGAAACAAGTGAAAGATCCTAGTGCTTTTGGAGTTGTAAAATTAAATGATGGTTATATTACTGATTTTGTTGAAAAACCAAAAGAATTTGTATCAGATTTAGCAATAATAGGGATTTATTATTTTAAAGATGGCGACAAACTATCCAAAGAAATAAAACATTTAATTGATAATGATATCAGGCCTTCGGGGGAGTTTCAGCTTACCGAAGTTTTAGAAACTTTAAAGCAAGAGGGTGCTAAATTTTTACCTGGAAAAGTTGATGTTTGGATGGATTGTGGGAAAAAAGACCCAACAGTAGACACTAATAAAAAAATATTAGGTTTTGAAGAAGCTAAAGGAAATAATTTAGTAGCTGATTCTATCGTGTTAGAAAATTCAGAAATTATACAGCCTTGTTATATTGGAGAAAATGTCGTTTTAAAAAACACTACAATAGGGCCTTATGTTTCTATTGGAGAAAACAGTTTAGTAGAAGACTCTCAGATTCGTAATTCTTTAATTCAAACCAATGTTCACATTTCTAATGCATCATTAGACAATGCGATGATTGGAAATCATGCAACGTATAATGGCAATTTTACCTCTGTAAGTATAGGAGATTATACAGAATTGACATAAAATAGATAGAAATGATAAAAAGGATTGTGCTTATTGTCTTCTTAGGGCTGTTGTACAATCCTTTTTGCATTGTTGCACAAGATAGTATTCCAAAGATAAAAGAGATTACAGAAGAAAATACGATTAAATTTCAAGAATTTTTTTTTAAATCGCTGTCAGAAAAGTCAATTAAAAATTATCAAATTGCAATTCAAAATTTAGAGGAGTGCAATGCCATCTTCCCAAATGATAAAGCCGTTTTTTTTGAACTTTCAAAAAATTACTTACTATTAAATAGAACAACTGAGGCATTACAGTATATTAATAATGCATTACGTTTAGAGCCTTCAAATTTTTGGATGCTGAAACATTTAGTAGCCATTCATAAAACAGATAGAAATTATCAAGAGGCAATAAAGACACAATTAACAATAGTTAAGCAAAATCCAAAACAAAGAACAGAATTAGTTCGTCTTTATTACTTTAATAGACAATACACAGATGCTTTGTCTTTAATCAATACCTTAGAGCAAGAGAATGGATTAAGCATAAACTTGAAACAATTAAAAAATTCTTTAGAGTTACGAAAAAATTTTATAGTAAAGAAAGAAGTTACTGAAGACTTATCTAGTTTAATTGCTAATTATGAAAAGAATCAGGCTACTTTTGAGAATTTAAAAAAGCTCTTAGATTTTGCAATTAAATCAGATGTACAAACTTTCCATAAGTACAGTAAACTAGGAATTGATTTATTTCCTGCTCAGCCATTTATCTATCTTTCTAGAGGGAAATCATTACAAATGCAAAAAAAACCTCAAGAAGCAATAAATGTTTTAGAAAGTGGTTTTGATTTTGTCATAGAAAACCCTAGCTTGGAAATTCAATTTTATAATTCACTCGCAAAGTCATACACAAGTATTAATAAACCAATGAAAGCAAAAGAGTACTTAGAAAAGGTCAAGAAAATCAAAATATAGAATGAGAATTATTACTTTTTTAATTGTCTTTACTCTTGTTTTTACATCATGTAAAAGCAATAAAAATCTTGTCGGTAATAAAATCGAAATTTTAAAAACTATATCAGCTAAAAAAATTATTAAAAAACATACTGCACTTTCTTTTGATGCTAAAACATTAGATGCCAAATTAAAAGTTGGCTATGCAGATTATAAAAATGGTAAAAGAAATAAAATAAATTTTACAGTAAATCTTCGTATACTAAAAGACTCTGTAATATGGATGAGGGGTTCAAAAATTATTAGTGCTTTTAGAGTTAAAATAACTCCAGCATCTTTTAGTTATTATTCATTAATTGATAAAAAATATTTTGAGGGTGATTTCTCACTTTTAGAAAAAATATTAGGAACTAAAGTTACTTTCAAGCAGATTCAAAACTTATTGCTTGGTGAATCTATTTTAGATTTAAAAAAGCAAAAATTTATATCTGAAGTGGATAATTCTGTTTATAAGTTAACCCCAAAAAAACAACACGAATTGTATCGTATTTTCTTTTTATTTGACCCAAATAACTTTACCCTAAAAAAACAGTTGCTCAAAACTGACAGCAAAAATAAAGCCCTGGATATAGACTATAAAAGCTATCGTTTGATAGAGAAACTATTAGTGCCCAAAAAAATTATGATTAATGTTTCACAGCCTGAGCGCTATACAACAATTACGATTGATTTTAAATCAGTAACTTTAAACAAACAAATTAGTACTCCCTATACAATACCATCTAGTTATAAACCGATCAAGCTTTAATGTTTAAAAAGTACCAGTACATATCTCTTTTACTTCTTCTTTTTCTAACAATACCCTCGTTTGCACAAAATAAATCTAGAAAGCAGTTAGAGCTGGATCGAAAAAGAATAAAAAAAGAAATTCAACTGGTAAATAAACTGCTCTTTGCTGCAAAAAAAAGCGAGCAAAATGCTCTTGAAGATTTAAAAGATTTGAATCAAAAAATTTCTATTAGAGCACAATACATTTCTACAATTAATTTAGAAGTAGAATCTCTTTCGAATACTATTGCTATTTATGAAGGTGAAATAAAGCAACTAGAGATAAAACTAATTAAGCTAAAAGAAGATTATGCTGAAATGATATATAAATCTTACAAAAGTAAATCTCAGCAAAGCAGTACTTTATTTTTATTTTCCTCCAAAAGTTTTTATCAAGCGTATAAAAGAGTGAAGTATATGAAGCAGTATGCCTCTTTTAGAAAAAAACAAGGTGAAGAGGTATACCTTCTAACCAACAAGTTTCTACGTTTAAAAGATTCATTATTAGTCCAAAAGAAATTAAAAGACACCTTATTGTCTAATGAAAAGGAACAAAAAACAAAGATTGAATATGAAAAAAATGATCAGAAAAAATTAATTTCTGAGCTAAAAAATCAAGAAAAAAAATACAAAAAAAGGCTTCGAATAAAACAACAAGAAGAAAAGAAAATATCGCAACGAATAGATAAAATAATTAAAGAAGCTATTGCCAGATCTAATGCAAAGAAGGGAATAAAAAAAGCAAAGGGGTTCTCACTGACTCCAGAAGCTAGGGCTTTGGCAGTAAGATTTGAACAAAACAAAGGGAAGTTGCCATGGCCTGTTGAAAGTGGTCTTATTATAAGGAGGTTTGGCAAACAACCCCATCCAATATATGCAGGAAACTTTATAAATAGTACTGGAATTCATATTGCTACCAATAAAGGATCTACTGCTAATGCTATTTTTAATGGTGAAATTTTAGCAATACAAACGCAATCTGAAGGAAAAAAATCAGTTTTAATTAGACATGGGAACTATATTTCTATTTATAATAATTTAGAAAGTGTTTATGTTAATGATGGTCAAAAAATCCAAACAGGACAGCCTTTAGGAAAAATTTTCACCGATAGAATTACAGGAAAAACTAAGTTAATTTTTGTGTTGTCAAAAAATACGACTCGATTAAATCCGACGAGTTGGATACTAAAAGTTAACTAGTTTATAAACAAAGCTTTTAATTCTGTAGCATCATTTGGCTCCATTTTTCCAGCTAAAACTAAACTTAACTGTTTTCTCCTTAAAGCACCATTAAAACGTTCTTTTTCTAATTCCGTTTCAGGACTTATTTGAGGTACTTCAACAGGTTTACCGGTTTCATCAACGGCAACAAAAGTGTAAATCCCTTCATTTACTTTAGTCTTTAAGCCAGATTGTCTATCCTCAATCCAAACATCTACATATATTTCCATAGATGACTTAAATGCTCTTGAAACTTTTGCTTCTATTGTCACTACACTTCCAACAGGGACAGATTTTGAAAATACAACTTGGTTCACTGAGGCAGTAACTACTATTCTTCTAGAATGACGACGAGCAGCAATGCTACAAGCTCTATCCATCCTTGCCAATAGTTCCCCTCCAAAAAGATTATCAAGATAGTTTGTTTCTCCAGGTAAAACAAGATCTGTGAGTATAGTCAAAGACTCACTAGGTTTTTTTGTTATCATTAATGATTTTTTTACAAAGATATACAATCAAAAAGATTGTTTATAAATGACTAAAGTGAAGCGTTTCTAAATTATTGGAATTTTTTAACTAATAACCAAGCGTCTTTAGAGTCAACTTTTCTTATATCGGAAAGACTTTTAAAGGCATCAGATTTTTTGTAAAAAGAGGCATAGGCAACCTGAGTTAATCCCCATTTATTGGTTCCTAAGATAGTAGCATTAAATCCTTTTGAGTTTAGTTGATCTACTTTTTTATGAGCATTCTCTACAAATTGAAATGCGCCAGCAATAACATGAAAAGATTTTGGAACTTCTTCTTTATTCACATTTAATTCTATTGTAGCTAAAGGGTTTTCAATAATAAATGTTGCAGTTTGAATTTTTTCCTCCAGTTTTTTTTGATCCTTAGCAAAATTTAATTGTTCTTGTTTATTTTCATAACCTGTCCAGCCAACATAAGAAAGTGATAATAAAACTGCAGCAGTAGCAGCATATTTTATAAATACAGGTGCTTTTCTTTGCGTCTTTTTAACAGGATTAAGAGGAATAATTTTTTGATCAGATCTAACAACAACAGAAGCTTCTGTAGGAGCTAATCCAAAGGAAGATTTTAAGTAGTTTATTTTATTTAATGGATTAAAAACTAATTGATTTTTTTCATTCATAGAAAATGAACCAATATTTTTAATGTGTAAAGAAGTTGTCTTGATTAATTTATTCCACTGAGAAACAGTGGCTTTAACCTTAGAAGTTGCTTGGTCAAAAGAAATATTTTCTGATGATGCGATGTAGTTGACCAACAAGCCATCGTTATGAATGAGATTAACGTTAAAACCTATCTGTTTTGTTGGGGGGTAAAAAGTGTTTGAATCTTTATGAATTTTAGCACTAACTCTATTCGTTACAAAACCGCCAAAGTTTGGGATAATAACACAATCATACCTGTATAATAAGTCTTTGATGTAGTCTTCTATAGCCATAATAACAAATATAAAAAATTAAATAAAATAAGCATAAAAAGCCTCCAATAATTATCAACAATATATTTGTATATTGAAAATAAAAAATTGCATCTTGAAAGAAGAAGAAATTCTAGCACTTTTGCGTTTGCAAAAGACTCCAATGATTGGTGATATTGTAGCAAAAAAACTAATTGCTCATGTAGGCTATGCCAATGATATTTTTAAAGAGAAGAAACAGATACTCCAAAAAATTAATGGGATTGGCAAGCTTACGGTTCAAAATTTATTTGACAGCTCCAATCAGCGCTTGGCTGAGCAAGAACTTCAATACATAAAGCAAAATAAGATTAACTATTCTTATTTTTTGGATAAAGACTACCCAAAAAATTTAAAACATTGTATAGATTCCCCAATATTATTTTTTCAAGATGGAACTATTGATTTTTCCAATGATAAAATTATTTCTATTGTAGGCACTAGAAGGATGACAAATTACGGCAGCAGTTTTTGTGAGAAACTCATTGATGATTTAGCAGCTTACAATCCAATTATTGTGAGTGGTTTTGCTTATGGAATTGATATTTGTGCGCACAAAAGAGCCATAAAAAACAACTTACAAACTATAGCAGTTTTAGCTCACGGTTTAGAAATCACGTATCCTAAAGCTCATAAAAAATATATCCATAGTGTAAATAAGCATGGTGGTTTCATTACAGAATTTTTTCACAACGAAGCTCCTCAACGAGAAAATTTTTTAAAAAGGAATAGAATTGTTGCAGGATTATCAACGGCAACAATAGTTGTAGAATCTCCATCAAAAGGAGGTTCTTTAGTAACAGCAGATATTGCAAATTCATACGATAGAGATGTTTTTGCAGTACCTGGAAGAATTAATGATCTTATGAGTCAAGGGTGTAATGATTTAATTTATAGAAATAAAGCACATTTACTCCAATCTTCTGAAGATATTGTAAAAATGCTTAATTGGGACATATCAAAAACAATACTCCCTAAACAAACAAGATTATTTTTAGACCTTACTGAAGATGAGCAGAAAATAGTTGATTTTTTAGAACTAAAAGAGCAAGCAGTAATGGATGTCATTGCACTAGAAACTCAACTTCCTTTGAGCCAATTGGTCACTATACTATTACAACTAGAGTTAAAAAATATTGTAAAACCTTTTCCTGGAAAGATATTTAAATTGTGCTAATTAAAAAGATTATGCATTACATTTGAGAGTAATTTGTTTCAAATGGTGCCAGAAAAAAAATTAATGTCAAAAAAAAAACCAACATTTCCTATTAATACAATGTTGGATGAATATTTAAAGAAGTACAATAGAAACTTAAAAATATCAATTTTTTATGACGATTTACTACGTTTCCAAGGGTCAGTTATAGTTTATGATAAAAATGAAAATGATACTTTATGGGTTAGGACATATTATTCAGAATATGATAGAGAAGAAATTGATGCTAGTTTAAAAAAAATCTACACCATACTTCATTCAGATGGAGGAAGCGAAACCATCCCATTTTTAAATGTAGATGCTATTGACTATTGCACTTTCGGGAATTCAAAACCTTTCCGCATAAAAATTAGAAATATTTTAAATGATAACTACACCTATTTCTATGTGAAAAAAGCAGATGCTTCTAGAATATACGGTCTAGAATTAGAACATATATTGTCTCCACATAACTTAAATTTTTTAGTGTATAAAGACACTTTAATAGAGGAACATATCTCAGGAATCCCAGGAGATGATTTTATCAAAGAATTTCTCCCTAAGTGTACAGAATCAGAAAAATCTCAAATTGCTAAAGAATTTGTGAAATTTAAAGAGAGGTGCTTGGTTCGTTTGCTTGGAGATATGCGTTCCTATAATTATGTAATTATACCAACTCATGATTTTGATAAAATTATATATAAAATCAGAGCTATTGATTTTGATCAACAATCTTTTGAAGGAAATTTAAAAGTTTACGATTTGCAATTTTTAAAAGAAAATTTTAAAATTGTTGATATGGTAAATAAAAAATTAGATAAGAAGTCAATTACTCAATACAAATTGGAAGAGCGATCTTATATGGCAAAAAGAATAATTTCCTCTCCAAGAAGAGCAACTAG
>CAJQMN010000076.1 GCA_905479435.1 uncultured Flavobacteriaceae bacterium | reverse complement strand
TTTTTTAGAATTAAAAATGATAACAAGTGCCACAGTAAGTGTTGCTAAAATTAATCCGCCAATAGGAGGAAATGTTCAAGAAGTTGTTATTATTCTTACAAAAGAACGTTAAGTTCAAAAAAACTTGTAATACTAGATAATTGATGTAAATTTGCACTCCTACAGGGTGTCGTGGCCGAGTGGCTAGGCAGTGGTCTGCAACACCATCTACAGCGGTTCGAATCCGCTCGACACCTCAAAATAAGCATCGTTATCGATGCTTATTTTTTTAAATGAACTTAAAAGCAGCTTCTAGGTTTTACTTTATTTTATTTATAAATATTGATGTTTTTTTGCATCTTTGCTTATCATGAGAATTTATCCCATTCAAACTGGAAATTTTAAGTTAGACGGAGGCGCTATGTTTGGAGTAGTTCCAAAATCAATCTGGCAAAAAACAAATCCTGCAGACTCAAATAATATGATTGAGATGGGAATGCGCTCGTTGTTAATTGAAGATGGGAATAAGCTTATTTTAATTGATACTGGTATGGGAAATAAGCAGTCTGATAAATTTTTTGGCTACTATTATCAATTTGGAGACTTTTCATTGGATACCTCTTTAGCTTCTTATGGTTTTCATAGAGATGATATTACAGATGTTTTTTTAACGCATTTACATTTTGATCATTGTGGAGGTTCAATTCAATGGAATAAGAATCAAACAGGCTATGAGCCCGCTTTTAAGAATGCCAAATTTTGGAGTAATCAAGAACACTGGAATTGGGCAACTCATCCAAATCCTAGAGAAAAAGCCTCTTTCTTAGAAGAAAATATTCTACCCATACAAGAAAGTGGTCAATTAAATTTTATTTCTGAAAATTCATTTCAGCAAGTTGGATTTAATGTTTTAAAAATGGATGGTCACACAGAAAAACAAATGTTACCTAAAATTTTTTATCAAGGAAAAACCATTATTTTTATGGCAGATTTGTTACCAACTATAGGCCACATACCTGTACCTTATGTTATGGGGTATGACACAAGACCATTGTTAACAATAAAAGAAAAAGAAGCCTTTTTAAGTGAAGCAGCAGACCATGATTATTTTCTGTTTTTAGAGCATGATGCCTATTCCGAAATTTGTACTGTACAACACACAAACAAAGGAGTTAGATTAAAAGAAACACACAAATTTAAAGATATATTTAATTAAAATAAACAACCCATGAAATTTTTAAAACCGATAATTTTTACTGTAATTTTTACTTTTTTACTTGGAAGCTGTAAATCCATTTCAACAATTCCAGTTCCAAAACCTTCCTCATATAGTGTAACAGCAACTGCAAAAAAGATTCCTTTAACAGAGGAAGAAAGCAAGTTTTGGGGACATAGTGATTTAGCTACAGATTCAATTCCAGGAATGAGCTTAGAGAAAGCCTATGATTTTTTACAAGGGAAAAAAGGAGTTGAAGTAGTGGTTGGCGTTGTAGACTCTGGAACCGATTTATTACATGAAGATTTAAAAGATGTAGCTTGGGTAAACCTTAAAGAAATACCATCAAATGGAATAGATGATGACAAAAACGGTTATGTTGATGACATTAATGGATGGAATTTTTTAGGAACTATTTATAAAGAACATTTAGAGTATCAACGTATTGTTAAAGATCCATCAATAGCTGATGAAGAAACAGTAAAAGAAGCTACTAAATTTTATGATGAAAAAGTTGAAGCAGCCAAGGCAAATGAAAAACGTTATGGTCAAATGCTGAAAATGGTAACTAATGCTGATGATGCACTTGCTAAACACTTTGATAAAAATGATTATTCTAAAGATGAAGTTATAGAACTGGTAACCGAAGACACGGCTTTAAAACAAAATATAGAAGTTGCAAAACAAATGTATGGTTTTGGCTTAAGCTCTTTAGCTCAAGCAAAACAAGAACTGTCTAAATTAGTTAAAAATGCTACTTCAATGTTAAGTGGTGAAGACTTAAAAAATGAGTATAGAAGTGTTTTAGGAGATGATCCAAATACAATGGAAAACAAATCTTACGGTGATGCAGCTACAGGGCATTCTATAAAAGATGAAGCTCACGGAACACATGTTTCTGGTATTATTGGTGCGTCAAGAAATAATGATATAGGGATGAATGGTGTAGCGAATAACGTAAAGATTATGGCAGTAAGGGCTGTTCCAGATGGAGATGAATATGATAAAGATGTTGCTCTAGGCTTACGTTATGCTGTAGATAACGGAGCAAAAGTAATTAACACAAGTTTTGGTAAAGGCTTTTCTCCAAAGAAAGAGTGGGTGTATGAAGCAATTTTATATGCTGCCTCTAAAGATGTTTTGATTGTAAATGCTGCTGGAAATGATGGTAAAAATATGGACGTTGAAAAAACATTTCCAAATGATTCTAGAGATTTAGTAACTGAAATTTCTGATAATGTTTTAACGGTTGGTGCTATGAGTGCAAATTATGATGAAAATTTACCTGCATCTTTTTCTAACTATGGTAAGATTAACGTTGATGTTTTTGCCCCTGGAGTACAAATTTACTCAACAACACCAGAAGGAGAATATGCTAAGTTTAGTGGGACTTCTATGGCAGCACCCTCAACAGCAGGTGTTGCAGCATTAATACGCTCTTATTATCCAAAATTATCCGCTAGTCAAGTAAAACATATTTTAATGAATTCTGGAACAATGATTAATCTTGATGTAATTAAGCCAGGTTCAAGATCTAGAGAAACACCAACAGGAGAAAAAGTTCCGTTTGCAGAGCTTTCAGTTTCAGGACGAGTTGTTAATGCATATAATGCCCTCAAAATGGCAGATTATATGGTAAATGGTAAGAATAAATAAACGAAACATCCATGAAGAAAATAATCCTATTTTTATGTATCTCAACTAGTTTGAGTATTTATGGTCAACAAAACCACAATTATTGGCAACAACATGTTGATTATACCATGGATATTGATGTAGATGTTACTAAGTTTCAATACAAGGGAACTCAGAAACTAGTCTACACAAATAATTCGCCAGATGAGTTATCTCATGTGTATTATCATCTTTATTTCAATGCCTTTCAACCCAATTCTCAAATGGATGTTCGTTCTAGAAATATTCAAGACCCAGATGGAAGAGTTACCAATAGGATTAGCAAATTAAAACCTGAAGAGATTGGTTATATTAAGATAGGTTCTTTAAAACAAGATGGAAAAAATGTTCAATATAAAGTTGTAGGAACTATTTTAGAAGTAACCTTGAGCAAGCCAATAAAATCTGGTAAAAGTTCAACATTTGACATGACATATGATGCTCAAGTTCCCAAACAAATTAGACGTTCAGGTCAAACAAATAAAGAAGGAGTTGTGCTTTCTATGGCACAATGGTACCCAAAAATGGCTGAATATGATTTTGAAGGATGGCATACACCTCCCTACATAGCAAGAGAGTTTCATGGTGTTTGGGGAGATTTTGATGTTACCATTCATATTGATAAAAACTATACGATTGGAGGAACAGGATATCTACAAAATCCTCAAGAAATTGGACATGGTTATGAAGATAAATCCAAAAAAATAAAAATCCCTACTGGAGAAAAATTAAGCTGGCACTTTAAAGCACCAAATGTTCATGATTTTATGTGGGCTGCAGATCCTGAGTACTCTCACGATATTTTAAAAACAGCCAATGGCGTTGATTTGCATTTTTTTTATAAGCGTAATCTTGAAGAAAAATATCTGAAAAATTGGAAAGACTTACAACCTAAAACAGCTCAATTAATGAGTTTTTTTAGTGAAAACATTGGGCAATATCCGTACAAACAATATTCTGTAATCCAAGGAGGAGACGGAGGCATGGAGTATGCGATGTCAACTCTAATAACTGGTAAGAGAAGTTTTGGTAGTTTGTTGGGGGTAACCTCTCACGAGATGGCACATACTTGGTTTCAGTTTTTATTAGCGAGTAATGAAAGTAAGCATCCATGGATGGATGAAGGGTTTACATCTTATATTTCTAATATTGCGATGAATAAAATTTTAGACAGGAAAATAGAAAACCCTCATTTAGGGGCCTACAATAGGTATTATAAAATGATTTCCTACAGAAAAGAAGAACCTTTAACAACCCATGCAGACAGGTATCATTTAAATTCTTCATACAGTACAGCGAGTTACAGTATGGGAAATATGTTTTTATCTCAATTAGAGTATGTTATAGGGAAAGAGAATGTTAAGAAAGGACTTAAAAAATACTTTAATGATTTTAGTTTTAAACATCCAACACCAAATGATATTAAAAGATCTATGGAGAAAGTTTCTGGAATTCATTTAGATTGGTATTTAAATGAATGGACCCAAACTACTCATACAATTGATTATAGTGTTCGAGGTTTTAGGAACAAAACAATTATTTTACAAAGGCATGGTAAAATGCCAATGCCAATAGATGTAAGAGTGACTTATAAAGATGGTTCTTCAGAAGATTTTAACATTCCTTTACAAATAATGAGAGGGAATAAGCCCACAAGGGCAACAATTTTAGAAGATTGGTCTTGGGCGCACCCCATCTATAGATTTGAGGTTTCAAAAGAAATTAAATCAGTAGAAATAGACCCGTCTAAATTGATGGCAGACATTTATCCATCGGATAATAAGAAGTAAAAGAATATTATAGCTTTAAAAAATAAAAGCGACGTTTTATGTCGCTTTTATTTTTTATCTACCTGTTCTAACAGTGTATTAATCTTGTTATCTTTTGGAAGAAATCCTTTTAGCATTAAACCCACCCCAAAAACAATTAATAAGACACCCATAAATCGTTTTATTCTATAAACTACAGATGGGGTCATTTTATTTTTTAATTGTTTTGCTAAAACTATTTTACCCAAATCAGTAATAAAATAACTGCAAATAATAATACTGAAGTAATAAAAAATATGTGTTGGATTCATGTCTAGGGTTGGTCCTATTACCACAATTAAGCCTAACCAGAATGCAAGTACGCCGATATTAATAAAGTTTAAAAAAAAACCTTTAAAAATTAATTTAAAATAATTGTTGTTTACAGGCAATTTTATAGACTCTTCAATTTCTTTTTTTTCAGATTTGTCTAAATAAGTGATAGCGCCATAAACAATTAGAATGAGGCCACCTATAAAAAATAAACGTGGGTCATCTTTGATACTCTCAAGTAAATGTCTGCTACCAAAATAAGCAATCACAATAAAAGTTACATCCCCTAAAATTACCCCTAAATTAAAAGCAATGGCAGCTCTTGCACCTTTTACAATACTCGTTTGAATTAACATAAAAAAAACAGGACCAATCATAAAAGAAAGAAAGAACCCAAAAAAAATTGCATTTTTTATGTCATATATATCCATGTGTTAAAGATACATTTTTTAGACATCATCAAAATCAATGGATATCTTTGATGAAGTTGGATGTGCCTGGCAGGTTAAAATAAATCCCTCGTTAACTTCGTCATCAGTAAGAATGCTATTTTTAACCATTACTGCAGTTCCTTGGGTTACTTTCCCTAAACAACTAGAACACACACCTCCTTGGCAAGAGTATGGTGCGTCAACATCATTTCTTAAAGCAGCAGCTAAAATATCGTCTTTTTGATCCATAGTGAAACAGAGCTCTTCATCATCAAGCAAAACAGTAACTTCTGTTTGACCATCTTTTATTTCAGAACTGCTTTCTTCATTAATTGATGCTGTAAATAATTCAAATAAAATTTGAGATTCTTTGTAGTGATTTTCTTTTAATGTAGTTGAAACAGTTTTTATCATTTCCTCTGGGCCACACAAAAAAGCAGTCTTAAAAGACCAATTTTTATAAACATTTTTAATAAAGTAGTTTGTATGTCCTTCGTCAATTCTTCCAAATAAAGATCCCTCTTCATGCTGTCTGCTAAATACATATTCCAAATTAAATCTTGTATCGTAAGCTAGAGACAAAGCGTCTAATTCGGCTTTAAACATAGTTTCATCTAAAGATTTATTTCCGTATATTAATGTAAACGAAGAAGACGGTTCTAGTTGTAAGACTGTTTTAATCATTGATAAAACGGGTGTAATTCCACTACCAGCCACAATACCTAAATAATTAGTACTTCTTGTAGGTTCTAAAATAAATTTTCCTTCGGGCTCGTGAACTTCAATTACATCACCTGTTTTTAAGTGGGATATCGCGTAAGTAGAAAAAACACCATTCTCAACTCTTTTGATGGCAACTTTTAATTCACCACTATTAGGAGAAGAACAAATAGAGTAAGATCTGCGTATTTCTTTAGCTTCTATAGTTGTTCTTAGGGTAACATATTGCCCTGCTTTGAAGGAAAAATTATCTTTCAAACGCTCAGGAATATCAAAAATAAGAGAAACCGCATTTGCGGTTTCTTGAATGTAATTTTTAATGGATAATTTATGGAAAGTACTCATAAGTTTACACGATTTTGTTTTCAACTAAATATTCTGCTATTTGCACAGCATTTGTTGCTGCCCCTTTTCTGAGGTTATCAGAAACAATCCACAAATTTAGTGAGTTTTCTTGAGATTCATCTCGCCTAATTCTACCAACGAAAACTTCATCTTTTTGGTGTGCAGTTATTGGCATTGGATAAATGTTATTTTTTACATCATCTTGAACAATAACCCCAGGTGTTGCACTTAATAACTCGCGCACCTCTTCGATTTCAAAATCATTTATAAATTGAACATTTACAGCTTCTGAATGCCCTCCTGCTGTTGGAATTCTAACTGCAGTGGCAGTAATTGAGAAAGAAGTATCTCGTAAAATTTTCTTAGGTTCTTTTACCAATTTCATTTCTTCCTTCGTGTAGCCATTATCTAAAAAAATGTCGCAATGTGGTAGTGCATTTCTTCCGATAGGGTGAGGATATACCATTTCCCCTTTTATTCCGGCTTCTTCATTGTCTAACTGTTGAACTGCTTTTACTCCAGTTCCAGAAACAGACTGATATGTAGAAATAACAACACGTTTCATTTTATATTTTAAATGCAGAGGAGAGAGCGCCATAACTAATTGAATGGTAGAGCAATTTGGGTTGGCAATAATCTTATCATTATTAGTTAAAACATCGCCATTAATTTCTGGTACAACTAGTTTTTTTTCTGGATCCATTCTCCAAGCAGAAGAATTATCGATGACTGTTGTTCCAACCGCTGCAAATTTTGGTGCCCATTCTAAAGAAGTATCACCCCCAGCGGAAAATAATGCAATATCTGGCTGTTTGTTTACGGCATCTTGTAAGCTAACGATAGTATACTCTTTATTTTTATATGAAATTTGTTTCCCAACAGATCTTTCGGAAGCTACAGGTATTAATTCAGTCATCTCAAAGTTCCTTTCTGCTAATACTTGAAGCATAACATTTCCTACCATCCCGGTAGCACCCACTAAAGCGATTTTCATAGTATATTAGTTTAATTCTTTTCGTGATTGGGTTCATTTTAACACCCAATTCACAGGTTTTTAATTAACAAGGTACAAAGATGCTAAAAAATGTGTTTAAGACTTCAATTAATAGTGGTAAGAAATAGATAAAATTTAAAAATTTTTCAAATACAAAGGAAATGTTGAATTTTCAACGTACTATTAAAAATTATGGTAGTTTTGCGGTTAAAGTCTGTAAAAGACAAAATAGATTGTTTAACGAATTTGGTATAGCATGCAACTGTACAATAAGTTAAGCGCTAAAGAACGCGCTACATTAATAGATGAGGCTGGAAAAGATCGCATCACAATTTCATTCTATCAATACCATAAGATAGAAAACCCACAATTATTTAGAGATAAATTATTTTTAGAATGGCATACTCTGGATGTATTGGGTAGAACCTATGTTTCCTTTGAGGGAATCAATGCTCAATTATCAGTTCCCTCAGAGAATTTTTTAGCCTTAAAAGATCAATTAGATGCAATTTCTTTTTTAAAAGGAATTCGATTAAATGTAGCTATTGAGCACTACAATAAATCATTTTTAAAATTAAAAGTAAAAGTTAGAGACAAGATAGTTGCCGATGGTTTGGATGATAAAACATTTGATGTAACAGCAAAAGGAATTCATGTAAACGCAGAAGTATTTAATAGGATGTTAGAGGATTCTAATACTATTTGTGTAGATATGCGAAATCATTATGAAAGTGAAATTGGTCATTTTGATGGAGCAATTACTCCTGATGTTGATACATTCCGTGACTCATTGGATATCATTGAGGAAGAATTAAAAAGTAATAAAAATGATAAAAATCTATTGATGTATTGTACAGGAGGTATTCGATGTGAGAAAGCTTCGGCATATTATAAGCACAAAGGATTTAAAAATGTTTTTCAACTAGAGGGAGGAATTATAGAATACACAAGGCAAGTAAAATCTGAAGGATTAGAAAATAAGTTTATTGGTAAAAACTTTGTATTTGACCATCGAAGAGCAGAGAAAATATCAGAGGATGTAATTGCCAACTGCCACCAATGTGGAAGCCCTTGTGACAATCATGTGAATTGTGCAAATGAAGCCTGTCATTTATTATTTATTCAGTGTTCTGATTGTTCAGAAAAGATGGAGAATACTTGTTCTTCTGAATGTCAAGAGGTCATTCAATTGTCGTATGAACAGCAAAAAATACTCAGAAAAGGTAAACAAGCCAGCAATAAAATCTTTAAAAAAGGGAGGTCAGAAAAGTTAAAATTTAAGAAATAAAATAGCACAGATTTTCGCGATAAATTCAGGGCTTATTTTTTATCCTTTTTACAATTAAATGATTGTGATAGATTCCTTATATTTACTCTTTACAAAATACATTTCTAATTTTATATTATAATAATTTTTACAGTGTATTCTGTTGAGCTAATTGACATTAATTTAGCTAAAATTTATAAGAACTCTAAGAAGCTTAGCTTCTATAAATATATTATTTTATGGCATGTGGAAGTTGTGGTACTGGGGAAGACGGTAAACCAAAAGGATGCAGGAGCAATGGAAGTTGCACAACAGGAGGTTGTGAAAAATTATCAGTTTTTGATTGGTTGTCAAATATGACTTTACCAAGCAATGAAACTCCTTTTAATATTTATGAAGTACGCTTTAAGAACGGGCGAAAGCATTTTTATAAGAATACAGAAAATTTAACCATCTCTATGGGAGATGTGGTTGCGGTTGAAGGATCGCCTGGTCATGATATCGGGATTGTTTCTTTGGGTGGAGAACTGGTGAAGGTACAGATGAAAAAAAGGAAAGTATCTCATGAAAGCGAAGATGTAAAGAAAATTTATCGAAAAGCTTCCCAAAGAGATATTGAAGTTTGGGAAAAAGCTCGAAATCGAGAATTAGAAACTCAAAAAAGAGGGAGAGAAATATTAGGGAGATTGGGCTTAAAAATGAAACTTTCTGATGTTGAATATCAGGGAGATGGCAACAAAGCAACTTTTTATTACACTGCAGATACTCGAGTAGACTTTAGACAACTCATAAAAGATTTAGCAGGTGCTTTTTCTATTAGAGTAGAAATGAAACAAGTTGGAGCCAGACAGGAGGCTGCTCGTCTTGGAGGTGTTGGTTCTTGTGGAAGAGAACTATGTTGTTCTACATGGCTTACAGATTTC
This sequence comes from uncultured Flavobacteriaceae bacterium, assembly GCA_905479435.1. Lineage (GTDB taxonomy): Bacteria > Bacteroidota > Bacteroidia > Flavobacteriales > Flavobacteriaceae > Polaribacter. Next base: position 9,203 of record CAJQMN010000076.1, on the reverse strand, counting down.
AGAAAAGTAACAACAACAGCAGCAAGATATCAGCAGTTATCTTTAAATCCATTAAAATTAGCGGGTCAATGTGGTAAATTAAAATGTTGTTTAAATTTTGAATTAGACACCTATCTAGATGCTTTAAATGATTTTCCAAAACAAGAAAAAGTTTTAAAGACTGAAAAAGGAGATGCAGAATTTGTGAAAATGGATATTTTTAAAAAGACCCTTTGGTATACCTATAAAGAAAATAGATCTAAATGGTTTAAACTGAGTTTAGAACAGGTATTAGAAATTATTGATTTAAATAAAAATAATGAAGTCGCTATTCCTTTGGAAGAATATGAATCTGAAATAGAAGAGCTAGTTACAGTAGATTTTGAAGATGCAGTTGGCCAAGACAGTCTTACTCGTTTTGATGTTCCAAAAAAGAGCAGAAGAAGAAACAGAAAAAATAAAAACAGAAATAAAACGGCTGTAGGTGCTAAGTCTTCTCATTCAAAAAGACAACAAAAACCTAAGAATTCTAGTCAGTCAAATACTAAATCACCAAACGCTCAGAAAAGAAATAACAATCATAATAAGCCACAAAAAAGAAGAAGAAAACCTAAATCAAATGGCAATAGTAATCAAAAATAGTAAGAGATTAATTCTTGTTTTAGGAATAGTATTTGCTTTTGTTTCTTGTGATTCCAATAGGGTTTTTGATGAATATAGAGCACTCAAAAAAAATAGTTGGTCACAAGCAGACTCTATAGGCTTCAAGTTTCAAATTAATGATACACTTTCAAGAAAAAACATTTACATTAATATCAGAAACAATAAGAATTACCAATTCAGTAATATCTATTTAATTACCCATGTGGTTTTTCCAAATGGCAAGAAAATTGTAGATACTCTTCAATACGAAATGACAGATAAAAATGGGAAGTTTTTAGGACAAGGAATTTCAGAAATTAAACACAGTAAACTTCTTTTGAAAGAAAATATTATTTTTCCAATTTCAGGTCAGTATTCTTTTTCAATATGGCAAGCTATGAGAAAAAATGGTGAGGTTAACGGAGTTAGTCAATTACAGGGAATTTCAGATGTTGGGCTAAGAATTGAAAAAGTAAATTAGGATGAAGAAAAAGAAACAAACAAATTTTAAAAAATACATCATACGATTTTGGATGTTGGTTTTAGGAGGTTTCATATCTGTTTCACTAGTATTCTTATTAGCATCATGGGGTGTTTTTGGAACACTGCCAACGTTTGAAGAATTAGAGAATCCAGAAAAAAATTTAGCAACTGAAGTGATTTCTTCCGATGGGGTAACGCTAGGGAAATATGCATTTAAAAATAGAACTCCTGTAGGCTTTAAAGATCTTCCAGATAATCTTGTACATGCTTTAATTGCAACTGAGGATGAAAGATTCTATGAACATTCAGGAATAGATTTTAGAGGTTTGGCAAGGGCTATTGTAAAACTTGGAAAAGGCGGTGGAGCTAGTACAATTACTCAACAATTAGCAAAAAACTTGTTTAATAAAGGAGGGTCTAGTAGTACACTAAAAAGATTAACTCAAAAAGTAAAGGAATACATTGTAGCAACCAAGTTAGAACGACAGTATACTAAAAATGAAATCATTGCCATGTATTTAAATACCCAAGGGTTTCTCTTTAATGCCATTGGGATTCGTTCGGCTTCTAGAATATATTTTGGGAAAGAACCCAAAGATTTAGATGTCCAAGAGTCGGCAATTTTAGTTGCAATGTTAAAAAATCCACGCCAGTTTAATCCGAATAGAGAGATTTCCAAAAAGAAATCCCTAACCAGAAGAAATGTGGTTTTTGCACAGATGGCAAAGAATGAGTTTATCTCTAAAGAAGAAAAGGATTCACTTCAAAACTTACCATTAAAAATAAACTTTACTCCAGAAAGTCATAATGATGGGTTGGCTACCTACTTTAGAGAATACCTTCGTGGGTATTTAAAAAAATGGGTTAAAAATAATCCTAAACCTAATGGAGAATCTTATAATATTAACAGAGATGGGTTAAAGATCTATGTGACCTTAGATTCTAGGATGCAACAATATGCTCAGGAGGCAGTTCAAGAACATATGTCTAATCTTCAAGGTTACTTTTTCAAAGAACAACAAAAAAATGAAACCGCACCATTTTATGATTTAGAAGAGGAGCAAATAGATGGCATATACGAAAGAGCAAGAAAAAGATCTGATCGCTATAGAAGGATGAAAAAAAATGGATATTCAGTCCAACAAATTGACTCCGCTTTCAATGCATCAACAGATATGAGAGTTTTCTCATGGAATAATCAAAGAGAAGTAGATACCATTTTGTCTCCAAACGATTCTATTAAATATTACAAATCAATTTTAAGATCAGGATTATTATCTATTGAACCACAAACTGGACACATTAAAGCTTGGGTTGGTGGGATAAATCATAAATACTTTAAATACGATCATGTAGAACAAGGGAAAAGACAAGTTGGGTCTACATTTAAACCTTTCGTGTATGCAACTGCCATAAATCAGTTAGGTTTATCGCCATGTGAAAAATTTTCCAATACACCTTATACAATTCCAAAAGGAAGGTTTGGGATCCCCAAGGCTTGGACTCCAAAAAATTCTGGCGAAAAATATGGAGGTGAAATTTCTTTAAAAGAGGCTTTAGCAAAATCTATTAATGTTATATCAGCGAGGTTAATAGATATGGTAACTCCAGAAAATGTAGTACGTCTTGCAAAATCTGCGGGTATAGAAAGTAGGGTTCCCAAATCACCATCAATTGCCCTTGGTTCTGTAGAATTGTCTCTGATGGAAATGACTGGAGCCTATGCAACTTTTGCCAACAAAGGCATGCGAGTTGAACCCAACATGCTATTACGTATTGAGGATAAAAATGGTACAGTCCTAGCAGATTTTACTCCAGAAACTAAAGAAGTTTTGAGTGAAGAATCTGCCTATGTTGTATTAGAATTATTAAAAGGGGTAACCACAGCTGGCTCTGGAGTAAGACTTCGAACTTCAGCACATTACTACAAAGATATTATTACTGGGTTTCCTTATAAATTCACCAATCCAATAGCGGGTAAAACGGGAACTACTCAAAATCATACAGACGGATGGTTTATGGGAGTTGTACCCAATTTAGCCACAGGTGTTTGGACAGGTGGTGAAGACAGAGCTGTTCATTTTGAAAATATTGCTGAGGGTCAAGGAGCTACAATGTCACTTCCAACATGGGCATTATTTATGAAGAAAGTATATGCAGACAAAAGCTTAAATATTAGTGAAGAAGATTTTGAAAAACCTGAGTATGTAGGAATAGATACAAATTGCGGTAAAGAACCTGTAGATAAAAAAAATCCAATTAAAAAAAGACCATCAGTAGATGATGATACAGATTTTTAGTACTGATTGACTTCCATTTTAATTGATGTAAGAATTCAAAAAAATAATATGATTAATAAAAAAGTAAATAATGTTAGGGAAGCACTATTAGGGGTTACAAATAACATGACATTTATGTTAGGAGGCTTTGGTTTATGTGGTATACCAGAAAATGCTATTTCAGAGTTGGTTAGATTAGAAATTAAAAATTTAACATGTATTTCTAACAATGCAGGTATTGATAATTTTGGATTAGGACTATTATTACAAAACAAACAAATAAATAAAATGATTTCCTCATATGTTGGAGAAAATGATGAGTTTGAGAGGCAAATGTTGTCTGGAGAATTAGAAGTTGAATTAACACCACAAGGAACTTTAGCAGAAAAATGTAGAGCGGCTCAAGCAGGTTTCCCTGCCTTTTATACTCCTGCGGGTTATGGTACTGAAGTTGCAAAAGGTAAAGAAACCAGAGAATTTGATGGGAAAATGCATGTTTTAGAGCCCGCTTTTAAGGCTGATTTTGCTTTTGTAAAAGCGTGGAAAGGAGATGTCGCAGGGAATTTAATATTTAAAGGAACTGCTCGTAATTTTAATCCATTAATGTGTGGAGCAGCAACAATAACTGTTGTGGAGGTTGAAGAGTTAGTTCCTTTAGGAGTTTTAGACCCTAATCAAATTCATACTCCTGGAATTTTTGTACAACGAATTTTTCAAGGAGAAAAGTTTGAAAAAAGAATAGAGCAAAGAACCGTTAGAAAAAGAAGTTAGTTATGTTAGATAAAAACGGAATAGCTAAAAGAATAGCAAAAGAAGTAAAAAACGGCTATTATGTAAATTTAGGTATTGGGATTCCTACTCTTGTTGCAAATTTTGTAAGAGACGATATTGAAGTAGAATTTCAGAGTGAAAATGGAGTTCTTGGAATGGGCCCATTCCCATATGAAGGAGAGGAAGATGCAGATATTATAAATGCAGGAAAGCAAACCATTACTACAATGCCAGGAGCAAGCTTTTTTGATTCCGCAACTAGTTTTTCAATGATCAGAGGTAAACATGTTCATTTAACAATTTTAGGAGCAATGGAAGTTTCTGAAAATGGAGATATTGCCAATTGGAAAATTCCAGGTAAAATGGTAAAAGGGATGGGTGGTGCTATGGATTTAGTAGCCTCTGCAGATAATATTATTGTAGCCATGATGCACACGAACAAACGTGGCGAATCTAAATTATTAAAAAGATGTTCCTTGCCTTTAACTGGAGTTGGTTGTGTAACTAAAGTTGTGACCAATTTAGCGGTCTTAGAAATTAAAAACAATCAGTTCTATTTATTAGAAAGAGCACCCGGTGTTAGTGTTGAAGTTATTCAAAATGCTACCGAAGGAACTTTAATTATAGAGGGAGAAATTCCAGAAATGAATTTATAAATTGATGTTATGAAAATTATTTCTTACAACGTAAACGGAATTAGAGCAGCCATTAAAAAAGGAATGTTAGATTGGTTACAATCTGCAAATCCAGATGTTATTTGTATCCAAGAAACAAAGGCACAGCAAGATCAGGTAGATGCTGAAATAATTAAATCTGCTGGATATCCTTATCAATATTGGTTTTCTGCACAAAAAAAAGGATATTCTGGTGTAGCTATCTTTTGTAAACAAGAGCCAAATCATATTGAATATGGAACTGGAATAGAAACCATGGATTTTGAAGGGAGAAATATTCGTGTAGATTTTGACAAGGTTTCTGTAATGAGCATGTATTTACCTTCCGGAACGAATGATTTAAGATTAGATTTTAAGTTTAATTATATGGACGAAATACAAGAGTATCTTAACAACTTGAAGAAAGAAATTCCTAATTTAGTTATTTGTGGAGATTATAATATTTGTCATGAAGCCATAGATATTCATAATCCAAAAATGAAAGGAGTTTCAGGGTTTTTGCCAGAAGAAAGACAATGGATTGGTAACTTTATAGACAATGGATTTATAGATAGTTTTCGTCATTTAAATAAAGAACCCCATCATTATAGTTGGTGGAGTTATAGGGCTAATTCTAGAGCGAATAATAAAGGTTGGAGAATTGACTACAACATGGTCTCAGCACCCTTAAAGGAAAATATCTCAAGAGCATTTATTTTACCTGATGCAAAACATTCCGATCATTGTCCAATTGGTGTAGAATTACAATTTTAATAAATGAAAAAACAATATTTTTTAGCGCTCTTTTTACTTTCAACATTTGCTATTTCACAAGTTAAAAAAGACAGCATTATCATTAATAAAGATGCTGTGAATCAATCGTTAGAAGAGACGCGCTATTCAACTAAAGACATCGCTCGTATAGACAGTTTAGTTTTAGAAAACCAACTTCAATCTGTTTTCATGGATGAAATTAGGGAATATTACATCTCTAATATAGATACTACAGATGTTTCAGAAATACCTCTAGATGTTAATTTATTAAAAGATAGACTTTCAAAAATTAATGAAAACACTCCTTTTCATCTTGCCTACAATCCTGCATTAGAGAAAATAATTAAATCGTATTTAAAAAACAGAAGGAAATATTACCCTAATTTTATGGCTCGGGCAGCGTATTATTTTCCAATGATTGAAAAGTATTTAGACCAATATGATATTCCTTTAGAAATGAAATATTTGGCTTTAGTTGAATCTGCTTTGAAGCCAAAAGCAAAGTCTAGGGTAGGTGCTACGGGTTTATGGCAGTTTATGTATCCAACAGGGAAACAGTACAAATTAAAGGTTAGTTCTTACGTAGATGAAAGACAAGATCCAATCAAAGCAACAATTGCTGCATGTAAGTATCTAAATGATTTATATAAAATATTTGGAGATTGGGACTTGGCTCTTGCTGCCTATAACTCAGGACCGGGAAATGTTAGTAAGGCAATAAGACGATCCGGAGGATATAAAAACTACTGGAATATTAGGCCGTTTTTACCAAGAGAAACTGCAGGTTATGTTCCAGCTTTTTATGCAACTATGTACTTGTTTACATTTGCACAAGAGCATCACTTAACAGGAAGTGATCCAGCAATTCATTATTTTGAAACGGATACTATTTTAATAAAGAAAACAGTAAGTTTTGATCAAATTACTGAGCAAACAGGAATACCAACGGCTATGCTACAATTATTAAATCCAGAATATAAGTTAGATATTATACCTTATGTAAAAGGCAGAAATTATAGTCTAAGAATACCATCTAAACAGGTAGGTAACTTTTTGCAAAATGAGGATGCGCTATATGATCTTGTTGATTCAGATGTGGCAAAGAGAGAGAAACCTTTACCTCAATATTTTGAGATGGATAAAAGGATACGATACAGGGTTAGAAATGGGGATTATTTAGGTAAAATTGCCTACAAGTATGGCGTCAGAGTTAGTGATATAAAGAGATGGAATGGTCTTAAAAATAATAATTTAAGAATTGGACAACGTTTGAGCATCTATCCAAAAAAACTTCGGGTTCCCAAAGCATCAAAAACATCAGTAACAAGCAATATTTCAAAAGGAAAGCCAACAATTTATGTTGTTAAAAAAGGAGATTCTCTTTGGACCATTGCAAAAAAATTTAAAAAAGTTACCGTGAATCAAATTAAAGAATGGAACAATATTTGGAGTGGAAAAAGTATTCAGCCCGGTAAAAAACTTAAAATTTTTAAAAGTTAATGATATGAGAAAAATAATTTCAACGCTATGTATTACTATATTCTTTATTTCTTGTATTGATAATAAAGTGGTGTTGCCAAGATCAGTTGGAGCTTATAATAAAGTTACTGTAGTTACAAAAGGATCTTTATGGACAGGTGCTATTGGGGATGAAATTAGAAGTTCTTTTGGTGAATTAATGGTAGGTTTACCTCAACCAGAGAAAACCCTATCGATTGGTCATGTAGCTCCAAATGGTTTTTCTTCGATGATGCGAAGTAACCGAAATATTCTTATAGTTGAGTTGAGTGATAAAGAAAGCTTTACGACAAGCTATAATAAATATGCTAGTCCTCAGACCATTGTTTATGTTTCTTCAAAAGATAAAGAAGGGCTTGGAAAAGCCTTGAAAAAAAACATGAAAGTGTTGATGCAAACTTTCAAAAATTCAGATATTAAAGTATTGCAGCGTGTTTTTTACAATAAGAGAGTGAATGATTCTATGTATAAGACACTTAAAAATTTAAATATATCATTAACAATTCCAAAAGAATTTAAAACTGTAGATGATACAGGGGAATTTCTTTGGTTGAGACAGCATTTAAAAAGCGGAATAGCTAGAGGTGCAGGGAATAATAACATTATAGTGTATTCTTTACCATTAAATGAAAAAACAATTTCTCAAGAAAATATAGTTTCTATGAGAGATGAAATTGGGGAGAAATATATTCCAGGATCAAAAGAAGGAATGTATATGATTACTGAAGCAGCGTATACTCCTTTAACTGTAAAAACAGAAATACTTGGGAATAATGCATTTGAAACTAGAGGGAAGTGGGAGGTTAAAAATGATTTTATGGCAGGTCCTTTTGTAAACTATGCCATTATTGATCAAAAAAATGATAGACTTTTAGTGGTTGAAGGATTCACCTATGCACCTTCAGTAAATAAAAGAGAATTTCTTTTTGAATTAGAAGCTATAGCAAAGTCACTGGTCATAAATTAATATTTAGTAGCCTATTTTTTTTCTAACTCTTTTTAAAACATCACCAGCCACTTTTCTTGCTTTAACCGCACCAATTTCTAGGGCTTTATCTATTTCATTTTTATTTTCCATAAAATAGAAATAACGCTCACGGACAATGGCATATTTGTCTATGATAAGCTCGTATAGTTCTTGTTTTGCATGTCCATAGCCGTAGTTTCCTCCCTCATACTTTACTCTCATTTCAGCAATTTCACCTCTAGATGCCAATAATTTATACAAAGCAAAAATTGTATCAGTATCTGGATTTTTTTTATCTTCAAGAGATTTACTGTCTGTTTTTATAGACATTATCTGTTTTCTTAACTTTTTATCAGGCAAGAAAATATTTATAATATTATCCCTAGACTTACTCATTTTTTCTCCATCAGTTCCAGGAACTAATTTTGTTTCTTCCTGAATTTTAGCAACTGGAGGAACCAAAGTTTCCCCCACAATATTATTAAAACGGTTCGCTACATCTCTAGACATTTCTAGATGTTGAAGTTGATCTTTTCCAACGGGTACAATTTCTGCATCATATAATAGAATATCTGCCGCCATTAACATTGGATAGGTAAAGAGTCCAGAATTTACATCAGCTAATCGATCTGCTTTATCTTTGAAGCTGTGCGCCAAGGTTAACCTTTGGTAAGGAAAAAAACAACTTAAATACCAGGTAAGTTCTGTTACTTCCGGAACATCGCTTTGTCTATAAAAAACAGTTTTATGTATGTCAAGACCACAAGCTAGCCAAGTTGCTGCTGTGCTGTATGTATTTTGTCTCAGCGTATCTCCATTTTTAATTTGAGTAAGAGAATGCATATCAGCAATAAATAAAAAGGCATCATTCTCGGGTTTATTAGACATTTCTAGAGCAGGAAAAATTGCTCCTAAAAGATTTCCTAAATGTGGTGTTCCTGTACTTTGAACACCTGTTAATATTCTGGACATTATTTTTAATTTATTAAAACAAAAATACAGTTTTCAAGATAAACTCAATCAAACAAAAGAATATTACTACATTCGTTATTATGAATTTATTAAAAATACCTTTTCTACTGATTTGGAGGCTTTGGTTTTATGTTTTAATACTAAGCACTGTTATATTAATGTCTC
>CAJQMN010000075.1 GCA_905479435.1 uncultured Flavobacteriaceae bacterium | reverse complement strand
CTTATATGTTTTTTCTTTAGTTTATAAGTAATACCTGCTGATATAGATGATTTACCAATACCTGGTCCACCAAATAGATTTATAAGTTTACTCATATTATTCTGATAGTTGCATATAAATAGAATACATATAACCTATAAATCCTACTATATTAAGTAAAGATAAGTTATAGGATTTTGTTCTTTGTGTTTGGATAGTTAATAATGCTAAACCTAAAGCAGATAATGCTTTACCATAAGGGGTTTGGACAAAATAAGGTCCAACCATTAGGCAACCTGTACCTAAATATATTACTGCGTATTTATATAATAACTCTTTCATTTGAATAGTTCGTTTAAAATTCCTGCTAATCTTATTCCTGCTTGATATAATCTTTGATCTATAATAGGTAAATTTTCATAAACATAATCATATGATAGATAAGAACCGGCTTCTGTTTCATAAATTTTAGGTACAAAAGCATGTGATTCTTTAGACCATAATAAAGGATCACCTTGTGGAAAATCTATTTCTTTAACATTCATAAGTTTATCAGCATATTCTGTATAACTCATTTTATAATCATCGATTATTCCTGCATCCCATAAATCATGTAGGTTAGTAATATTTTCAGATCCTTTTCTACCTTTAAAGTTTACTTTAATCTTGTTACCACCCCAATCTTCTTCTCTACCAGTGTGAAGAGGTTGGTGTATATCACCTACCATATGAACTAGATATTTTAAATAAAATATTTTTATATCTTTACGAGTAAAAGGTATTCTAAGAGTATGAATAGCTTTATTAATCTGTGTTATAACATTATTTGCACCTGGCTTAATTTCATCATATTCCTTATCAATAGGTAAGTTAATATAATGCCAAGAACCATATTTATCAAACTTAGGATTACTTCTCATTTCATCAGCCCAAGTACTGGCTATAGCGAGAGATTCACCTCCAAGTAATTCTTTAATTTGTTTTTTAGCCTCCTCTGTTAAGTGTCTTTCTGCTATTTCACCTACTACTCTGTGGCCTACTTTACCCCAACCAAATAAATAAAAAGGGGTTATTAATAATAATAATATAAATGTTTTTTTCATGTTAAATAAATAAAAAATAGGGGGGTATTTAAACCCCCCTAATTGGTTTTTTAAAAATTATATCTTAAACTTGCGTTCCAAGTTCTACCAAACCCAAACCATACTGAGTTTCGTACATCAACACCTTCCCAAGTTACAGAGGTATCATCAGTATGAATATTAGAATTAGATTCTGCTATATAAACTTTATCTAATAAGTTGTTTATATTTGCTCTAATAGTCCATCCTTTACCAATCTTACCAGTTATACCAAAATCAACTAAACCAAAAGATGGTAATTTAAGTGCACCATTATTATCAGGAGTAGTAAATTCTGAATCTGTGATTGAATAATCAGCATATAATCCGTCTACAAATCTGTAATCTACATCTATTGATAAACGATTACCAAGTTTTTGGTCAATACCAATATTACTTGTTATTTGAGCTGCATCACCTACTTTAGCATCTTTTAGATAAAGAGTACCTGTACCAATTGATTCTTGATTATCATCAAATAATTCTGAGGTAAAGTCTTTTGTATACCTCCAATCACCAATTGATAACATACCTGTAAGTCTAGTAGAAGTAGATAGTTTATATTTACCTTCAAATTCTACACCATTGTGTCTTACATCAATATCTTTGAATTGAGCTGATCCATCTACACCTTGTTGGTTAGTTAAAGAACGAGTAACAAATCTATTACCCCAAGTTGTTGAATAAGCATTAATTTTAAATGATAAGTTTTTACCAATAAATCCGTATCCTAACTCAAGTGATTTAATTTCCTCATTTTGTAAATCAGGATTAATATCATTTCCATAATTAGGAAATACAGCACCAAATTGAGGCTGACGTGAAATGTATCCAGTATTAAAGAATACATTTTGCTTATCATCAATATTAAGATTAGCTCCTCCTTTAATATACCCACCAGGTTGATTTTGAACATCTGATTCTGGGTTAGCAGGTTGGTCGAAAAAATCAATTCTTTGGAATGCTTGGTTTGAAACACCTGATTGTAATACAGCAGTTAATTTATCTCCACCATACTCAAACATACTGTTAAAACTAGTCCATCCTACTTTACCTATGTTATAATAATCAATTTTAGGACCATTTAATCCTGTATTCCCAAATGGGCTAGCATCAATAGTAGTATTAATGATTTGACCATTAGAGTTTTTATTACCTGTTGAGTAATATCCATCTAGTCCCATAAGATTATTTACAGTTCTGTAATGATAACCTGTGTATTTTCTTAAATCAATACCAACAGAAGCTTTAATTTTACCAAATTGACCTTCTAAGTTAGAAATACCACCTACCCAGTTATGTGAGTTCATAGAAGCTCTTCTAATAAGTACTTCTCTATTTACACTTGAATCTCTAAACCCATTAGATCCAATTAATTGATCTGTAAATCTTGAAATATCACCAGTATAACCACTAGTAGTAGATTGGTTATGAGCAACAACAGCATCAAAATCAATTGAACCGTCTGCGTTACGAGAACCATTACCATTTTCTAGATAGTGTTCAGTTAAATCTTTTCTAAAAGGTAAAATATCAGATGCTGTAGCACGATAATTGTTACCACGAGGACCTGTTCCTCCACCTCTACCAGCTGAACCATATAATGATGTAGCTAATTTAAGTTTGGAATTAATTTTATAATCCCAGTTAAATGTTGCTAGTGGTTTATTATAGAAATTTCTTCTCATTGAGAATTCTTCTCCATCTAAAGTACCACCATTTGTATTCCATCTTCTATCAATACCATCCTTATGATCAGTTCCAAAGTTTTGGTAATCACGAATTGAAACCCAAACATCTCTTTGATGGTGCCATTGTCCTGCTCCTAAAAATGAAAAGTTTAACTCATGGTCTGAACCTTCTGGTGCATATCCAATAGCTGTGAAGTAATTAAATCCTTCACCTGAAGTATTATTAATATATCCATCACCACTCCATTTAGCTAATAAGACTGATGTAGCCCATCCGCTTGCACTTTTACCTGAGTTGTAAGAAGCTACTGTTTTCTGGTATCCATTATTACCTATCATTTGAGATGCTGATCCACCTTTTTCTTTGTCAACAGCTTTAGTAAAAATAGATATAGTTCCACCAACTGAAGGAACTGCTAACTTAGTGGCTCCTAATCCTCTTTGGATTTGAATACCGCTAGTTACATCAGTTAACCCTTGCCAATTACTCCAATATAGTCTACCATTTTCCATATCGTTAACAGGTTGTCCGTTAATCAAAATAGAGGTATTTGTTTGATCAAAACCCCTTAAAGAGATTCTAGAATCACCATACCCACCACCTTGCTTAGTAGCATAAACACCAGGAGTTTTACTCATAATCTCAGGAAATTCTAAGTTTCCACTTTTAAGTAAAATTTCTTTACTGGTAATTGATGATACCGCTATTGGAGTTTTTCTACCTACAGCAATATCAATAACACCAGAAGTAACTACTACAGCACTTAATTCTGCTATATCTACCTCCATTGTAACATCAATTATTGAACTAGCACCTATCACAACTTCTTGTGTAGTATAACCAACGGCACTGAAAATAAGGGTAATATTAATTTCAGGGATATTCAAATCAAAGGCACCATTAAAGTTGGTAATAGTTCCAATATTTGTGTCTTTGATTATTATACTTACTCCAGGTAAGCCTTCATCATTTTCATCTAGTACTTTACCAGATAAATTACGTTCCTGTGCTTCCACAGCTAGAAATAAGAAACTTAAAGACATAGTCAATAAGAATTTTGTTCCTAATTTTAAATAGTTTTTCATTAGCAAATTAAATTTAAAGTTTAAACAATATAAATAAATAAAAAAATAAAAATTACGATAAATTAGAAATTAACTCCAACACCAAATTGAACAAATTCTCTTATTGGGTCCATATCAAATTTTACAGTAAAGTTTTTAATGTCATACATAGTACCTATTTTTATAGTAGTAAATTTTCCATCAGATTTAGGGAATGTAATTTCACCTACTATGTCTTCTCCTCTCCAAAAAATATCTTCTGATCCAAATCCTATCATACAATGTACACCAATTCTATCAGTTCTTGTACCAATACCAAAGTAAAATGTTCTTTCTTTAATTAAATCTTCTATTAAGGGAAAATCAATATCATCAATCCTTCCATTTTCAAAAAAAGTAGAACGATCAGGTTCATAAGTTGAGTGAAAATCCATAATAAAATAAATTTTATTACCAACAGCAAAATAACCTCCAAGTTGTTTATTTGTAGAATAAAGAAACCCAACATTTACAATGGGTTTTTTACCTCTAATGGTATCTCTTTGTCCGTCTTCATAGATATAAACTCTTGCTGGTTGTCTATATCCTTGTATAGAATAATTATAATCTATATAAGTGCTGTATCCATAATTTGGAGCGCCCCATCTTCCCCATCTACCATAACCCCAATAAGGGTCATAATTATTATATAAATTAGGATAATAATATGGATTTTGACCATAAAAGTTAGATTGAGTATTTAAGTTATTTGATTTATATGTAGTTGAAGATTTAGATTTAGTTGTAGTAGGTGGATTACTTCGCCAACTACTTTGTTTTAAGGTGTTTGTATTAGTGTTGGTGGAGGTGCTTGTACTATTTTTCTTCGTGGGAGGGGTTTCTCTCCACTTGCTTTGACTAAAACTTAAAAATGGTAATATCAAAAATACTACTAATAGTTTTTTCATATTCTTATTTTATTCTACACATAAATATAATAACAAAAAATGAGAAAACCAAATAAATTAAAATTTATATTTTAATCTAAATCTTACAGTATTAGATGTATCCCATCCAAATCTATAAGTAAAATCTTTATAGGGATAATCTATTGCAAAAGCAGTGTTTTTATTTGACTTGTACCAAAATTCTTTTTGTACCCATAACTTAAATTTAGGAAATTTATATAATAATCTAGGTTCTAGGGTGGGTTCATTTTTTTCTACTTTATAGTGTAAAGGTACACTTAAATATAGTTTTGAAGTTTCTTTCCAAAAGTTACGTCTATAAGTAAATCTATTTTCTGACCTATCCGTTCTATGTCTTAGTTCTAATCCTTTGTAAAAAAATCCATGATAAGATTTATTATTAGTTCTTACTTCATAACCTATAGATTGAGATAATACTGATTGAGTAAACAATAAAAATAATATTATTAGTAAATTTTTCATTTTATGAGAAATTTTGAATAGCTATTACTATAGCTACTGATATAGTAATACCCAAAATCAATTTTAAAAAATCTTTACCTATTAGGGGAAATACTTTTTTTAGTTCACCTTTTTTAAGTAAATGAGTATTAAGTGCTAACTCTCTACCCGCTAACATTCCAACAAATACAAATGTAGTTGACATAGGTATATTATTATATTGTTTAAAATATAACAAAAGAAAAGCATATACTAAATCAATAATAGTTGCTGAACGAATAAATTTAGTTGAAGTTTTATTTATAATTAATTTTTGGATTTTACCTCCACCTGTTTTAAAAACATATCCTAGTACTAATAAATAAAATATTATTATTAAGGAAACTTCAAACCATGAATGAAATCTTGGTAAAAATACAGCAATATTAGCGTGATCATGTTGTAACCATTGAGTCCATAAAAAACCAGTGGAAAACCATTGTCCTATTCTCCACCATTTATCATATTTTATATTAGGTTTTGTTTTTTCATTAATAAACTTAGAGACTACAAACCATACTGCATAAGCAACAATAGCAGCAACTCCATACCCTACCATGCTTTTTATTAACATTTTTTCCATTATAAATGTAGAAGCAAAAGCGGATAAGACTAAAAATGAAGTTGATACAGGTATTCCTTTTCT
>CAJQMN010000074.1 GCA_905479435.1 uncultured Flavobacteriaceae bacterium | reverse complement strand
ATGTTACAGAGCAAATAGTATTTTCTGTTTTGTTTAGTTTAAGTGTTACTTTTAGATTAATAGCAGAGGGCAAAACATAACCCCCATTATAGTCTATGTGTTCTCCAATAAGATTAATACGTCCAGGTGATTTAACAATAATTCCTGACTTAAAATATTTTGAGGTCATTTTATAAAACTTAGTTTATAAATCATCCTGATTTATTAATTTTTGAAAATTACAGTAAATCCTCCCCCACCAGACATAGGAATATTAAGTTTGGCTTTTTTAATATAACTATTGCTCTTTAGTCAGCTCCTTAATTAGATTTACCTCTTCCTGTTTGTAGGGTGTTCCATCTCTCCTTAATATTTCATGAAACCAAAGTTCTGGATCAGAACCGTCTGAAATTGGTTCATCCCAGGCATATTTTGTATTTGACTTGCCTGCAACTAGTCCCCAATTTATAGCCCCAATGTTATTTTGTTTTAGAAGCGGCATGATGTTGCTAAAAAGACTATTGTTTCTGCGAGCCATGTATTCAGTGCAAACCATTGGTCTATTATACATCTTAAGAGAATCAATAGCTTTTTCATGGTCCTTTTCATCGTTATAATTATGATAGGTAATTATATCTGAGTTTGCAAGTTGAAATTTATTAAGTTCTTCTAATTCAGTATTCCATACTCCTACTGTAAGAGGTTGATCTGGATTCACAGATCTAGCCCATTTAAAAACATTTTTTAAAAGAGGCAAACTTTTATTCTGACGGCCACTGTTCCCAGGCTCGTTGTAGAGATCCCATAATATTATCCTCTTGTCATTTTTAAATGTTACCAAAATATCAGTTATATATTCTTTAAGAACAGGTAATAAATTATCAGTAGTAAAAAGTAAATCTCCTGGATCCTGAATCCAACCAGAATTGTGAACACCTGGCTTTGGATCCGGCTGCTTTCCTGGCAAATATTTAGAATTCCAGCAATCATCAAAAAAAACAAATATGGTTGAAATATTGTGTTTATTGGCGATTGATAAATAAGTTTTGATTCTATTTTTAAAGCCTGACTTATCAACTTCCCACGCTACGTGATGCAGGTATACTCTCATTGCATTTAAACCAATATCTTCTGCCCATCCAAGCTCTCTTTCAATAGTTTCAGAATCAAAAGTTTCCTCTTGCCAGAATTCTAGTTGATTTATTGAAGTGCTAGGATTAAAATTTGCACCTCTCAACCAAGGAAGATTTTTTCCCCACTGATTAGCTTTTTCTTGAGACCATCTTTTTTCAATTTCAATTTTTTTTGATATCTGAATTTGAGTTTTTGTGTCTTTTTTTTCTTGCTTACATGAAACTAAAAAAGAAATTACCATAAAATTTAATATCACTAATTTATAGATTTTCATTGTTTTCATTTTTTTGTTTTTTGTTTTTTGTTTTTGGACAAGATTTGAATCGTATTTTAAATACGACTTTCAAATCTAAAACCCTGATTTAATCAATCTCTAAATTCACTCCCATCTCTTCAAACTGAGCTGCAGCATGCAAAAAATGAGCTGTGATCCAGTATACAGTCCATTTTTCTGAATAACCTCCTCTTAAATTGTATACATTAGACATTTCGCCATGTTGTGCAAAATTAGTTTGTGTCATTTGTTCACCTTGAGAACCAAAAGGATCTATCATTTGACCACAACTCCTGTACATTACTTTTGCCAATCTTTTAAGCGATTCGTTTCCAATATAGATTCCTAATTTGTATATCGAAGGGGTAATTAATACACCGTATACATCCAAATGTTGATTTTGAGGAGATACCACTGTCCAACCTCTAGTTTTAAAATTATGATTTGCTAACCTACCAGCTGGTAATGGAATGTCCCAAACAACTGTATAACTTAAAGTAACATCACCAGCATGCTTTGCCCAATTCAAATACTTTTTACTTCCTGTATTTTCATATGCAGCTAAAAACCCTTGAAATGCTCCCCAAGCACCTTCCTTATCTTCGCAGTTTGCATCTAAAGTTCCACCCCAATATGGCTCTTTCATGTCAATATGCCTTTGACCATAGTACTCAGTGATTTTCAAAGCTGCTCTTCCATATTTTTCTTCGTTAAATAATTCTTTTGCCATTAAAAGAGGTGAAATATAAAATGCTTCAGAAGTATTTATAGGATTCCAGTTTTGCATGAGAATCCTATTAGAATGTATGTCAGATGCTTTTTTTAAAAATAACTCCCACTTACTAGTAATAATCTCTTTATTTTTTCTACCTGCTTTTATTGCCAATGCGATGGAATTCATAGCTTGTCCTTGCGAAACCGGATCAGTTCCATACCATTTTCTTTCTTTTGTGTCATAAATCACTTTAAATCCATTTTGATCAAAAGGAGATGTAGTAATATGATCTAAAGATTTTTGTACCATCTCCAAAAGTTTATTGTCCTTGAACCTTGAACTTAAAACCTGTAATGCATAAGCTGGAGCTTCAGACTGCCCTGCCCATCCCAAAACAATTTGAGGTATGATTTCATCTCTTTTTGATGTAAATGGATTTTGAGAAGGAAACATATTAAATCCCGCATAGTGCTCATTTTCCATATACCTAGATTTTGTGAATCTAAACTTTGCATCTAAAATATCATCAACTGTTGGGAGATCTTCAGAATAAAAAGGCTTAAAAATCTCAATAGATGTATAGAGCGGTTGCTGAAATCCAGAACCTTCATTCTTAAACTGATAGGCTTCTAAATAAAAAGTTTTTTCTATTACTGTTCCTGGCTTAACTTTTATAAATGTATTAGTATATTTCATATCACCATTCTGCTTTGCTTTAGCTGAACTCAAAGTATTGTTATATGCTATTGGACCTGAGAATAAGACAATCTCAGAATCTTTTTTATAAGCTTCAACACCAAGTGACCACCACTGATCATTTTGTTTTCCACCTGGAACTGGACTTGGAACAGAATGTAATGCTGCACCATAATGGTTATTATTATTTTTCCATTCTAAACTAGCAAATGGCAAAGGAAATCTATGTTCTTCAAAAATCGCTTTTTCCCCGTTATTACCCCTGTATACTGGAACTTTTCTTGGGCCTGTTTTATCCCCTTTGTATAAATTTGATTCACCTGATGGATTACCGTAATATAATATACCCGGTAAAAAAGCTCTTGTATTATTTGCTGATACTTTCCATCTTATGGCCAGTGTTATACTATCTAAAGTTTTATTTCCTTTCCATTCATATCTTCTAATACATTTTATCTTTCCAGACTCTTGTTTATATGCGTCTTGTAAATACCAATCTCCTTCAGGAAAAGATATCTTCCCGCTTAAAATATGCCAGTCTCCATATTGCTTAAAAGATTCTGGTTTTGCGTGTATCCAATTTGAAGGCCATTCATTTTCCCATTTTGAAGCTATTGACCATAATCCCTCTGGTGGAGATTTAATATATGACTTATTATCAATTAAAAATTCTACCTGATAACCCTTTTTTTTAGTGTCAATCTTTAATGTCTGTGCATTACAATAAGAAATCAAAAACAAATAAAGGATAAAGTTTAAGACTGTTTTTTTTTGAGATAATATTTGATATTTAATCATACTGTAAATGATATTTATATATATTTTAACACTATTTAACAGAAAATTTAAATGATGTTTTTGAAAGATATTTTTCCCCTGGATTAAGTTCAACTGTTGGGAATTTTTTTTGATTAGGAGAGTCTGGGAAGTGTTGAGTTTCTAAACAAAATCCAGTTCTAAAATTATATTTTCCTTCTGTTTTACTTGGTAGTGTGCCATCTAAAAAATTCCCTGTATAGAATTGAATTCCTGGCTCATCACTAAATATTTCAAGTAATCTTCCTGAATTGGGCTCATAAGCTGAAGCTACGAATCGAAATCCTTCACTTTTACCATTGAGAACCCAACAATGATCATAACCCAATCCGTTTTTTAACTGTTGATTCTCTTCACTTATATCTTTTCGGATTGATTTGGAATTTCTAAAGTCAAAAGGTGTTCCTAAAACTTTTTTAAATTCACCCGTTGGAATTAATTTAGAATTAACTGGTAAAAATGAATCAGCATCAATTACTACTTCGTGGTCTAAAATATCATTTTTAAAATCTCCTGAAAGATTAAAATAAGAGTGCTGAGTGAGGTTAACAATTGTAGTCTTATCTGTACTGGCCTCATAATTTACTGTCAATTCATCATTATTATCTAAAATGTATGAAACTTTTACTTCAAGGTTTCCTGGATATCCTTCCTCCATGTCTCTACTTAAATATCTTAATTCAATTAATGCTGAATTTTTGGTTATAATTTGATTGGCTTTCCACACCACTTTATCAAAACCTTTTATTCCTCCATGGAGATGATTCTCTCCATTATTTTTGACTAATTCATATCTCTTTCCGTTAAGATCAAATTCACCTTCTGCAATTCGGTTTCCGTAACGCCCAATAATTGCACCGAAATATGGACTACTAGCCTCGTACTTAGCTAAATCGTCATATCCTAAAACAATATCTTTATAATTATTATTTTTATCTTTTGCAGTTAAAAAATTTATGATTCCCCCGTAGGTTATTACACCTACTTTCATTCCATTTTTATTTTTCATAATGAATTGATCAACCTCTATACCGTCAGAAGTTTTTCCAAATGAAGTTTTTTCAATTTTAAAAGATGTGCTGTCCATATTTTTCGAATTATTATTAATACAGCCATTAAACAAAAAAATCATACCAAAAATTAACTTATAAATTTTTATTTTTTTTATTTTCTTCATGTATACTTTTTTTAAAACTTATTTATTAGAAATGTCTCAATAGTGAATGAAATCAGCGACTGATTATATCAGTCAATAGAATTAAATGACGATGCAGGAAGGCCTTCTTTGTTAAAAAGAGTTCCTACTGTCCAATTTTTCCATCCATATCTTACATGTTTAGGGTATTTTACTTTGCTCGAAGAAGCCCTTATTTTATTATTAACTATTTCAGCTTCAGCTGTTTTGTATACCATATCATCACCTGCTATTTCAAAGTCTTTCAAAACACCATTAGACATTAATCCACTCCCTTTACTTTCAAAATCAATCTCAATGTAATTTTTAAAAATTTCATGACTCTTATAAAGTGGTCCCGAGGATATAATATCGTATTCATAATCTTTATCTAATGCCAAAAGAGCAAGTCTTTTACCCACGTCTTGCTTGTTATGGGGATGAATATCTCCTTCCTCTCCAATATCCATGATTATAACCATTCCAGTTTTATTGGTAGTTTTTAAAGTCTTCCTCTGAGCTTCTCTTAATTTATGTGATTCTTGAAATACACCATATTTAAAAGGGGCTATTTGAGCATAATAAAATGAAAAATCATAACCCCAGTTTTCTCTCCAGTCTTCTATCATACCTGTAAATAGTTCCTGATATTCATAATTATTATCGACATTAGACTCTCCTTGATACCATATAGCCCCCTTTATAGAATATGGCATTACAGGTGTTAGCATTTTTTTAAATAGAGCGGAATATCCATTGGGGTCATTAATACGATACAGCATTGGAATATTATCTAGTAAATATGAACTCTTTTTTATTAGTTCCTCATGAGATAGATTGTGAATTAGAACGGAACTAGCGTTAATGATAAAAGCATGATGTTTAAATTTAAATTCAGAAAAAACTAACTGTTTTTCAATCTTTGAGTTTTTAATGATTACATGGCTATTGAATCCACCACCACCTATACGGTCAGTAATTCTAATTGCCAGTATATTTTCCCCCTTTTTTAATAATTCTTTGGGGATATTATAGCTTCTTTTCCTTGACCAAGAAAAAGTATTCCCGATAAGTTCACCATTAAAATAGGTCTGATCAGTATCATCAATTCCCTTTTCAACAACTAATTGATAGTCTTCACTTATATCATCAATAATTATTTTTGTTCTAAACCATATTACCCCATCTGACAAAAGTTTATTTGATTCTTCAAATGCGCTTTCAAATCTTCCCTCTGATTGATAGTTAATATTTCCATAATCGGTATACTTAGATTCCCATTGACTCCAATTAGAATCATCAAAATTAACTTCTCTAAATTCTTTATCTTCAATATCAAAATTAGACCAGCCTTTCTCATAGAATTCCCATAGTGTTTCATCTTCGGTCCATTCTGGAATTTCAAAAGTTTTGAATCCAAATTTATTTTGAACAGCAAGTTTAATTGAGTCATTTAATCTTTTAAATTCTATTTGTAATAGATCGTAATCCTGTTCTTCTGGGACTTTATCTTTTGTGGATGATATAGACATTAGCTTACGATTGCTTGTCCATGCTTCTACTCTAGTTCCACCCCAACTTGTATTTACAATTCCTATTGGAATTTTAAGTTCTTTATTAAGTTTTCTTGCAAAATAATATGCTGCAGCACTAAATCCTTCTGCATTCTCTGGATTAGCAACTAACCATTTACTTTTTTTAATAAGTTCTCCTGATAAATCCATCGGAACAGTGAACATTCTTATTTCATTATTATTCACTTTAGAAATTTCTTCATCTTGGTTATCAATACAATTAACGCATTGATTCATTTTCCACTCCATATTCGACTGTCCTGACGATAACCAGACCTCACCGATCATAACATCCTTTAATAAAATACTATTATTAGATGTCTGAATAGTTATGGTATATGGACCACCAGCTTTAGGAGTTGAAAGCTTTAGTTCCCAATCACCTTTTTCATTTGATTGTGTAGAAGCTTCTTTACCCCAGCTTCCCTTTACAGTAATAATTTCATTTGGTTTAGATTTTCCCCACAAAGCTGTATCATACATCTGTTGTAAAACCAAACTATCCGAAAAAATAGAAGCTAAAATTAATTCACTCTCTTTTTTGTCTATACTGCATGAAACAAATAATAAAAAAGATAGTATTGATATGTAGTTTTTCTTAAAAATTTGATTTTTCATTTTTTATTACTTGATAAGTTTATTTAATCAATTTAATTCTGAAATAATGGAATTTGCTGTCTTAAAGTTAATACCGTCATCAAGTTTGTTGATAATAAAATTTCCTAGGTCTTCGCCCTGTTTTTTTCCAGCCTCTACGGCTGGTTTATAATGAATACCCCCCAAAAGTCTACTAATTGCAGCCTCATCTGAGGCTTGTTTAAAAGATTTATATTTTCTAACGGGCAATCCAAAAGGTATTTCAGTTGAGTCTATAAAAGCAAAATTATCACCGAATAAATTAGTTAATATTAGAGATGCTCCCCTTGAAGCTACACTGTGGGCACTAGTATGTTCTGGAAAAGGTGGTGTCTCTAGAATTGGTTTCCATTCAGCATCAATGTATTTATTGATATATGTCTCAGGTCTAATTAAATTACTCCTGTATTTTTCATCCCACGAAATAATAAATGAATCCGCGAGTGTTATCCCTACTTTAGCCAATACATATGATGCTTCAGTATTTGATAGCTTCTTCTGCTCGGCTACTTGACATGTTATATGAATCCAGTGACCGGCAGGTGATATTTGTTGATCATTATACATTAAATGACCAAAGTTATTTGACTGATTCGGATTACAGTCCCAAAACATGGCAATTTGTTTTTGTTCATCCGTGAGATTATTTACTTTATTATAAACTTGAACCGCTTCCTTATAAAAAGTAGAGTTTTTATTTATTGAAAAAATGGTGTTTTCTGAGGGTTTAAATTGATTACTTGAATCAATCGCAAAGGGAAGTAATTTACTCCAATGAGGTTCAAGTGCATCAATATATGCCGGAGGAGTAGGCTTCCATTTTCCTAAATCATTTTCATCTACTATGAAGCCACTGTAAGCAGTTCTTTCCAAATAACCATCACTTTGAGAACGTTTTAAAATAATTTTGCCAATTAACTCTCCATATTCTTGAGAGGCTTTGAATAAATTATTATTAGAAACAATATTATAGAGTTTATTCAAAATCGCGTCTTGAGTATTTATAAAAGCTACACTATCATAAACTAGGTTTTTTCCAACATATGTAAATGCTGTAATTCCAGCAACAGTTGGATCAATTTTATATTTATTTTTTGGGATTGATTCAAATCCATTTAGCCTTTCCGATAAAGAATTAAAAACTATATCATTAGGTCTTGAAGCCTCATAAGAAGCTAAATTAGTGTACGCATAAATTCTACTTGTTTGAGGTGGTGAGAATACATCTGTAACAATAATATCAGTTAAGTTTTTATTCGATTGATTTATCCATTTTGAAGAATTGATGCTTTGATTAACTAGTTCAGCAGAATTTTGATTGCATCTTGAAAAGCCAAAAAGGAATAATAATGTTATAAAAAAAATACTAAATCGCATATCCATTTTATATATTCTTATTTGAATTTGATTATTTTATATTTTCCATTGTTATGATCTAATCGAACACTGTCTATAGCATCTGATATTTTTATTGATCTTGATGATTGCGATAGATAGGATGTTCCAAAATAAAACTCTTTTTTTCTTGATTTTTTGTTTTTACTATAAATCATCAAACTCTTTACTTGATCATCAATTAGATATTCTTTTGATTCTAAATTAGTTTTTTTAAAAACAGTCAAAGAATCATTATTATTAGATATAGCATAAAGTGAATTTCCTGATATATCATTTATTTTGACCAATGCTTTAGCATCTTTATCTGATAAAAATCCTGATTTACTATATGGCATGATATCAAATTCTCCCTTTCCATTTCCTAAAAGTAATTTACCTATTGAAGCGTCTTCTCTTCCTAACCCAACTTCCATACTGTATAAATTGCCGACTAATAAAATATCCTCATTACCATCATCATTGAAATCCTCTGCATGCATACCAAATACTGGGGAATATTGAACTTCCTTTGGAAGTGAGTTTATTTTAAATTTACTATTCCCCAAATTCTCTATGTATACTGATTCTAAAATTTCACATTTAAGTTTCTTTGCATTTTTGAGTTCCTTTGGTAAAAAGATCTTGTCAAAAGTTCGTTCTGCATAACTTAAATGGGTTTTAAACCGTCCTCTCATTGAGTTAATTTGACTTATTAGGCTACCCCTTGTATGAACAGGATAAGCACTCCCCTGATTAAAGTAAGAAACGACAGGATCAATTCTTCCGTTTTGGTCGTAATCATCAGCATACATCATTAATGGTTGGTCTTTAGATACCCTAAATCTATTATTTATGCCTTGATTACCAACAATATAATCTATATCACCATCATTATCAAAATCTGCAGAGGTTATACTATTCCATAAACCAGTTGTATTTTTAATACCAACTTGATTAGTAATGTTTTTAAAAACACCATTTTTATTTTTTAAAAAAATGATCGAGTTCCATTCTCCAACACATATTAAATCTGTCCAACCGTCATTATTAAAATCAGTCCACAAAGCTGAGGATATCATTCCCAAATCGTTCGTAAAAGGAAATACCTCTGAATCAGATTTAATAAATCTCGGAGAACTATCTTCTTTTAAATGATCAGAAGTAGTATTGATAAGTAAATAATTTTCAGGTGATATTGGAAAATCTCCAGGCACAACCATACCACAAACAAATAAATCAAGATCTCCATCCTTATCAAAATCTGCTGCTGACACACCTCCACCACTTGATTCAGGTAATTTTAGAGTATTGTAATCAATTGAAAAGTTTCCTTTACCATCATTAATATAGAGCCTATCTTTATAATATTTTGATTTTTTTCCATAAGAGGTACCACCACTAACAACATATATGTCATTGTCATTATCATTATCTGCATCAAAAATTAAAACCCCCATGTCTTCAGTTTTGATATTACTTGAATCAAATTTTTTGGAATTAAAACCACCAGAAGAATCTTGAAAAAAAATATTTGATTCACTCCCTGATGCATTTCCAACGAATAAATCCTCTTTACCATCACCGTTCAAATCTCCAACAGCCAGACCAGGACCCATCTTACTGTGTTCGCGCAGAAGAATCGGCTGAGTTTTAAAATCAGTATGGGTGTCTTCTTTATGGATAGTATTTATTCCAATTTTTTCAATTTTATTAAATATAGGTTCAGAAAGGTTTTCTCTTCTTGGGGAACCATTTATTGTTGCATCAGAATAGCTAATTGTCAAAGTTTGATTTATATTGATATTCTTAAGAAATTGCCCTTTTCCATCTGGCCATTTAATACTCAGACTATCAATAATAGTATTTTTACCGAGTCCAAAATGAACAACATCAGCAACAGTGGAAAGATACCCTTGACATGGAAAGTTTTCATAAAAAATTATATTCTTATTGTCAATAAAAACCTTAACAACGCTTCCTATACCTCTTAAATTTTTTTTAGGTCCTTTAAATTTTATTTTTAAGTAATTCTTTTCTTCTATTTCACTAGTACGATTTTTATAAATAATTGCCTCTTTGTTTATCGTATTTATTACTAGGTCAAGATCTCCATCATTATCTAAATCTCCGTAAGCAGCTCCATGTGAAATTGATTTCTCTTCAATTCCCCATTCAGTAGTTTTATTTAAAAAATTTAGTCCTCCTTGATTTTCAAAGAAATAATCTTTTAGTGAAAGGTTAGGCAATTTATTAACCCGTTCGACTCTTATAGAATCCTTAGAAGCTCTAGTTCCAAAAATAGATCTCAACGGTTGGTAATGAATAAAATCTAAATCACCCACATCTTTTAAAAGTCCATTAGTAATAAACAAATCTTTATCACCATCATTATCAAAATCAGCTATTAGTGGAGCCCAACTCCAATCTGTATTATGAACACCAATAACTTGAGCTATTTCACTGAATGAACCATTTCCATTATTTAGTTGTAATGCATTTCTAGAATATTGTGGTAAATATCCTTTTTTAAGAGTTAAATTAAATTTGTCATACTTTGGTGTTGGTATAATCATTTTTAACCTTTGGTTATCCTCAGGCATCATATCAGCTACAAATATATCTGGATAAGCATCATTGTTTATATCTGCTACTGAAACTCCCATGCCAGCAAATTCAGTATGCTTTAAATGTTTAGAAGTTTGATTTTTGAAAGCCCCATTTTTATCGTTTATATATAAAATATCATCAGATTGAAAATCATTTGATATATATATATCCGGCCATCCATCTTTATTTATATCACTTACTGCCACACCTAAAGAATAACCCTCATATATAATTCCAGCTTTTTCTGATACATCTTCAAACTCATTATTGCCTAAATTCTCATATAATTTATCGGTACCTGGTAATTCTGCTCCTATTTTTTTATCACTAACATAACTTACATCGTTATAATAAATATCGTAAGGGTCTCTAACAATAAGTAAGTCTAGATCATTGTCTCTATCATAGTCAAAAAAGACTGCTTGAGTTGAATATCCATCATCATCGATGCCATACTTTTTAGCAGATTCGGTAAACGTTAAGTCGCCATTATTAATAAATAATAAATTTTTTCGTTTAGAAGGCTCAGGAAAACCGGATGCACAAACATAAATATCTAACAAACCATCCTGATTTATATCCTCCATTACAACTCCTGTTCCCCAAACTTTATCTTTAA
Organism: uncultured Flavobacteriaceae bacterium; assembly: GCA_905479435.1. GTDB lineage: Bacteria > Bacteroidota > Bacteroidia > Flavobacteriales > Flavobacteriaceae > Polaribacter. The sequence goes on along the minus strand of CAJQMN010000074.1, from coordinate 7,513 downwards.
TTCCTGCCTGATCAGTTATATCCTCAAACTCTAAATTACCTTTATTCAAATAAAGCTTACCTGAAACAAGGTTTCCAGAAAAATAAACATCTTTCAATCCATCATTATTTATATCGCCAATTGCCACTCCCGCACCAGAGAAGAAAAAAAAGTCAAGAATATCAGAAGTCAATTCCTCCGAGATCAAATTAGAAAAACCAATACCTGTTTTATCTGAAGATAACTTTTCAAAGCGTGTTTCAGTTTTTACACAACTAATCAAAAGCTTAATAGTTGCAATTAAAAGTAAAAAACTAATGGCTTTACGATAATTCACTTTGTCTAGTATTATAATAAGTAAGATGACCCTTCATTTAGGAGGGGTCATCTTATAAAATTAAAAATATTTGCCTTGCCGGCAATTCTTTTTTTTATAGATCAACAGAGACTTTAATCAATTAATTTAAACAAAATTAAAAGATAGTGTAAGTATTAAATTATCTTTTACCAACCTGGACTTTGTGTTAACTCTCCTTTACTTGCATCTATTTCTCTCTGAGGCATAGGAAAGTATCTAAATCTTGAATCCCAGTTGCCAAAAACTTGAGCACCAATACCCCATCTTTGAACATCGAATATTCTATGGTATTCAAAAGCTAACTCTCTTCTTCTTTCGTCTATTAGAGCTTTTATTGGATCGGCTTCGGTTGTTGCACCTAGGCCAGCACGTGAGCGAATTTGATTATTAATTATATCCATTCCAGCAGATGTATTGCCTGATTGAATTAAAGCCTCAGCATATAAAAGTAGCATTCCTCCATAGCGAAACCATCTATGATTACTATAATCAGTTCCACCATTTGAAGAATAATTCTCAGTAACAGAATTTCTTGGGCCCATGTACTTTTTAATATTTGTACCTTTAGCAGTGTGCATCCAATCCTTTGTATAGGTAAATACTTCTGTGGGTTTACCATCTGGCATTCCAATATAATCGTCACCCTCTGCATAAAGGGATACAGGAAAACGCTTATCACCAGGTTCAAATAATTCCTCTATTTCTTTTGTAGCTGCCCATAGTTGGGCCCAGCCGCCTCTCCATCCAACAACTGCGTTCCCGCCAGGATGTAATTGATTGCTTATTCCAAAATGGAATGGTCTCAACATTCCTTGCTGAGCAGCAATTTCAGTATCATCCATCACCCAGATATTATTATTCCCATCAAAATTTCCTGAAGCTTGGATTTCAAAAATAGATTCAATATTATTTTCGTTATCCCAAGCAAATACGTCATCATAATTAGATTCTAAAGCAAATGCCCCAGATCCCACAACTTCTTGAAATGCTGATGTCGCTGCAGTCCAATCTTGTTTCCAAACATTAACTTTTCCAACATATGCTTTTGCAGCCCATTTTGTAGCTCGCCCTTTATTACTGTCATCCCACGATAATGGTAATCCGGTAAAAGCGGCTTCAAAATCAGATAAAATTGCAGCATACAGAGCCTCAGATGTTGAGTTTGGTATTGAAGCAGTTGCTAAATTTTCAGCAACTTCTGTTACTAACGGGGGATTTCCCCATAATTTCATGGCTTGAAAGTGAAAAAAGGCTCGAAGGAATTTAGCTTCTGCTATATATGTAGCTTTTTTAGCTTCTGTTAAATCAACATCATCCTCTTCTATTTTTTTAAGAATGAGATTAGCTCTGTAAATACCCTTGTAAGTTACTCTAAATGCAAGTGAAAGTGTCGCCTCAGGATCGGACGAACCTTGAAGTATTTGAGCATCATAAGCACTATCGTTTGTGTACTGTTGAAACATATCATCGTCAGTTAATCCTACAAGTTTTTGCCACGGCATTCTGGTTCCACCATCAAAACCACTTGTACCATCTCCTAGACCTGGAGCAAAATAATCTTGGGTTGATGAATAAACAGAGAAAATAGCTCCATCAAAATCAGCAGCTGTTTTATAATAAGCCGCTTCTGATAATCTATTTAATGGCTCCAAATCAAGATCGTTGCAACTGTAAATAGTTGCAAAAGCCAGTAATGATAAAATTGAAATTGTAATATATTTTTTCATAATATTTAGTATTTAATTAAAATGTAAGTTGGATTCCCATTTGGATTGTTACGGGAGTGGGGGTTCTTCCATCATCTTGCCCAGATATAAGTGGAGTTTCTCCTCTTGAGAAAGTAAATCCTCTTGTCGCTTCTGGGTCTAATCCAGAATAATTTGTGAATGTGAACATATTTTGAGCATTCACATAAACTCTTCCTTTTTTGATCATGTTTGCTTTTATGGAAGAGAAAGCGTCTTGAGGTATACTATATCCCAATTGAATATTCCTAATTCTTAAAAAGGATCCGTCTTCAATCCATCTGTCAGACATTCTATTATTAGCATTTGGCCCACCATTTACTATAGCTCTTGGAATCTCATTGCTTGATCCTGGTCCGGTCCAACGGTTTAGAACAGAAATAGATTGATTATCCCCTGACTCTGTACTGTTAGTATAATCCTCGAGAGTTAATCTAGCATTGTTAAAGATTTCATTTCCTGAAGTTCCCTGACCAATAATAGAGAAATCAAATTTTCTATAATTAGCATTCAAAGAAAATCCATAGAAAAATTCTGGAACTGGAGATCCCAAATATGTTCTATCAAGGTCATCAATTACCCCGTCAGGCACTCCATTTGGACCAGACAAATCTTTAAACTTTATATCACCAGGTGCAGCTCCAGTTTGAGTAGCATGTGAATCAATCTCAGCTTGGGTCTGGAATAGACCATCAGTTTGTAGTCCATAAAAATGACCAATTTCAAAACCTTCTGCAGTTCTATGTGATTGTAAATCAATACCCGTAATTATCTCACTTCCACCTAAATCAATAACCTGGTTATTTACAGTGGTAAGATTTGCATTAACACTAAAATTAAAATCTGAATTAACTGTCTTATTATATCCAACAGAAAATTCTAAACCATTGTTTTCAACAGATCCAACATTTGCATCTGTATTTGGATAAAATCCAGAGGTTCCAGGAACTGGTACTGCTACTAATAAATCTTTAGTAGTTTTTTGGTAATAGTCAAAAGTAGCATTGATAGCACCCTCAAACAGTACAACATCTAAACCGATATCCATTTGCACACTTGTCTCCCATGATAAAGCGGGATTAGCATAATTATAGGCAGCTGGGGCCCTAACAAGATCCTGGTTAGTTCCTAATGTATAAAACTCAGTACTTCTTAGACTTGGTATGTACGCAAAGTTAATTCCCGTCAGCTGATTACCAACCTCACCATAAGAGGCTCTTAATTTAAGATCATCTATAAAATTAACATTATCCATAAACGACTCGTCACTTATTCTCCATGCAGTTGAAAATGATGGGAAAATTTGACTTCTATTGCCTTCTTGAAATCTCGAAGAAGAATCTTCACGAACATTTACAGTTAAATAATATTTTTGATCAAAATTATAATTCACTCTCCCTAAAAACCCTCTAATTGCCCAATGATCTTTGTCATCATTTGCAGAAATATTATCTCCTGTGGCAGCTATTTTAACATTTGGGTTTAATAAAGGAACTCCCCGCCAATTTATAAAATCATAATTATAACTACTTTCTTCGTGTCCCGCTAACAGCTTTAAGTTGTGTTTACCAAAACTTGTATCATAGGTCAAGACATTATTAAAGTTAATTGTTTGTTCAAGTACTCTTACACCAGTAACAAAAAAGTTTGATGTTACTGCATCATAGCTAGAAAGATCCCATCCACCGGATTCATTACTTTCCTCATATGTCTGAGTTGCAACGTAATCAATTCCCACTGAGGATCGAAATTTTAATCCTTTAAGAATTTCATATTCTCCATAAAAATTTCCATTTATTCGTTGAAATGGTTGTCTTAAAGTACTATTTCTTTGATCATTAACACCAAAATAATTTCTAAACGGTGCGCCACCGGTGGTATCATTATTAATGACACCAAATCCCCCGGGCCCATTAGGATCAAAATAATTTACAAATGGAGCATTTGCACCTAACCTATTTAAAAACGTTCTTGCCTCAAAGAGATTCTCTTTATTCATAAAAGCCAATGATAAAGACTCCCCAAATTTAAGTTTGTCATTTACTTTAATATCTGAGTTTACTCTAAATGAAAATCTTTCAAACTCTGATTGAGTATTTTGCGCAGACTCTTGTCTGAAATAATTTGCCATTATACCATAATTAGCATTTTCATTTCCTCCAGTTATTGATAAATTATGATTTTCTATTGGAGCATTATCATTAGCAAATAGTCTTTGCCCATCATATGTTGGGTTATTTGAAAATTGAGAATAGTCGTTTCCCAGCTCTTGACTGAGAGCTATATATTGAGATGTGTTTAGTACATCATAATAATTGGTTAATGTTTGAAAACCAAAACTCGATTCATAATTAACTTCAGTTTTGCCTGTGTTTCCACCGCGCTTAGTTGTTACGATTATTACACCATTTGAAGCTCTTGCTCCATAAATTGCAGCAGAAGAAGCATCTTTTAAAACTTCAATAGATTTAATATCTGACGGATTTATTCCAGATAATGGACTGTACCCTGTTGTAGAAAAACCTGCCTGCTGAACATTTATTGGGAGTCCATCAATAATCCATAATGGTTTAGAATTTCCTGTCGTTCCAATACCTCGGATTCTGATCTCAGCTGGCGCCCCTGGCTCTCCACTCTGAGATGTAATTTGGATCCCCGCAGATCTTCCATAAATCAAAGATTGAATGTTTGCTGTTGATTTAGGAGAGGAATTATCGACCACAATTTTTGATATTGCGCTTGTAATATCTCTTCTATTTTGTGAACCAAATCCAACCACAACGACATCATCCAATCCTGAAACATCTGCTACTAATACAATATTTATTTCAGAATCTCCCTCTACACTTATTTCTTGGGACAGAAAACCTATAAATGATATTTTAAGAGTAGGATTTTCATTTGTTGTTACAATTGAAAATTTTCCATCAAAGTCAGATGTAGTTCCATTATCAGTTCCTACTTCAATAACAGTGGCTCCAGGAAGAGGATTACCTCTGCTGTCAGTAACTATACCTTCTGCAATAATTTGAATAATATCCTCCTCGTTTGTTTTTGTAATTATTACATCTGATTTAGTTTGAACAGTATTAATTATAGCTTGCTGCTCTGAAGATTTTTTAAGTAAGACTACATTCTCATTTAAATCATAGCTTAATCTATTTTCAAAAATTAATTTGATTATATCATTTAGCTTTGCTTTATTAACCGAGAGACTGATGAGTTTCTGAAAATCATATATTTCACTTCCAAAAATAAATCTCAGATCAGTTTCTGATTCAATTTCATCTAATACTTTAATAATTGGTTGATTTTTGACATCTATGCTTATTTCTATTTGAGAATAGGAATTTGCAAAAGAAGAGAAAATCATAACTATCGAAAGTAAGGCAGATATTTTCATATTTAATAAAAACCGTGATTTGTTTTCTAGCCCACAATAATGGGTTATTCTTGTTAAATTCATATATTTAATTATTAGTTAGTAATTATTGACTGATTGCTATTTAATTCCGCGGGTTTTTGTTGCTTCAAAACAAGGACCCGTTTTTTGTTAATTTTAATTAATTATTATTTTATTATTCATTATTTGATAGTCTACATTGTAAATTTTTACCAGATACTCTAAAACATCTTGAATTGATTCTTTTTCAGTTAAAAATGTAGCATTAATAAACATCTTGGTTAATTCAACGTTATTATTAATAATTATGACATCGTAAATTCTTTCTAATTTTATAATCATATTATTAATATTTTCATTTCGGAAAATTATTCTTCCATCAACCCAAGAGGTGTATAAAACAGTATTTACTTTTGAAAGTTCGATTTTGCCTAGAGAATAGTCTACTTTGGCCATATCGCCGGGCTTTATAATAACGACTTCACTCTCATCTATAGTATTTTTGACCCCCAAACTGCCTTCTGTTAATAAAATCTCTGAAAAGTTATCCTCTTCATAATTTTTAAAATTGAATTTTGTTCCAAAGACTTCAGCAGAGGATCCGGTAGAATAGACTTTAAAAGAACTTAAACTATCACTGTAAACATCAAAAAATGCTTCACCAGAAACATGCACCTCTCTATCCATGCCCTCAATAAAACTCACAGGATATGTAAATAAGGATCCAGAATTTAAATGAACGATTGTTCCATCTGAGAGTGTTAGCTTAAACCTTTTACCGTATGGTACTTTTATCGTGTTTTTAATTAATGCTTGTAAAGCGACATCCTTTTCATAAACAAGGGCGTTGGATTCTGAATTAACCAATCCTTCAAGTTTTTCTAAACTAATTTTACTTTTACCACTTTTATTTGCTTTTGAATCTAAAATAATTTTTTCACCGCTTGAAGTAGTTAAAATGATGTTTTTAGAATCAATTAGAATTCTTTCATAATTTAAAAAATAGGCTACTCCTAGTATTCCGACAAATACTGCTGCAACCCTCATAAGGTTTTTTGTTAATAATTTAAGAGCAGCTTGTTTTTTGGATTTTTTGATTCTAGATTCTAGCTCATTAATTAATGATGTCTTATCTGATTGATTCATTGAAAGATTTGATAAATAATTAATTTGAACATATTCATAGAATAAGTTATAATTTTCATCTTTTAAAATAAAATTTAAAAGCAGTTCAAGCTCTTCACTTGATATGCTATTTCTGAAGAATTTAGATATTATATTTTCTATGTTTTTACTCATAACTAACCTTATAACGGTGCCAGAAAAAATAACCCTTTTAAAATCGAAAAAAATTTAATCCTAATTTTTTTGATTTGAGATGTTTTATATTTCAACAATCAGGTATTCTATCACCACTTCATTTTAAGACTATTTTGAAGAATAGTTTTTTTTTAATACATTTAATTTTGTTTAATCAAATAAAGTGGATTTAAATAATCAAAATTTAATAAAGAAACTAAAGGATAATGAAGCCTCAGCTTGGGGTGAAATTGTCAACTTATACAGTGACCAATTATTTGCTTATGCATTAAGTTTATGTTCTGATCGTGAATTATCATCAGATATAGTCCAGCATGTATTTATAACTGTCTTTGAAACTAGGCATAACTTAAATCCTGATTATTCTTTGAAATCTTATTTGTACAAATCAACATACAACAAGTTTATTGATGATTATCGCAAAAAAAAGTCAATGTCAGCATTGCATGATCAGTATTATTTTATGCTAAACCAATTCGCATCAAATAACAGTAATGAAGATTTATCAAAGAAATTGAAATTAATGAATCTTATGATTAGTAAACTTCCTACAAAAACAAAAGCAATATTTACTCTTAGTAAACAAAGCGGCCTATCTAATATTGAAATTTCGGAATCTTTAAATATTTCAATTAAAACTGTTGAAGGTCATATAACAAAAGCGTTCAAGCTACTTCGTGAAGAAGTTAAAAATTTGAAATTATAGTT
>CAJQMN010000073.1 GCA_905479435.1 uncultured Flavobacteriaceae bacterium | reverse complement strand
GATTGTTTTTCAAATAATGCCTGTAAGTTTCTACTAATTTATGAGTATCAATTCTACCACCTTCTTTTACATTCCCAAAATAATGACTACCTACTACACCTGAATACGTGTTTTCATCTAAGTTATCATCTAAAAATGGTGCTACCGTTGGTTTGTCAAAGGCAGAAAACCAATTGTTCTGATCCTCTGTAGATTTAAAGGCTTTTTTTATGACAAATTTTTGATCGAAAGTGGTATTAAATTTTTTTTCTAGATGTTCGTAAAAAGGAAGTGCAATTGCTAATTGTTCTTTGGCGTTCCAAACGGGGGAAAACCGTTTTAAAATTACAGGGTTATAAACACCACCGGCAACTAAAGACGAAGTTTGAGAATCGTCTTCAAAAACTATAAAACTTTTGTTTGCTTGAATTAATTCTTCAGCAAAAGCTAAACCCGCTAAACCTAAACCAACAATAATATAATCTACTTTCACAGTTCAAAAATAGTCTTTTACAATAAAAAAGCGTTTCGAATTCGAAACGCTTTTAATCATTCATAGGACAATAGAATTTAGTAATTCCACATATCAATTTCTTTATTTCTAATAGATTCTTTTATTCTGTCGGCTTCAAGCAACTGGAATAAAGCATTCCCCCTAATATAGTCTGCAATTGCTCTATTTCCATAAACATTTTCTTCTCTAACAATCACAGCATTAAATCTTCGAGCATTTAACAGATGGTCATAAGAAATGGGTTGAGAAACATTCTTTGGATTAAAAACTTTGGACTTATGAAGTATATCTCTAGTTTCTGGGTAAAAAACCCAAAACAGTTCATATAATTCTTCATCTTCAATATCTGGTAACCCAAGCGTTAAAACATCTTTACCCATTGGAGCAAGTGCTAATAATCTGTATTTTAATTCGCCTAAACGTTTGTCAAAATACCACATTCCTTTCATCATGTACCCCTCAATATCTTGTGTCTTTATTCTAAATGTATCGGAATAATCACCGTTTAGTCTAACGTTAACTAATTTTTCATCAATTTCTGCACCTGTAATTTTAGTTGTGAAGAATGAATCAGAATACACATTTTTAATTGATCCTTTTCTAATTCCTCTCAAGAGTGTATCAAATAATGAGCGTCTGTCGCTAGAAATATTAGAGGTATCGATAGGAAAATAATACGGAAGATTAATCTTTTGATTCAAGTCTACAAACTCCCATACTACTTTAGACCAAAGAATATCGCGTTCGTCTATATAGCCATAAGCTAGAGGTCCGTCATTATCTGCGGCAATTCTCGCATCGGTTTGTTTTCCAATTTCTTTTACCTTAGTTGCATTTAATATATTGGCCTGGGCAAATACATAACTGGTAGCTAATAATGAAAAAATAACTGTATAAAAATGCTTCCTAATCATACTCTAATATTTAATTCTTCTAATTTGTAATCGATATACTTACAGGTAATACTTTCTTAATTCTAGTTCCTTTTAATTTCTCAAAAGCTTGAATATCAAAAATTGTAACTAAATCTCCTCTTCTCGCTTTTGCTAAAGCTTTTTTAGCTCTAGAATCTAATTTATCACCAGTAACTTTAACTGCCAACTGTCCAGGAACTTTGATCGTAAACCCTTTAACTACTAATTGCAGGTCAAATACAAAATCTGGAAGGGCTGCTCCAATAGGAACGTTATTGAGACTAGATTTAGGCATTGGAACGATACCAAAATCGCTTCTAACTGTTCCTGCTGCTGCTGGAATGTCTTTAATCCTAAACGTTTTAGGTGTGTTAATTATTTTTCCATTACTTAATTTAGCCGATACATTAATTTTAACTTCTTTTCCACTTCCAGGGTTTAAAATGTACTTTCCTAAACCTGTTCTTTTTAATTTATTGTTTCCTGGCACACTTGAGGTAATGTCTTTATCTCCAACACCTGGAACAGATATAGAAATTGGGTTGTCTAAACCCCTATAAACTACATTCATCTTGTCTGCAGAAATAACCGCTTCACTTGGCAAAGCAATTACAGAGTATTTACTTTCAAAAGATACAGGCACTGGCTCTCCGTCTTGCATAAATGTAATGGTTCCTTTAATATTATTGGTTCCTACATTTCCAGCAGGGATATCAACCATAACTTGACCGTCTTTTACCTTATCAGTGGCATCTCTACCGTTTAAAATAACTTCGGTTGGCACTAAGGTAGCATCATAACGTCCTAAAACAACTTTACCGGTTACTTTCTCTCCTGCGAAATAAGCTGTTTTTTCAAGAGCTACAATACCTTTATAATTTGTTAAAGAAACTTCAGATTCTAATTGACCTCCTAAAAGATTCGTATAAATCTCTGCTTCTGTATTTTTTACATCTCCTTGTATTTGTGTCATATTTGCCAGTGAGGTAATCATTGGCATTCCCTCATATCTACTTTTTATCCAAGGAATTTCAGGAGAATCTTCATCTCTTGCTGGTTCAGAGTCTGTATTAAATCGTTTTTTAATATTTCTTATCAAATCAGGATTTGCATCAGTTCCAAGGATAGACAATAAGTTTTCTCTATAAGAATTAATGCGCTCAACGAATGCTTCACCTTGAGTTGTTAGTCCTTCCCCTTTAAAAAATAGTTCATCAAGCCTATCTCCACCACTCATGGCCTCATAGTTCGTCAAATCTTCTTCATCTGTATCAGACAGGATAGAGTCTTTTAAAGCACTCATATAAACAAATAAATCTTCTGAGAGTTTATTAATTTCTTGTGCTTTTTTATTTAAGCCTTCAAATTTATCGGGTTGATCGTTTGCCTTTGTATTTAAACTTGACAAAATATTATCAATATTTGTAGAAGAGGCAACATTTGCATCTTCAATTTTCTCTTTCATAAAACCAAACGATGATAATACCTTTTTGTCCATTTGCATTGCCAACATAGCAATGAAAATTAGATACATTAAGTTAATCATCTTTTGCCTTGGGGATAATTTTCCTCCTGCCATAAAAATTAGTTTTTTTTAGTTATAAATTATTGTACTAATTATTTGGTAGACATTGCAGAAAGCATTCCTCCGTATACTCCGTTAAGAGATGAAAGGTTACTTGCCAATGATTCCATTTGCTCTTTCAAACGCTCAGAATTTTCAACCATAGCGTTGTTTAATTCAGATTGTTTGTTAGAATTTTCCATTTGAACTTGATATAATCCATTGAGAGATTCCATTTGAGTAGCTGCTAACTCTACTTGTTCGTTATATTTTGCTGTAGAAGAAATAGACTCTGATGCAACACTTAATCCTTCGGCTGCTGTATGGAAACTTTTTATACTATTTCCTAAATTCGTCATTAATTGAGTATCTACTTGTGCTTCCTGTAATAAATTATCTAATTTTTGAGATAACATCCCGTTAACTCCTGCTCCTTCACCTTCTGCATCTCCAAGTTCTGGATATACCTTGGTCCAATCTAAATCGTCTTCTATAGGCTCAAATGCTGATATTGCAAATACTAGCGCCTCAACAGCCATACCTATGGTTAACATTAACCCCCCTGTAACAGGTCCAATAGAAATGTGTTGAATTTTAAATAAAGCTCCTAATATTACAATAGCGGCTCCGATACCGTAAGCCATATTAAAAAGTTTCTTAGTTGATTTTGATTGTGCCATAATTTATGTATTAGTTTTTTTATTAATTATTT
>CAJQMN010000072.1 GCA_905479435.1 uncultured Flavobacteriaceae bacterium | reverse complement strand
GGTAGTGATAGTGGTGGTAGCGAAACTCCACCAGCCCCTGGTGGTTGGAATGATTAATGTAAAATACACACTTATTTAAATATTTATTTCGAACTAAATAGTAGAGTCTTAAAATAGATTGAACATTAACTTAACTCCCTAAAAGTAATTTTTTTTGGCGAAGCTCTCTTTTTAGAGAGCTTTTGCTATTTATGTAGATTTTATCTTGCAAAAGTGACTAAATAATTTTCTTTACTATCTTGTTGAAATTACTTTTTATTATTGGTCTATAAAAGAAGCTTATTCTTACATTTAAAATACCTTAGAAGCTATTTGATATATGTTGGATGATTTTCCCATAGAGTAATAATGAAGGAAAGGAACGCCATATTTTAACAACTCTTTACTTTGCTCAATACACCACGCTACCCCAACCTCTCTTACAGCATTATTATCCTTACATTTTACCACTTCCATGATTAAATTGTCTGGTAAATCTACATTGAATCTGTGCGGAATTAAATTCAATTGCTTTTTAGTAGCAAGGGGTTTTAATCCTGGAATAATTGGAACCGTAATTCCTTCAGCTCTACATTTATCTACAAACTTAAAAAATTTTTGATTATCGAAGAACATTTGAGTTACGATATAGTTGGCTCCGTCTTTTATTTTTTTCTTAAGAAAGTGAATGTCAGAATCCATACTCGGTGCTTCTAAATGTTTTTCAGGATATCCAGATACACCAATGCAGAAATTAGTCTTCGAACTATTCAATAACTCTTCCTCTAAATAGATCCCGTGATTCATATCTTTAATCTGAGAAACGAGTTCATTAGCATATTGATGTCCTTCTTTTTCTGGCGTAAAATAGGTTTCGCTTTTTACCGCATCTCCACGTAAAGCCATCACATTATCAATCCCTAAAAATCCAAGATCTATTAAAAAATTTTCTGTGTCTTCTTTTGTAAAACCTCCACATAAAATATGAGGAATGGCATCTACTCCATATTTGTTTTGTATTGCTGCACAAATCCCAACAGTTCCTGGTCTTTTCTTAACCACTTGTTTCTTGAGTAAACCATTTTCTAATTCTTTATAGACATATTCTTCTCTGTGATAAGTAACATCAATAAACGGTGGTTTAAATTCTATTAATGGATCTATATTATTAAAGATAGACTGAATATCTTGACCTTTTAATGGTGGTAAAATCTCAAAAGAAAACTGAGTTTTATCTTTAGAATTTTTAATATGATCCAATACTTTCATAAATATGTTTTTATTTTCATTCCGAATAAAATGAGGCTATCTTATTACTCATAAAAAGAGTGTTTGGCTCTATTCGTAATGACATTATTTTTTTACTCTTTTAATTGTCAGCAATCACTGGATACAACCATTTGCGTGCCTTCTCTAACGATATTCCTTTTCTAGTAGCAAAATCTAGCACTTGATCGTCCGTTATTTTCCCAAGTCCAAAGTATTTTGCTTCTTCATTCCCAAAATAATATCCAGAAACAGCTGCTGCTGGCCACATAGCCATGCTTTCTGTAAGTCTTACTCCAATTTGTTTCTCTACATCCAACAAATCCCAAATTGTTTCTTTTTCTAGGTGATCTGGACAAGCAGGATATCCTGGCGCTGGACGAATTCCTTTATAATCTTCTTTAATGAGTTCTTGATTTGTAAGTTTTTCTGAAGAAGCATATCCCCAATGTTGAGTTCTCACTCTTTTGTGTAAATATTCTGCAAGAGCCTCTGCAAAACGATCTGCCAAGGCTTGCGCCATAATTGCATTATAATCATCTTCCTGTTCTTTATATTTATTTGCTAGCTCATCAGCTCCAAAAATAGCGGTACAAAAAGCACCCATATAATCTTGCTTTTTGCTTTCTTTTGGTGCAATAAAATCTGACAAGGCAATACTTGATTTCCCTTCTCTTTTCTTCAATTGCTGACGAAGCGTTCTAAAAATTGCAATTTCTTTTCCTTTCTTCTGAATAGAAATATCATCGTCGTTTATTGTGTTTGCCTCAAAAAGACCAAAAATAGCTTTAGGTTTTAGTGCCTGTTTTATAACGATTTCTTCTAACATTTCTTGAGCATCAGCAAACAAACTAGTTGCTTGTTCTCCCACAACTTTATCGGTTAAAATATCTGGATATCTTCCATGTAAATCCCAGCTTCTAAAAAATGGACTCCAATCAATAAATGGAACCAATTTTTTTAAACTTAATTGCTCCAGTGTTTGAATTCCTAATTCTTTGGGCTTGAAGATATTACTCGTTTCCCAATCAATTTTAAATTTTCGGTTTCTTGCCTCAACAATAGAAGTATATGATTTTGTCTTTGCACGCTTTAAAAAATTCTCACGAAATACTTCATACTCTTTTTTGATATTTGATACGTATTGGGTGCTGGTCTTTTTATTTAATAAATCTCCAACTACAGTAACAGCTCTAGATGCGTCATTTACATGCACTACTGCATTTTTATATTGGGTATCTATCTTAACTGCTGTATGGGCTTTGGATGTAGTAGCGCCTCCAATTAACAAAGGCACCTCAAAATTCTGACGTTCCATTTCTTTTGCCAAATAAACCATTTCGTCTAAGGAAGGTGTAATTAAACCACTTAACCCAATGGCATCTACATTTTCTTTCTTAGCCGTTTCAATAATTTTTTCTGGCGGAACCATGACTCCTAGATCGATAATTTCATAGTTGTTACAACCCAGCACAACCGATACAATATTCTTTCCAATATCATGCACATCTCCTTTTACAGTTGCCATTAAAATACGCCCTATGGCTTGCTGTTCTTCTCCTTTTTCTGCTTCAATAAATGGATTTAAATGAGCTACAGCTCTTTTCATGACTCGTGCCGATTTTACTACTTGAGGCAAGAACATCTTTCCGCTCCCAAATAAATCTCCCACAACGTTCATTCCAGTCATTAAATGACCTTCAATCACATACAAAGGTCTTTCTACACTTAGTCTTGCTTCTTCTGCATCGGCTAGAATAAAAGCATCAATTCCTTTTACTAATGAATGTGTAATTCTTTCTTGCAATGGCAATAATCTCCACTCCAAAGCTTTTCCATCATCCTTTTTTTTGACTCCTTTTACTGTTTCTGCATAATCTAGCAATCGTTCTGTAGCATCCTCTCTTCTATTGAGAATAACATCTTCTATACGTTCTAACAAATCCTTTGGAATGTCGTCATAAATCTCTAGCATCGAAGGATTTACAATTCCCATATTCATTCCTGCCTGAATGGCATAATATAAAAACACAGAATGCATGGCTTCACGTACGGTATTATTTCCTCTAAATGAAAAAGAAACATTACTGACTCCTCCACTCACACTAGCATATGGTAAGTTCTGCCGCACCCAACGAGTAGCTTCAATAAAATCAATAGCATTTCTTTTGTGCTCATCCATTCCTGTTGCTACAGGAAAAATATTTAAATCAAAAATAATATCTTCTGGAGCAAAGCTTACTTTGTCTACTAAGACACGATATGAACGTTCGGCGATCTCTATTCTTCTTTGATAATTATCTGCTTGTCCAACTTCATCAAACGCCATAATAACAACTGCTGCTCCATAACGTTTAATCTGAGTTGCTTCCCAAATAAACTTTTCTTCTCCTTCTTTTAAAGAAATGGAGTTTACAACACACTTCCCTTGAACTACTTGTAAGCCAGCCTCAATGATTTCCCATTTAGAACTGTCAATCATTACAGGAACCCGGCAAATATCTGGCTCGGCTGCAATTAAGTTCAGAAAACGAACCATGGCTTCTTTTCCATCAATCAAACCATCATCCATATTAATATCGATAATTTGCGCCCCTCCATCTACTTGATGACGTGCTACTGCCAATGCTTCATCAAATAACTCATCTTTGATCAATCGTAAAAACTTACGAGATCCAGCAACATTAGTACGTTCACCAATGTTTATAAAATTACTTTCTGGTGAAACAATTAAAGGCTCTAAACCGGATAATCGCATGTAATTTTTTTCTCTTTTGCCCATTCTAGAATCTTAAATGTTTGCAAATAACTTTCTAGGCTCGTATTGCTCAGCTAACTCTGCAATAGCTGAAATATGAGCTGGTGTTGTTCCACAACATCCCCCAATAATATTGATCAAATTCTTTTTTAAATACTCTTCTATTTGTAGAGCCATTTCGTAAGGTGTCTCATCATATTCTCCAAATGCGTTTGGCAATCCTGCATTAGGATGTGCAGAAATAGCAACATCAGTTTTAGAAGCAATTGTTTCTAAATGTGGTTGTAATAAATTAGCTCCTAGAGCGCAATTAAATCCTACAGACAATAATGGGATATGTGATACTGAGATTAAAAAAGCTTCTGCTGTTTGCCCAGATAAAGTTCTTCCAGATGCGTCTGTAATAGTTCCTGAAATCATTACTGGTACCTTTATATTTCGTTCACTTTTCACTTCTTCTATAGCAAAAAGTGCTGCTTTGGCATTTAGGGTGTCAAAAACAGTTTCCACCATTAAAAGATCTGCCCCACCATCTAGTAAAGCTTCCACTTGTTGTTTATAAGCAACTCGTAATTCATCAAAAGTAACAGCTCTATATCCTGGATCATTCACATCTGGAGACATGCTTGCTGTTCTGTTGGTAGGCCCAATAGAACCTACTACAAACCTAGGTTTATGAGGTTCTTTTTCTGTAAATTCTGCTGCCGCTTCTTTTGCCAACTTTGCCGATTCATAATTAATCTCATATACCAAATTTTCCATACCATAATCTGCCATGGCAATGGTGGTGCTAGAAAAAGTATTAGTTTCTACAATATCAGCACCTGCTGCAAAATACTTTCTATGTACCTCTTTTACTGCCGCTGGTTGGGTAAGGGAAAGCAAATCATTATTTCCTTTTAATGAAGACGGGTAATCTTTGAAACGCTGTCCTCTAAAATCTTCTTCTGAAAAATTATATTGCTGAAGCATCGTTCCCATAGCTCCATCTAAAATTAAAATCCTCTTTTGTATTTCTTGATAAATATCACTCATTTTCTAGTGCTTGTTTTAAATCATAAATGATATCATTACTGCTTTCTAGACCTACTGAAACTCTAATTAATCCATCTGTTATTCCTACCTCTAATAAATCTTCTCTAGATAACTTTCCATGTGTTGTTGATGATGGATGCGTAACAATAGTTCTTGTGTCTCCTAAATTTGCTGAAAGTGAACACATCTTAATATTATTTAAAAATTTTCGTCCCGCATCAATACCTCCTTTGATTTCAAAAACAACAATATTTCCGCCCATTTTCATTTGTTTCTTTGCAATTTCATAGCTGCGGTGAGATTTTAAAAAAGGATACTTCACTAAATTTACTTGCTGATGTTCTTCAAGAAACTTAGCAACTTTTAATGCATTTTCACAATGCCTTTCTACACGAACAGCCAATGTTTCTAAACTTTTTGATAGTACCCAAGCATTGAATGGTGACATTGCTGGCCCAGTATTTCTTGAAAACAGATACACTTCTTTAATTAACTCTCTTTTCCCAACAGTAACACCGCCTAGAACCCGACCTTGACCGTCTATTAATTTTGTTGCAGAATGAATCACCAAATCAGCACCATATTCTATTGGATTTTGAAGGTATGGAGTCGCAAAACAATTATCAACAATAAAAATTAGATGGTGCTTTTTTGCCAGTTTCCCTAATTGCTCTAAATCTAGAATATCAACACCTGGATTTGTTGGCGTTTCTAAATACAGGATTTTTGTATTGGATTGAATTAAACTTTCTATCTGATCTACTTCATCTACATTAAAATAACTTGTTTCAATATTCCATTTTGGAAAATATTTAGTAAATAGTGTATGTGTTGAACCAAAAATAGAACGACACGAAACCACGTGATCTCCAGCATTTAATAAGGCTCCGAATGTTGAAAAGATTGCAGACATTCCTGTTGCAAATGCATAACCACTTTCTGCTCCTTCTAATGCTACTATTTTATTAACAAACTCAGCTGTATTTGGATTTGAAAATCGACTATATAAATTGCGCTCTATTTCTTCTGCAAATGATGCTCGCATTTCTTCAGCATCTTCAAAGATAAAACTAGACGTTAAATATAACGGAGTTGAATGTTCTTGAAATTGAGAACGCTCAGTTTGAAGCCTAATAGCTTTTGTTTCAAAATCCATAAATATGTTGTTATGATTTAAATAGTGGTCTTAAAATCTT
>CAJQMN010000071.1 GCA_905479435.1 uncultured Flavobacteriaceae bacterium | reverse complement strand
ATAAAGGAACCAGACATACTCCAAGAGAATGGTTTATTGCTCCTTTGGAAGCCATTGAACAAGCAATCTCTTTATTAGTTAGTGGAGAGATAGTTAATTATAGGTATGATAAAGAGAATGAAGTTATTGTGAAGAAAAATTAAAAGAGGACTTAGACGAACTCAAAGACTAGTTATTGCCTATTTTAATGAATGGGCAGGTTAGGGTATATTGATAAAAAGACGAATAAGGTAACATGGAGATGAAAAAAGAAAAACTACAACACATCACAAAACAAAACGTCCTTCAGGCAATTGAACGTATCAAAGAAGAAGGGGTGCCATCGGCAAGAGAATCAAACACCTATGATTTAGTTTATGAGGGTGTGGTCTATCCTCCCAAATATATTACTTCTCTTGCAGGATACTTTAGCGAAAAAGGGCAGTTTATTTTTGCCAGCATATTTGATGGAGGAGAAGAAAGTTTTTGTTTTGCGAAACTACGAGAACTTGGTTTTGAAATTTTACCTAAAGCAGATACCAAAGAGTTGCAAATACCCAAAGAAGCAGACCGCAAGATGCACTATAAATATACGTATCGTGTAATTGATGAAAAATTAGACCAAGTTTTATTCAAAGAACATTTCACAGAATATATACGCTATTGCCGGGAGAGTTCTTGGCTTACCTTGGCGGAGGGTTATAAGTTTCGCTTTGGAAGATGGATGGCTGAAAACATAGACCTAGAAACTCAAACAGACGAGGAGGTTTTAGCCAAGTGTAACGAGTCTCAGGAACAAACATACGATCCTCAAGCAAAAGCAAAGGGTATAAACTTTATTGTGGCACAAAAGCGCTATCAAGATGAGTTCATTTCGCTTATCGATATTCAAAATATACGTCGTTTAAAAAATGGGGAACTCTTAAACGATTATGATCTCAAAGAGTCTCCAATGTCATTCCCTAAATTCTCAACATGGGCAGGAATTCTTTTGCCAGAAGAGCAAATGCTATTTGGAAGCGAAGAGCTTACTCTTGGGATTGCCCATCTATTTCATTTAGATGATTATCCTAAATCTGGGGTTCGCGCATTCAATTTGGCCAATACTTGTTTAAAGGAAATTAAAGCTTCTATTTTAAATGACTTCTTAGAAGAATCTAAGGAGCTCATCAATACAATATTACCAGGCACTACAATACAACCCGTAGATATGGTCTGGTTGGTTCAGGATTTTATTTTATTCTTAAATCGTAGGGTATTGAAATTCAAACCAGAGTACTACTGGGTTAATCAAGGAGATAATTACAAGGCAGAACTAGAACATGGTATTGTTGCCGCACCTAATCACAAATTACACCATCATGATCGTCTTCGTCACTTAAACGAAGGGGATAAAATCATACACTATGCAAACAAGGCCATTCGGGCCATTTCAACAGTTACAAAAGAGTTCGTTTTAAAGCCAAGGCCTTATTTAGTTGATGGAGATGCAGATTTAATTGTGGAGGTAGATTATCAAGTATTAGAAAACCCGATACTTAGTGAACAAGTAAAAGCTAAGTTTAAAGACAAAGAAAAACTACTCCCAAAAAAATACGGACCCTTAACGAAAGACCTGGGTGTTGTCCAGATGTACATGTGTGCTTTTAATGAGGTTTCATACAATGAATTGTTTAATGTACCAAACTACTGGGTATTTCAGGGAAGTCCGAAAATATTTGACACTGTAAAAGCTATTGAGGATAATGCTTTAGAAACATGGTGGGTCCATGCTCATAAATCAAAAATTAATAAGGGGGATAAAATCATATTATGGTTAACTGGTAAGGAAAGCGGATGCTACGCATTAGCTGAAGTAAATTCAGATATTTTTAAGAAGACGTCTAGTGAAAAGGAAAAAAAATACTATCTGAATGAACCAGGCAAAGAACCAGCGGATCAAGTGAAAATCAAAATCACGCATGATTTAACAAAAAGGCCGGTGCTAAAAACAGATATGAAGATTAATTCAGTGTTTAATAATTTCAAAGGTGGAAATCAAGGTACAAATTTTAGCGCTACAGAATCTGAGTACAATGCACTATTAAATTGGGAGAAAATGAAAAATACGCAATATTGGTTATACTCACCAGGTGAGGATGCACACAAATGGGAAGAGTTTTACAATGGTGGAATCATGGGGCTTGGCTGGGATAAAATTGGAGACTTAAAACAATATAATACTCGAGATGAAATAAAAAACGCCTTACTAAATTCATATGGTGGTAAAGGGTCAAAAAAAAATGACACTCTAGCTAATGATGATTTTTTAAACAAAATAAATATTGGAGATGTAGTATTTGTCAAAAAAGGAAGAGATGAATTACTTGGCTACGGAGTTGTGTCATCTAATTATGAGTATGACAAAAACAGAGCGGAATATCAAAAGGTAAGGCAAATTGAGTGGAAACTTAAAGGAAGTTGGCCAGTGAATTTCAGCCTTGTACTTAAAACATTAACGGATATTACAAAATATTACTCTGACGAAACAAAAACAATGACTTATTATGATGAATTATTTAACATAATAAATCAAAAAACAAATAATAACTTAAAAAATATGGAATCTGCTAAAAACACAATTCTATACGGCCCTCCAGGTACTGGAAAAACATTTGCTTTAAAACAAGATTATTTTCCTCTATATAGAACAAAAGAAACCTCTATTTCTGCTGAGAAGAATTTTGAATCTGTTGTGAAATCTTGCTCGTGGTGGGAAGTTATTGCTGTAGCGTTAATACAACTTGGAGACTCTAAAGTAAAGGATATCTATAATCATAAATGGGTACAAAAAAAAGAAGAGTTATCTAATTCAAAAACAGTAAAAGCTACAATTTGGGGGAAATTACAAGCACACACAATTGATGAATGTGATTTTGTAAACGTTAAGTCTAGACAACAGCCATTAATATTTAATAAATCAATAAATTCTCGATGGAATATCGTAGCTGAGGAAGTTGAAAATCAAATACCAGAATTATATGATCTTATAGATAAAGTAGAGAATTTTATACCCGATGCTAACAAAACAATTGAACGTTATAAGTTTGTAACATTTCATCAATCATATAGCTATGAAGACTTTATAGAAGGTATAAAACCTGTTATGACAGAAGATGATATTACACAAGAACTGGGATACAAAATAGAAGATGGGGTGTTTAAGGCCTTGTGTGAGGATGCTAGAAATGATCCAGGCAACAAATATGCTATTTTTATAGATGAGATTAATAGAGGAAATGTATCTGCTATTTTCGGAGAACTGATAACCCTCATTGAACAAGACAAACGTAAAGGGGAAGCAAACGAAATTTCTGTGCAACTCCCCTACTCAAAGGCTTTATTCTCAGTGCCTGCTAATATTGACATTTATGGTACCATGAATACCGCTGACCGCTCTGTAGAAGCACTAGATACTGCCCTAAGACGTCGTTTCTCTTTTGTGGAAATGATGCCCGACGTTAGCCTATTAGAATCAAAAGAGATAGATGGTATTAACTTAAAAGATGTTTTAAGTACCATTAATGATCGTATTGAAATTTTAATAGATAGAGACCACACCATAGGTCATTCCTATTTTATGAATATAAATAATAGCAAAGAATTAAAATTAGCCTTTAAGGACAAAATTGTGCCTTTGTTACAAGAGTATTTTTATGGAGACTACGGTAAAATTGGGTTGGTTCTAGGAGAAGGGTTTGTGAAATCTCACTCAAAATCAAAAAATCCTTTTGCTGGTTTTAACTATGAAGGTAAAGAGGAACTCAATAGAGATTTTTATGACCTAGTTGCTATTGACGATAACTTTGATATAATCAATGCCCTTGAAAATTTACTAAATACAAATAAGGACAACTAAGATTGAAATCTAAGGCTCGCATAACTGTTTATGAACACGATAGGCTAACCACCGATCATGCTTCTTTTAATACAAGGCATTTAAATGCTTTGTTGAAGTTAAACGAGTATCATAATTTTGATTATTTTGACCCCATCCCTAATGGAGTTAAATTCAAACAATATGTGGGTATTATACAAGTTGACGGCCTGAGTATTGAGATACTACCCAAAGCAGATAAAGATAATAGCTCTGCAGATTGGAAAGGACTTCTCTTGCAAATGCTAAAGGCTTGTGGGCACTTAAAAGCATCCTCTGCTGGTGCAGCAAATGTGAAACGCCAACATTTAAATTTACTGGAGGTTTATTTTGAGTTGTATTTGACTGAAATAGAAATACTCATTCATCGAGGTCTTGTAAAAAAATACCGTAAAAATACCGGCAATGTAAAGGCCTTAAAAGGGAAATTAGAATTTGCTGGAAACATACGTCATAACTTAGTACACAAAGAGCGTTTTTACACCACCCATCAAGTTTATGACCATGATCATTTATTGCATCAAACCCTAGCCCATGCGCTAGAAATTCTAGAACAATTTTCTAAAGGAAGTTATTTGTTTGACCGCTGTAAAAGAGTACTTCTTAATTTTCCACATACAACCCCTCTAAAGGTTACAAAAAAACAGATTGAGGGTATTGTCTTAAATCGAAAAACAGCGCCTTACAATCAGGCCCTGGAGCTTGCGAGGCTTATTATACTAAATTACTCGCCAGACATATCAACTGGAAGAGAGAAAATGATATCGCTGTTGTTTGACATGAATAGACTTTGGGAAGAATTTATATTAATTCAAATAAGAAAAGAATTGGCGGGTACAAGTTATTCTGTAAAAGGGCAAGACAGTCAAACGTTTATTGGCTCTAACTATCTAAAGCCAGACGTGGTAATCCAACATGATGAGGATCCAAAAAAGGTATATATCATTGATACTAAATGGAAACGTCCTCAAAATAAATCTTCATCTGTCTCAGATTTACGACAAATGTATGCCTACAACCGTTTTTGGAACGCTAAAAAAGCAATGCTTCTATACCCTGGTGAATCAAGAAACAATTCATTTAAACGCTTTGAAACCGAAGACTTTTTTAGAGACAATGACCAGACAACATCAATTACTCATTTATGCAAATCTGGATTTGTGAGTGTCTTGGACCAAGACAATAAGTTAAGTAGTACTATTGGAAAACAAGTGCTAGATTTATTAGAAGAGAGTTTTAGTTGATTTTCACAAATAATAAACAGGAGTTAGTTTTTAAGAAAAATAAAATACCCAACTGAAAATTTTCCTAGCCTAAATATTGGAAAAGATTATATTTGAGTAGTAATCAAAATAGAATACATATATGCAATTACAAAAAACATTCTCTTATATAATTTCTTCAAGTATTTTAAAAGATATATCTCTGGATGTAGGAGAGGTTATAGCAAAAAAAGGATTAAAAGCTTCAAGAAAAGACTGCCTTGATATATTAAATATTTATGGAATTAGCAGCCTTGAAGATTTTAAAGATAAGTCTGTAAAACTGACCCTGTTTTATATAGTAGCGGCTCTAAAAGACAATTTAATTACTGAGGAAGAAATTAAAAACATTAGGTTTTTAAAATTACTTTTTAACATTGAAGAGGGTGACTTTACTAAAGAAAAACATTTTGCAAATGAGGTTTCTAAAATTATAAGAACACAAATTTATCTGATGCACCAAGATGATGATAGAATAGACACTCAAGAGGCACTTCACAAAGTAAACCTCCAAGAAGTATTTGGATTAAGTTATGATGAGTTTTTATTCCTTAATAATCAAGAAGCTCTAGATGCAATAGATAGAGGTTCTGACTGGTTAGAAATGGATACCTACATTACTGTTAATGAATACAGTCAATGGGCTAAAAAAAATAACACAGGTGAGGATTTTGAGACAGAAACAAGGTCTAGACATATTTCAGAAGATGTTAAAGATAGTGTTTGGAATAGAGACGGTGGAGAATGTGTCCAATGCGGTAATAACGAAAATTTAGAATTTGACCATATAATACCTTTTAGCGAAGGAGGTGCTAATACAAAAAGAAATGTCCAGCTTTTATGTCAAAGGTGTAATAGATCAAAATCTAATAAAATAGGGTGATTAAAACTTTTAACTAAACCATGTAGGTGGGTAAACTTATGTTGACAAATTTGTGATTTTAGTGAATTTGAAAATTTGAGATATTTCCATAATTTTATTATTAAACAGAATATGTCAAAAAAAAGAAAAAAAAGGAAAGTCAACAAACTACATCAAGCTTCATTTCTATCCTCTAAATTTTATCAATCTTTCTTGTCAGGTGAAGTCAATCTTCTTGACGAGATTTCAATTAAAAAGTTTAAAAATATCACTAATGAAGTTGAAAAGCCCAATTTTGTTTCAAGTTTTTCTGGCTGGGTTTTGAATGCTGATAAAGGGAACGGAAATATAAACCAACTTAAAAGAGGTAACAAATTAGAAAAATCACTTTCAAAAAAGTTAAAATATGATTCTATCTCAAGTGAGGAAGACTATAGGAGAATTAAGTACGAGTTTTTGGATAATGATTGGGTTCTTGAATATGAAGATATTTCATTAAAAAATAGGCGGGCATTCAAGATATCTAGTCTAGAATTCAATGGTAAGCCATTTTATGGAAGACCTGATGTTGTGTATAGAAATATTAAAACTAACGATAGGATTATAGTAGAAATAAAGAATACAGGCACTTATAACAATTCAATTCCTGATGGTGGGTGGTTTAATTTACAATGCCAACTTTGGTCATATTCGTGGATAGATAACTTTATTGATTCGCCTAATATTTTTTTATATGGGGATATCCGTAAAATGTATACACTCCCTAATTGGAATGGTACACAAATAAAAATCTCTGAACCTTCGGGTCAAAACCCAGGTTGGAGAATAAGAAAAAATGGGGTGCTGAATATTGATAATGATAATATTAATAACCTTCACAATCAATGTCTTGAACTCTTCGAATATTATGGTGGGGATTTTATTTCTCGTTAAGTGATTGTAAAAGAACCTAAATCCTCCACAAAATAGTGTGACCTAACTCCCCTATTCTCCAAAATTATTTACGGAAATAATAATTTATTTTTAGAAATAATTTTTATTATTAACATGAAAAATATTTACTAAATTTAATTATAAATATTCCACTTTGGTATGAAGACTTACAATGCCATATGTTTTCTATAAGTTTGTTAGTTTTACAGGAGTGATAGGTTTTGGCTTATTAGCCTTGGAGAACTATCAGAAGAATCAGACATGGTTTGTTTTATGGTCATGATCTGCTTTTTTAAAATAGCTATGGGAAGAGATATGTGGAATATTGTTGATATGATTAGGGTATTTTTAATGTTGTCAGCATATTTTTAAATAAGAGGCATGTCAATTAAGTTTAAAAAGAGAATATGGTCTGGATTATAAATATTGCAATAATAATAGCTTTATACTTAGGTTATCTGAAGTTTGTAGAAAGAAAAAAGTACACAGACTCCAATTATCTTAGATTTTTAAAAGATGCTGAACAATTTTTAAAATTAATTAACGATTTAAATGAATATATCACTTGGGTACAGAGACATCAAATTCAA
>CAJQMN010000070.1 GCA_905479435.1 uncultured Flavobacteriaceae bacterium | reverse complement strand
CCAAAAGATAAACCTGCATTTTGTGTTCCTGCTCCAGCTCCCTCCTCTACAGCAGTTTGTAAAGCTCCCCCTGTTGACCAAGCGGTACCACTATATTCTTCTGTACATGTTACGTAACTGGATGGCCCTCCCCCAAATGCTAAACCTGCATTTTGTGTTCCTGCTCCTGCTAATTTAGGTCTTGCTACTTGCATAGCTCCACCTGTTGACCAAGCGGTACCACTATATTCTTCTGTACATGAGAGATTTCCACTAGAAAAATTCATACCACCAAATGCTAAACCTGCATCTTGTGTTCCTGCTCCTGCTAAATTATATCTTGCTACTGCTAAAGCTCCTCCTGCTGACCAAGCGGTACCATTATATTCTTCAGTGCATGTAGCTGCTGCAAAAGTATTATCTCTTCCCCCAAATGCTAAAGCAGCATTTTGTGTTCCTGCTCCTGCTAAATTTTGTATTTGATTGATTAAATTCCCTCCAGTTGCCCATCCTGAAATTTCTGCTTCAGCACTTCCAGACATATAAGTGAAATCTACTGAACCTGTTACTAAAAGAGATCCAGTAACATGACTTGAACCAGAAATATCTAAATCACCAGTTGTATCATCGTAATCAAATGTTTTTTTAGGAGTATAAGTAGTAGTAATACTATATTCTTCCGTACATGATAGATATGCATTACTAGCATTTTTACCTCCAAATGCTACAGCAGAAGTTGATGTTCCTGCTCCTCCTAATTTACTTCTTCCGTTTCCTAAATTTCCTCCACCTGACCAAGCGGTACCATTATATTCTTCTGTACATGAGCAAAAACTACTTAATTTACCTCCAAAAGCTAAAGCCGAATTTTGTGTTCCAGCTCCTGCTAAACTATATCTTGCTACTGCTAAAGCTCCCCCTGTTGACCAAGATGTACCATTATATTCTTCTGTTTTATTAGAAGTACTAAACGCTTCATATCCACCAAATACTATTCCAGAAGTCTGTGTTCCGGCTCCTGCTAAACTATATCTTGCTGTTATTAAAGCTCCTCCTGCTGACCAAGCGGTACCATTATATTCTTCTGTGCATGCAGTTGCAGAAAAATTATACCCCCCAAATGCTATTCCAGAAGTCTGTGTTCCGGCTCCTGCTAAATACATACGTGCTGTTGATAAAGCTCCTCCTGCTGTCCAAGAGGTACCATCATATTCTTCTGTACAAGCACATTCACCACCTGATCCAGCACCACCAAATGCTAAAGCAGCATCTTGTGTTCCGGCTCCTGCTAAACTATATCTTGCTGTTATTAAAGCTCCTCCTGATGACCAAGCGGTACCATTATATTCTTCTGTGCATGATACTATACCAGTATTAGTACACCCCCCAAATGCCAAACCTGCATCTTGTGTTCCAGCTCCTGCTAAAGCCTCTCTTGCTACTTGTAAAGCTCCACCTGTTGACCAAGTAGCAGCACCAGCACTTCCAGATAAATAAGAAAATTCTACTGAACCTGTTACTTCAAATGATCCAGAAATATCTACTTGTGGGGTTGATATAGCACCTGTAAAGGTGGCATCACCATCGGATGCTATAGTTAGTTTAACAGTAGAAGTTAATCCGTTAAAGAATTGTATAGGTGAATCATTTACGACACCCATTCCAACAGCTTGAGCTAAAATACCAGTTGCTAAGGTATCAGGAGTAGATCCACCATTAAATATATAAGCACTTTGTGCTGAATTTCTTAGCCAAATTCTTGAACTAACATTTGCTTGATTATTTATTTTTACTACATTTTCATTTGCTAGACCAGAACCCTCTACTGATAGTTTATTATCAACTCCAGTAGTATTAGAATCACCAATACCAACATCACCTGAGGATGAAATAAAGATTTTAGTTAAATCATTAACTGCTAAATGTAAATTTTGTAATTGAGTAGTTCCTATATTAGCACTATTAGTAGTAGAATCAGTAAAGAAAACTCCTACATTAGTGGCTACACCTGCTTGAAAATTACCTAATGAATTTTCTAATTTAATACCTTGATAACCAGTTGTTGCTCCTTTACCTTGATACACAAATGCATCATTTCCTTCAACTTGAGCATCACCCTGTACTAATAAACTACCAGTTATTTGAGCATCTCCAATATAAGGAAAAGGTGTAGCTCCACTAGTACCTTGTGCTCCTGTATCACCACTAGTACCTTGTGTTCCTGTATCTCCTTTATCTCCTCTATCTCCTGTTGTTACAAAAGAAACTACAACATCATCACTATTAGAAAATGGGGCGGATGCTGAAGAAGCTTCAATCGATATATCTATTGTCCACCAACCTGTATTATTAGTTAGATCTGAGATAGCAAATAATAAAAATGTATTAGCATTAGTTTTACTAGAAACCCTTACATGACCTTTGACAGCTGAAGTAACAGCATCAATAGAAGTCATAAATGTATTAATACTACTACCATTATCATCTGTAGCATCTATATACATTTCTGTAGCAGTATTTTGTGTAGTATTATTTAAGGCAACTTCACCAGTTCCTGGATCAACAGCTGATGTACCTGAGTCAAAAGTATAATCAAAACTTGCCCCACCAAATGTACCATCTGTACCTGTTTCACCTTGTGTTCCAGTTTCTCCTTGAGTACCAGTTTCTCCTTGTGTTCCTTGAGTACCTTGAGTTCCTTGAGTACCAGTTTCACCTTGTATTCCTTGAGTACCTTGTGTGCCAATTTCACCTTGTACCCCTTGAGTACCTTGAGCACCTTGAGCTCCAGAATCGGCATCTACCCACATTGAACCTGTTACAGTGGAAGAAAATACTTGACCCATTGTGCCAGTATTTCCATCTGTATCAAGTAAAGATGCTGAGAGTATAAGTTGATCAGTTATTGATAATGATCCAGTTAATGATAATTCACTCATATAATTTATTTATTAATATTATTGTATTCTTATTGCTATAAAGTTTCCACTTCTATATAAACCACCTAGAGGTACTCCTCCAGCTGCTGCTGCTGTATCATCTGCATAATTTTTATTTAAATAAATATTTGCTAGTACTAAATTTCCATCAGTTTTTGATTCAAAAGTATCAGCAGTTAAAGGAGAGGATGATAGTTCTTCTGTGAGTCCAATAATAGATGTGTTATTATATCCACCAAATGATAGTGCTGAGGTGTCTGTTCCTGCTCCTGCTCCATTTCTTACTACATTACCTAAAGCAGGTCCTGCTGACCAAGATGAACCATCATATTCTTCGGTACAAGCTACAGTATTATAACTGGTACCTTCACCACCAAATGCTAAACTTGCATTTAGTGTTCCTGCTCCTGCTAAACCACACCTTGCTACTAACATAGCTCCACCTGTTGACCAAGTACTCCCATTATATTCTTCTGTACATGATGAAGCTAATGATATAAAACCCCCAAATGCTAAACCTGCATCTTGTGTTCCTGTTCCTCCTAATTCTGCTCTTGCTATTTGTAAAGCTCCACCTGTTGACCAAGCGGTACCACTATATTCTTCTGTGCATGATAGTAAGCTACTACCATTATATCCACCAAATGCTAAACCAGTATTTTGTGTTCCTCCTCCTGCTAGATTACCTCTTTGATTTTGTAAAGCTCCTCCACCTGACCAAGTGGTACCATCATATTCCTCTGTACATGACCTATAATTAACTGAATACCCACCAAATGCTAAGGTAGCATCTTGTGTTCCCGCTCCTGCTAAATCTTGTCTTGCTACAGCCATAGCTCCTCCACCTGACCAAGCAGTACCATCATATTCTTCTGTACAAGTTAAATATTGAGCTGAACCTAAAACTTCACCTTTACCTCCAAAAGCTAAACCTGCTGTTTGTGTTCCAGCTCCTGCTAAAGCATATCTTGCTTGCGATAAAGCTCCACCTGTACTCCATGATTTAGTTCCGCCTCCTGGTATGAAAGTAGAAATAATAGCTGAACCTGATACATCCATTGAACCAGTAAAGTTACTTGAACCTGAAACTGTTATATTACCAGTTGTATCGTCATAATCAAATGTTTTTATAGGGGTGGAAGTAGTAGATAAACTATATTCTTCGGTATTTGTTGTTCTAACAAAACCTGGATCATTCCTACCTGCAAATGATAAAGCAGAATTAACACTTCCATCACCTGCTCCCCTATCAACAGCATTACTTAGAGCATTTTTATTTGACCAAGCTGTGCCATCATATTCTTCAGTACAAGTTACTAAGGTATTACTAGTATTTTTTCCACCAAATGTTAAACCAGCATTTTGTGTTCCTGCTCCTGATGCATTATATCTTCCATTGTTTAAAGATCCTCCTCCTGACCAAGAAGTACCATTATATTCTAGTACACAACTTGAATTCGAAGACTGCATATAACCCGCAACAGCTAAAGCTGCGTTTTGTGTTCCTATACCTACAGGAGAAGTTTTCCCAACTGACATAGCGGTACAATTTGACCAAGCAGTACCATTATATTCTTCTGTACAAGTTAAATTACTACCTAAGAATGATTGACCTCCAAATGCTAAAGCAGCATCTTGTAATCCTGCTCCACCTAAAGTTCTTCTTTCTATATTTAAATTTCCTCCTCCTGACCAAGCTGTACCACTATATTCCTCTGTAGAATCCATAAAGTTACTAGTACCTGATCCACCAAATGCCAAACCAGCATTTTGTAATCCTGCTCCTGCTAATTTACTTCTTCCGTTTCCTAAATTTCCCCCACCTGACCAAGATGTACCATTATATTCTTCAGTTGACTGAACACATGATGTAGTATTTGACCATCCTCCAAATGCTAAAGCAGCATCTTGTGTTCCTGCTCCTGCTAATTCATATCTTGCTGTTATTAAAGCTCCTCCTGTTGACCAAACTGCTGTAGAAGTACTTACAGAGGAATATAAAAATTCAGCTGAACCAGTAACTATTAAACTACCTGTTATATCTGCAGAACCTGTAAATGGGAAAATATCTTCTGCTCCACTAATACCTTGAGTTCCTTGTGTACCTGTACCTGTTTCTCCTTGTGTACCTTGTGTACCTTGAGCACCTTTTTGACCTTGAGAACCACCTGCTCCTGTTTCTCCTTGTATACCTTGTGTTCCTTGTGTTCCTTGAGCACCAGTTTGACCTTGTGTTCCTTGAGTACCTTGTGTACCTTGTGTTCCTTGAGCACCAGTTTCTCCTTGAGTACCTTGTGTTCCTTGAACACCAGTTTCACCTTGGGTACCTGTTTCTCCTTGTGTACCAGTTTCTCCTTGGGTTCCCTGTGTTCCTTGTGTTCCTTGTGTTCCTTGAACTCCTTGAGCACCATTTCCACCTTGTATTCCTTGAGTACCTTGTGTTCCTTGAACTCCTATTTGACCTTGAGTACCTTGTGTTCCTTGAACTCCTATTTCACCTTGAGTGCCTTGTGTTCCTTGAGTTCCTTGAACACCTTGTGTTCCTTGAGTACCTTGTGCTCCTGTATCTCCTCTATCTCCAGTAGTTACAAAAGAAACTACAATATCATCTAAATTACTAAATGGGGAGGTAGCTGAACCAGCTTCATTTGTTATATCCAAAGTCCACCAACCTGTATTATCTGTTAAATCTGAGATAGCAAATGTTAAAAATATTGATGCATCGGATTTTTCAGATATTCTAACATGACCCTTTACAGCTGAGGTAACACTATCTATAGTAGTAAGTGTAGAATCTATATTATTCCCATCATCATCTGTTTCATCAATGTAAAGTGCTGTAGCACTATTTTGTGTAGTATTATTTAGAGCAACTTTTCCTGTTCCAGGATCAACAGCTGTTGTACCGGAGTCAAAAGTATAATCAAATGAATTACCACCAAAGTTACCATCCGTACCTTGTACTCCTGTTTTACCTTGCGTTCCTTGTGTTCCTTGGGCACCAGTTTCACCTTGTGTGCCTTGTGTACCTTGAATACCTTGAGTTCCTTGAACTCCCTGTGTTCCTTGTTCTCCTTGAGTACCAGTTTGACCTTGTACTCCTTGAGTTCCTTGAGTTCCTTGAGTTCCTTGTGTTCCTTGAACACCTTGTGTTCCTTGAGTTCCTTGAACTCCTATTTCACCTTGAGTACCTTGTGTTCCTTGAGTTCCTTGAACACCTTGAGCGCCTTGAGCGCCTTGAGTACCTTGTGTTCCTTGTGTGCCTTGTGTGCCTTGAGGACCAGAACCTGGATTTATCCATACTGAACCTGATACTGTAGATGATAAAACTTGCCCATCTGCTCCTGTTCCTCCTTGACCATCTTTGAGTGAGCCTGATACTGCTAAAGATCCTGTGACTACTCCATCACCTTGGGAAATAAAACCTTTTCTGATAATAAATTCATCTGCCTGCATAATGTGTTCCTTTTTTCACTGTCCAAAAGGTAAGTCTATAGGTAAGTATTCTATTTACATATAAATATTAGCAGGGAGATTCCTATTAGATTTTATAGTTCATAGCACTATAATAACCTTTATATTTTTGATGAATCCAATCACAGGTAGATTGTCCTAATATTTCTAAAGAATCATCTGGAAGAGGGGATAAAGTATTTCTTATTATATGGTCACCATATATTCCATGAATCGTATCATCTTCTATAGTAATTTGAGGAATAGATTTAAAATTATGAGTAAAAGATGATATATCTAAATATTCATAAATACTATCTAGTTGAAGTTGGGGATTACTACAAAGATCTTCATATCTAATAAATAAAAAGTTTTGTGCTGTTTTATCTAAAATGGATTGATGTAACTTATTTACAGCATATCCTATTGGGTGACCTTCAGACCAAGTTTCTACTCTTTGTTGAGTAGTAATATTTTTTAGATTTTTATTATCTAATAAACCATCATCATAATCAGGATTTGTCCTAAACTTTTTTTCTAAAGAAGCAAAAATAGCTTTTAAATCTCTAACCATAAAAAGTACTTTGGGATTAGGATTAATATTATTTAATAAAGCATAATAAGCTCCCCATGCTCTATTTTTATCTAAAATGTATGGTTTATCTGTAAGATTAGAAATATAACCTTTAAATCCTTCTCTACAAAAAGAATAAAATCCTTCTTTCCACATTTCTTTATCTCCTGCTTTTGCCTCTGCATTACCATTATATCCTATTCTTGCTCCTAACATAAGATCAACCATACCAGATGTTGGGGTAACATGAAAATCAGGATTTTGCCCCATAATATTTTGTAGTAAAGTAGAACCAGCTCTTGGAAGGGAAGATTGATAATATAATATTTGTTTCATACTTTATCTAGTTGTTGAGGAGTAAAAAAATCTTTAACATCAATATAAGGACATTCATGTGTATTATTTTCAAACTGATAATCAAATAAATAGGAACCTATAAGCTGATTAGCTCTATTAGGTATTTGTGCTTTTATATTGTTATGTAAACTATATCCAAAAACAGTTGGATTAGTACCAATCCATAACACTGTTGCTTTTATGTTAAAGGCGGCAGCGGCATGCTGTAGACAAGAATCTATAAGTACAAGTTTTTTAGCTACACCTATTATAGCAAATAACTCAATATTAGACATTTTTTGATCACACCTTTCAACATTAGCTAACTCATACCCATTTGGTCTAGTTATTTGGATAATATGATATTCATTTTTATATTTATTTACTATAGTTTGTGCTATTGACTGTGGTATATCCCTTGTCCAAGAATATGAAAGAGATTTATCATCTCCTGGTCCACCACAGGTTTGTATTACCATTATAGGTTTTTCTCTTGTCCATAGTCCTATAAGTTGTTGTTGAACAAAGTTAAGGAATATTTTGGGTTGTTGGTTTTTATATTCTAAGTTAAGTAAATCACACCAGTTTTCTATTAAATGTTTAGTCATATTAATATGACCTGTTTGATGGTATGGTTCATGTCTAAAGATTATTGTATCTTTATTTTCAATGTAGTCTTGAAAAAAGTAAGGTGCTTGACCTAGTTGGTATACTCTATCTATTAAGGGATTATTTAGAAATGCCTCAGGATAAGAAACTATCATTATTAGTTTTCTGTCTGAATATTTTTCTTTTACACTAGATATTAATGAGGTTGCTGCAATATTTTTTCCTAACCCACCTTGAATATGCCATACTATATACTTTTCAGATAAAGGTGAAGCATTAGATATAGGTATAGTATTATGTATTTCTTTTGGTGTATATGTATAACCTTGTTCCATTTTTTATTGTTGGGGAGTAACAAAGTTAAATGCTATAGAAATCCTTTCTAAATCTGATTCATTTCTATCTACTGAATGTTTAACCCAAGAGGGAAATAGATAAAACATAGATTCTTTTATTGGACATTGTACACTTAAAGTATTAGCCATAGTTTCTTCTCTTTTTACTTTAGAAGTTAAAAAAAACTCTGCATTATCTCCTCTATGTAATACTAAATCACCCATATTATCATCAGGAACAGATACGTAATATGTACCAGATAATACACTATTTTGGTGATCATGTGGGTGGTTATAATCATGTTTTCCATTTATGTTAATCCACCAATTCCCCAATATTAACTCGGATGTACCTGTATAACGTGCGGCAACATCGTTTACAAATATAGTTAAATCATTAAATAACTGTTCAAGATCTTGTGGTAATGGAAATAATAACTCTCCACTATGCCATCCACCCTTATTAGATATATTAACACCTGGTTTTTCTTTTCTAACTTGTTGACAATAATCTGCTATTGATTTGTTATCAATATCTATTACAGGACAGTCCCATACAGGGGTTGGCCACCATAATCTTTCAAAAACTTTAAACTCCATAACTCTATATTTTATTCTCTATCTAACTGATTATACCAACCAGTTAAAATATATTTTGGTTCAGTAGGAGAAATAACTCCTCTATGTAAATACATCCAATCACTAGGCCATATAGATAACTTACCCGCTACTGGTGATTCAAAATGATGTTGATAAAAAAACTCTGTTTCCCCCCTATCTATAACTGTATTTAGATGTATCATCCATACTAATAACCTATTACTATAATTTACAGTTGCTCTTTCACAGTGCCAAGTAGAAAATCCTTCTCCTGGTAGATATCTTTGTATATTAAAAATAGGACTTATAATACAAGGATCCATATTATCCATAGCAACTTTATGTCTCAACATATAGTCACTTAATCCTTTTTCTAATACTGGGATTAGATTTGTAAGGAGTGGATTCCAGTTAGGATCATTTAAATGTTTGGGTGAAAAAGAAATATCAGTTGATTTTTTACCACTTTCTGAAGAATTACCTTCAGGACCATATAAAGATCCAGGTTTTTTTTCATCAGATTTTTCAAAGGTTTGTATAAAACCATTACATATTTTTAAATCTAAAGCATTTTCTTTAGTATAAAGAAACATATATTACTTATTTTTTTGACCTAATAAATGTACCTTTTTAGCATCTGTAAATGTAAGAAGTGTATTATCTTCTGTTTTTAATCTTTCTACAGTTTGTAGTGGACCTAATGCATTCATAACCTCTGATGGGGATGCAGATGCATTTAGTGTATTTACTCTATTTTGTAAAGTTTTATGTAGTGAGAGTGTTTGGTGTGTATTTACATTTTGGGAATCAAATGTTCCATCATCTAACTCTCCTTTAAGTTTAGACCAAGTTTGAATTTCTCTTACTCTATCATGTGCTACTTGTTCCATACAAGCTCTGTTATATAGATTTTGATCTAAATCAATCTGAGCTTCCATAGCATCAAGTTCATCTTCTGCTTCAGCTAACTTTTTTTCTAATCTAAGTTTATCAACTGTATTTCTTCTAAGATCAAAAGATAAACCCATCATAGCATCAAAATGTGCTGATTGTTCTCTTACTGATTGCCAATATTTGGAAGCTGGTGTTGGGTGTTTAGCATCGTTTAAAACTGAGATTCTCATCTCTGTTTCTGTTCTAAAGATTTGTTTTTTATTCCAGTTGTCTTTTAGTTCATCTTTAAGCGCTAAAATCTCTTCAGCATCTTTAGGTGTTAGTACAGCTAAAATATGTTTTAAATCTTCAGTTTCTGCTAGTTGTTGTTCACTCATAACTTAGTTTTTGTTTATATGTAAAGATAATAAATAGGAGTTGCTACTCCAAATGTTTTGTAATAAATATTAAATAATATTACTTTGGTGTAGTTCTTATGTTATACATTCTTTGGTCTATTTCATCCCATTTTTTTCTTGGACAAGCACCTACATTTGGGGAAAATATTTTACCTTTTAATAAGCAACCACATACACCACAAGTATTTACTTTTAGAGTGGTTTTTTTAAACTCACAATTATTGCATATTTCTATCCTTTGAGAGGCAAGTTCTGATTGTTTACTATTGGGGTCAAAACTGATGTTCCAAGATTTAAATATCTCTTCAATCTTATTCATAACATTTTGTTTATATTATTTAAACTTGTCCTCCATCGTCTATAGTCCAGTTATTAGGAGCGCCTGTTAATGTTCCTCTTGCTGTTGCTGCTGTACCTGCTGAATATTGAGAATCTCCTCCACTAAAATATACACCACTAGCTAATGTTTGAGCTGCCCATCCAATAAGTATTGCATCATAGTTTGAAGTTGAAAGTGTAATAGCTTGTCCAGTACCTGCAATCCCAAACATGTCATATAAGCTAAAGGCACTAGGGTTAGTGGTAATACCAGTCATATCCCAAGAACCAAGATTTTGGTCAAACGAGGTAGCAGTTGAGAACATACCATACATAATCGTAACACTACTCACATCCCAACCACTAATATCTTGGTTGAAAGAAGTATTTTGTTGGAACATACTTGTCATATTTGTTACGCTACTAACATTCCAAGAATTTAATGGTTTGTTGAAAGGGGAAGAACTAAACATAGTAGCCATACTAAGAACACTACTTACAGTCCAAGAATTTAGTGGTTGGTCGAAAATAGTAGCACCACTAAACATCCCAGCCATATTCGTTACATTACTCACATCCCAATTACTAATGTCTCGGTTGAATGAGGTAGCACCATTAAACATCGAACCCATATTCGTAACATTACTTACATCCC
Organism: uncultured Flavobacteriaceae bacterium; assembly: GCA_905479435.1. Lineage (GTDB taxonomy): Bacteria > Bacteroidota > Bacteroidia > Flavobacteriales > Flavobacteriaceae > Polaribacter. The sequence goes on along the minus strand of CAJQMN010000070.1, from coordinate 1,964 downwards.
AAGAACCTATATCATCATTAAATGAAGTTTTACTTATGAATAAACTGCTCATATTCGTTACATTAGATGTAACTACATATGTTACGTCATCGTTTGCACTTACTTTACTTGCAAGAGAAGTATTATCAACTACAAGATAACTTGCACCCGTACCATCTACTTGATAACTTTGACCCACTACAGCAGAAGCTCTAGCTATGACTGTTACCCCATTAGCACTGGTGTAAACTGGATTTTCAGTTGGAGTACAACTAGTTAAGTTTAATGCTCTAACATATGTTTTAACTTTCCAGTTATCAGATGTTGCTGTTGCTCTTAATCTAGCATTTCCTGCGTTTATGTCTGTACTTAAAGTTAACCCTGAAGTGGTTCCAATATCTGCTGTACTATCTTCTGATGAGTTAATACTAGTACCATCCCAAACGGATTTTACAGTACCTGCTCTAAGATTAGTACTATCTGAAACAACATAATCAAAGAATGCTGCAGAGTAATCTGTAGTACTTACTGTTGCTACAGTTTCAGTTCCTGTATCTACATCACAATTAAACTGAGTAGTTAAATTAGTATCTACTACTGTAAAACTATCTGCGTATGATGCTGTAGTTGTTATTCCACCTATTGAGGCACAAACTCTACCTGCTGTAGCAAAACTAAATACAACATCTAAGTTATTTGCATCTACAGTATTAATCTCTTCTGGTATTATTACTTGTCCAGAGGTGTTAAATACCATTACTGTTGGGTATCTGTTATTTAATCCATGATTAAATGACCAAGTAAGAGCAGCAACTGTTTGATCTAAACACTCATTATACCCTAGTTCACCAGTTTCACCTTTTAAACCATCAGTACCTTGTGTACCTTGAGTTCCTTGAGTTCCTTGAGCACCTTGTGTACCTGTTGTACCAGTTTCACCTTGAGTTCCTTGAATACCTTGAACACCTTGAGCACCTTGTGTACCTTGAACACCTTGAACCCCTTGAGTTCCTTGTACTCCTTGTGTCCCTTGTGTTCCTTGTGTTCCTTGTACTCCTTGTACTCCTTGTGTTCCTTGTGTTCCTTGTACTCCTTGTGTTCCTTGAGCGCCTTTATCTCCTCTATTACCTGATGTTACAAAGGAAACTATAATATCTTCATTGTTAATAAATGGAGATGTTGCTGATTGGGCACTAACAGCAATATCTATTGTCCACCAACCTGTATTATCAGTTAAATCAGTTATACTAAATAATAAGAAATCATTTGGATCAAACTTATTAGATATTCTTACAAATCCTTTTACTGCTGAGGTAACTGCATCTATAGATGTTAAAAATGAGTCAATATTATTACCATCAACATCAGTGGCATCAATATACATTTCATCAGAAGATGCCTGTAAAGAGTTATTAAGTCTTGTTTTTCCTGTTCCTGGATCAGCTGAGGTGGTGGATGTATCAAAAGTGTAATCAAAAGTAGCTCCACCAAATGATCCATCTGTACCTTGAATACCTTGAGTACCTTGTGTTCCTTGTGTTCCTTGGGCACCTTGAGTACCAGTTTCACCTTGAGTACCTGTTAATCCTTGTGTTCCTTGAGTGCCTTGTATTCCTTGAGTGCCTTGAAGACCTGTAGTACCTATTTCACCTTGTGTTCCTTGTACCCCAATCTCTCCCTTTTGACCTTTAGATCCTTTATCACCTGTTGTACCTATTTCGCCCTGTGTACCTGTAGTACCTTGAAGGCCTGTTTCACCTTGGGTACCTGTTTCTCCTTGTGTACCTGTAGTACCTTGAGAACCTAATGTACCTATTGTACCTTGTGCTCCTTTTTCTCCTTTTTCTCCTTGAACTCCTTGAGTTCCTTGTACCCCTTGTGTTCCTTGGATACCTTGAAGACCTTCTTCACCTTGAGTACCAGTTTCACCTTGTGTTCCTTGTGTTCCTTGTACCCCTTGTGTTCCTTGTACCCCTTGTGTTCCT
>CAJQMN010000069.1 GCA_905479435.1 uncultured Flavobacteriaceae bacterium | reverse complement strand
AGATGTCCTTTTCTTTTTGGGTTTACCCATAATGCTTGATGATCTGAATGCACATTCTCTTTTCCTATAGACACAAATGTTTTTCCTCCATCTTTAGATCTTAAAATTGGAACTCCTAAAACATAAATCGTATTTTTATCTTGAGGATCTACTCGAATTTCCCCAAAATAATACCCATAAGAATAATACAACCCATCAATATGGTTTTTATGTGTTTTACTCCAATTTTTTCCTCCATTTGTAGTAACAAAAACCTCAGCCCCTTCAACTGGAGTATCAAATAGTAAAGAATTAGCATCTTCCAAATACTTTGCCAGATCTATTGGCATCACAGTTCCTTGAGAAACCATTTTTTTAACTGTTTTTGAGGTATATTTTTGTTGAAAACGATTTGCTCTCAGGTAATTATTTAAGTTTTTATCTGTTAATGCTAAGAATTCTTCTGTAGACATCTTCTTAAAATCTTCTTTTATTAGCCCATTCGAGGATTTTTTTTCCTTCTTTTCAGATTTTCTTCTAAACTGACTATCGTGGATAGCATATACGGTGTTTTCATCATAAACGCTTAATCCAATTCTTCCAACACCAGCTCCATTTCTAAATCCATTGTCATTAGAAATATTTTCCCAAGTATCTCCTGCATCTGTACTTTTATAAATAGCAGAATTATTACCATCTCCATCAAAATTCCAAGCTTTTCTTTCTCGCTCCCAAGAAGCTGCATACAATACATTGGGATTTTCTGGCGCAGCTACCACATCTATAATTCCAGTATCATTATTTACAAATAATGTTTTTTTCCATGTTTTTCCACCATCTAATGTTTTAAAAACACCTCGTTCTTCATTAGGTGAATACAAATGTCCAATAACGCCAACCACCACTTCTTCCGGATTGTTTGAATTAATAACAATTCTACTCACGTGATGAGAATCTGATAACCCAACATGCTCCCAAGTTTTTCCTTGGTTGTAAGATTTTAACATCCCTATTCCTGCATATGAAGATCTTGAAGAGTTTTTTTCACCTGTTCCAACCCAGATAGTACCGTTGTCCCAGTCTACAGCGATGTCTCCAACATTTTGGGTTGGACTATTGTCTAAAAGAGGGATAAAAGAAGTTCCATTGTTTTTCGTGTACCACAAGCCACCTGATGCATATCCCACATAAAACTCTGTTGGATCATTAGGGTTTACATCAATATCTGCAACTCGACCACTCATAATTGTTGGTCCGATATTACTAAAAGAAATATTTTTAATGATAGATGTATTTGTAAGCGCCACCTTTTCTTGAAGTGCTTTTGTAACAACTTCTGATTTTGTTGCAGATTGTTGAGCAGACATTCCTAAAGTAATGAATAAAAATAAAGCCTTAAAAATAGTTTTCATAATGGTTAATTTTTTGTTGTATTTGCAATGTATAGTCTCTCAAAAATAGCAAATAAATTTTTGTAATGATTTTCTGCTTTACTTTATTTTTTCTTTAATCTTATTCTTATAGGAAAAATTTAGGTCAGCCCTTAGCTTACAATTAATGGTGTACATTTGCATCACTATTCAGAAAAAATACTAATGTTGTTTTTTCATAAAAATTATAGATGTCATTTAAAGATTTAGGCCTAATAGATGCTTTGTTAAAAGCAGTTAAAGAAAAGGGATATACAACACCCTCTCCAATTCAAGAAAAAGCAATTCCACATATTTTAGCAGGAAAAGATGTACTCGCCTCTGCCCAAACAGGTACTGGGAAAACAGCTGGTTTTACACTTCCTGTTCTTCAATACTTATCAGAAACAAAACACCCTAAATACAGGCCTTTAAGAGCCTTAGTTTTAACTCCAACAAGAGAATTAGCAGCTCAGGTGTATGACAACATAAGAGGATATAGTACTTATTTAAATATTCATTCCACTGTGGTTTTTGGTGGTGTAAAAGCGGCCTCTCAAATAGCTACGTTAAGAAGAGGTGTAGATATTCTGGTGGCAACCCCAGGTAGATTATTAGACTTGCACAATCAAAAAGCAGTATCTTTTAAACGTATAGATGTTTTAATTTTAGACGAAGCAGACAGAATGTTAGACATGGGGTTTGTAAGAGATATCAATAAGATTATTAGTTATATGCCTACTAAAAGGCAAAATCTACTATTCTCAGCTACCTTTTCTAAAGAGATTAAACAACTAGCTCAAACTATTTTAAGAAACCCTGTAATGGTAGAAGCCGAGCCAGAAAACTCAACTGCAGAAATGGTGAGTCAGAAAGCGTATCGGGTTAATAAAAAGGATAAAACAAGTATTGTTACCAATCTCATAAAGGACGGAAACTGGAATCAAGTGTTAATTTTTATGAGAACTAAACACGGTGCCAATAAGCTAACTAAAAAACTACTTCAATCAGGGGTTTCTGCAGCTGCTATTCATGGGAATAAGAGTCAGGGCGCTAGAACTAAAGCTTTATCCAATTTTAAGACGAATGATATTCGTGTGTTAGTAGCTACTGATATTGCTGCTCGAGGTTTAGATATTCCATTATTACCTCACGTTGTTAATTTTGAATTACCTAATATTCCTGAAGACTATGTTCACAGAATAGGAAGAACAGGAAGAGCTGGTGCAAGCGGTGAAGCAATCTCTTTAGTTTGTAGTGAAGAGACAGAATACCTTAAAGAAATAGAAAAATTACTAGGCAAAAAATTAGCTGCTGAAATTATAGAGGGCTTCGAGCCGACGGATAATGCTCCGCCTAAAAGAGCTGCTACTCAAAGTAAGGGTTCATTTAAAAAATCTACTTCAAAAAAACCTCATCGTAAAAATCATACACCAAGAGGTGCTAGATCATCGAGTGCTGAAGGTGGCCGTAAAAGAAACTCAAGAAATAGACGCAGATAGTGCGTCTTTTTTTTCCTTTTTATTGGCTACATTTGTGAATCAAATTAGTACACTATGAAATACCAACCAATAGATTCTAGCCTTTTCATCAATAATAGAAAAAACTTTTCGGCTAAAATGAAGCCGAATAGTCTAGCTGTATTCAACTCTAATGATATTTATCCAATTAGTGCAGATAGTACAATGCCTTTTGATCAGCACCGAGATATTTTTTACTTAAGTGGAATAGATCAGGAAGAAAGTATATTGGTGTTATTTCCAGATTGCCCCAAAGAAAAACACCGTGAAATCTTATTTTTAAAAGAGACTAATGAGCATATTGCGGTTTGGGAGGGTGAAAAGCTTACCAAAGAAGCAGCGTTTAAAACGGCAGGCATTCAAACGGTCTATTGGTTACAGGATTTAGAAAAGATACTTTTCGAACTCTCTACGCAATGCGATACTTTTTATATAAATACTAATGAGCACTATAGAGCCAATGTTGAAACAGAAACAAGAGAAGCCCGTTTTACAAAATGGTTGTTAGCTAAATATCCTGCGCATTCTGTGGCAAAAAGCAATCCGATTTTACAAGAATTACGAGGTGTAAAAAACCCTATTGAGTTAGCGCTAATGCAAAAGGCTTGTGACATTACTGAAAAAGGATTTCGTAGAATTTTAAATTTCATAGAACCAAATGTGTGGGAATATGAAATTGAAGCAGAATTGGTTCACGAGTTTATCAAAAACAGATCTAAAGGATTTGCTTATACCCCAATAATTGCCTCTGGAAATAACGCAAATGTTTTACACTATATTGAAAACAATCAACAATGTAAAGCTGGTGATTTAATATTATTAGATGTTGCTGCAGAATATGCGAACTATAAAAGCGATTTAACAAGAACTGTGCCTGTTTCTGGGAAATTTACAGACAGACAAAAAGCAGTTTATAATGCTGTAAATACTGTTAAAAAAGAAGCTACAAAATTATTAGTCCCTGGTACTTATTGGGAACAGTATCACGTCGAGGTTGGAAAACTAATGACTTCAGAGTTGTTAGGTTTAGGCTTATTAGATAAGGCTGACGTTCAAAATGAAGATAAAGATTGGCCCGCTTATAAAAAATATTTTATGCATGGTACATCTCATCATATCGGATTAGATACTCATGATTATGGGTTGTTACATTTGCCGATAGAAGAAAATATGGTTTTTACCGTAGAGCCTGGTATTTATATTCCCGAAGAAGGTTTTGGAGTTCGTTTAGAGGATGATGTAGTAATTCAAAAATCTGGAGAGCCTTTTAACTTAATGGGTAATATACCTATTGAGGCAGATGAAATTGAGGCCTTAATGAATAAAAACTAATTCCTGTCTTTTATGAAGAAAGGCTATTTAGAAAACCTATTGTTTTTGTATTAAACTCATCCGGTTGCTCTACATTTACGACATGACCACAATTTTTTACCACATATAATGAAGATTCGATGTGTTCTTTAACAACTCTTTTTATTGAAGGTAAAAACAAATGATCTTGTTCTCCCATAACATATAAGGTAGGGATTTTTATGTCTTTTGCTCTAAAAAATCGAAGTAGAGGGTTAATTTCTGCGGTGAGCTTAAACCATCTAATAAATTCTTTTTGATATAATTTCTTTGCTTCATTAACAAAAAGAAGTCTAGACTCTTTATGGTTTTTTCTTGGCATGATAATGAAAGCAAACAATTTATACAACATCATATAGGGAACCACAGATTTGAATAGATTTCCAACACGCATTAAAATTTGAGAACGAAAATTTAATTTTAAAATAGCACCTCCAAGAACCATGCTTTCAACTAAATTTGGTCTCTTTTCCGCTAAATTTCTAATGAGAATTGTTCCCAAAGAAATCCCAATAAAATGGGATTTTTTAATTTTTAAGTATGCTAAAACCTCTAAAATATCTTCTGTTATGGCATTAAACGTATACTCACTACTAAAGGTATCTTTAAAAGTAGGATTCGTATTCCCATGACCCCTAAGGTCTAAGACCAACACGTTAAATTCTTTTTTAAATGCTCTTATTTGCCTGAACCATATAGAACTACTTCCTCCGGCACCGTGAACGAAGCTAACCCACTTTGTGGTGTTTTCATTTAAATAAGTATAATAATTTAGCATAGTATTTTTGCAAATATACTTTTATTTTCTAGGATTAAGGAACTTATCAATTACGCCTTTTGATGCTTTGGCTGTAAATATTTAGCAAGACAAAAACAATAACTGCTGGAAGAACCCATCCTAAACTTTGAGAAGAAAACGGAATCCATTGTGTAAAGAAATCCACTAGGTTTCCTAGGTTTAGTGATCCTAAAAAATCTGGAATACTAAACACTAATGTTATTACTACTACTCCTTTGAACACAACAGGAGAAGTTAATCGCTTTGGAATTACATTCAGTAAAATCAACACAATAGTTATTGGATAAATAAACATTAATGCCGGAATGGCTGCTTTAATTATAAAGCTTACTTCAAAATGACCAATAAGAACACCTAACACACAACTTATAAAAGCAGTTATGACATATGCTTTTTGTGAGTTTTTAAACATCTCTTTCACATAATCTGAAGTTCCTGTAACAATACCAACTGCTGTTGTAAAGCATGCTAAAGCAACTAAAATACTTAAAAAAGAGGTTCCAACAGACCCAAGTGTTTGCGAACTTAAACTTGTTAAGACTTCTGTTCTTGAGGCTCCCTTAACAAATGACGAACTTAATGCTGCGCCACCATAAATTAACCCACCGTAAATCAATAACAATCCCAGTCCGGCTATTAAGCCAGCTTTTGTAATCAGTTTTTTAGTGTCATCATAGGTTCTTTTACCTTGAATGTTTAGCGAAACTATAAGTACCGCTCCAACAACAACTCCACCAATAGCATCGAAAGTTTGATACCCTTCTAGAACTCCTGTGGCAAAAGGGAAGTCATAACCACTAAGAATCATATCTTCAGAAAAACCTATAGACACCAAAACAATAATAAGTAAAATAACAACAATAACTGGTGTTAAAAACTTTCCAATGAGGCTAATAATCTTGGATCTATTGATCGCAAAAATAAAAATCAATAGAAAATAAATACTACTTGTAAGCAACGGGCTAGATCCAAAAAAAGGCTGAATAGCCATCTCATGAGCAACAGAAGCTGTTCTAGGAGCAGGAAGTGTAACAGCAATTAAATACATGATAATACAATACAAAGAACTAAACCAAGGAGCAACTTTACTTGCTAGATCATACATGGTTCCTTGTACTTTTGCATGTGCAAATATTCCTAAAATAGGAATAAAAACAGCTGTTATGATAAACCCTAAAAAAACCAACCCCCATTCCTCTCCTGAATTAGCGCCTAAAAAAGGAGGAAGAATAAGATTTCCAGCTCCAAAAAAAAGAGCAAATAGAGCAAAACCGGTAATCCAAACTTCTCTTTTTTTAGTCATTATTGTTGTTTTTTTGTAAAAAAAGGGCAAAAATCTTCAAAAAAGCATGAAAAAAGGCAAAAATCAAACAAAATGAGTTTTTGATAAAGTTGATCAAAATCAGCTGCTTAAAAGAACTTTTGCTTCCCAAAAATACATCTAAATATTGCACCGTTATTCTGTATATGTTCTTACGATTAAGGCAATTTTCAATTTAAATTCATGCTTATCAATAAATCTTACAAAAAATGATGAAAACATGAAATAAATTCTATGACAAGTAGGAAAGATACATATTTTTGTACTATGGAAAAATGGCTGACGTTTAAAAATACTAAAATTTCATATACAGATTCTGGAAAAGGACCCGTAGTGGTATTATTACACGGTTTTTTAGAAAACAATCACATGTGGAATGAAGTTATCCCTATAATTTCTAAAAACAAAAGGGTATTAGCTTTAGATTTGTTAGGACATGGACAGTCTGGGTGCCTTGGCTACATTCATACAATGGAAATAATGGCTGAAGCTGTTTTTGCAGTTTTAAAATCCTTGCGAATTCGAAAAATCACACTCATTGGCCATTCTATGGGCGGCTATGTTTCGTTAGCATTAGCAGAAAAAAATCCAGAAATGATTAGAGGTTTGTGTTTGTTAAATTCTACTGCAAATTCAGATCATCAACAACGAAAAAAACTTCGCGAAAGAGCTAACAAAATGGTGAAAAAGAATTTTAAAAATTTAGTACGAATGTCTTTTATTAATTTATTTAGTGAAGAGAGTAAAACAGTCTTCAAAAATAAGATAAGTAACGCACTTGATGAGGCTTTAAAAACCCCTTTACAAGGGTATGTTGCATGTCAAGAAGGAATGAGAATACGGCCAAACAGGTTGTCTGTTTTAAAAAATAATCACTTTAAAAAGTTGTTTATTCTCGGAAAAAAAGATCCTGTGTTGCCAGTAAAAAAAGGGATAAAAGAAGCCGAAGAAACACAATCTGAGACAGTTGTTTTGTCTGGAGGTCATATGAGTCATATTGAAAAATCAGACGAATTAGTTAGAGTCTTGAATACATTTATTAGACAATCTCTTTACTCCTAAGGTTAACCTTGTTTATTTTCAAGAGCATTCCATCCTTGTGCCTTCAATTCTAATTCCTGACCGGCTCTAGTAACTAAATTTAGTCCAGCTGATTGGTTGGTGATATGACCTATAATAGAAAGGTGCGGATTTCCTTTAACTTTCTCAAAATCTGCTATAGGCACCGTAAACAATAATTCGTAGTCTTCACCTCCACTCAAGGCTACCATAGTACTATCTATATCGAACTCTTCACAAGCAGATATTACCTGAGGGTCTAAAGGAATTTTATCTTCATAAATTTTACACCCAACCTCGCTTTGAGAACATATGTGCATAATTTCAGAAGATAGTCCGTCAGAAATATCAATCATGGATGTAGGATGCACGTCCATTTCTTTTAAAAGTACAGGAATGTCTTTTCTCGCTTCAGGTTTTAATTGACGCTCAATTAAATAGGTATAATTGTCTAAATCTGGCTGATTTTTTGGATTTACCTTAAAGACCTGTTTTTCCCTTTCCAAAACCTGCAATCCAAGATATGCAGCCCCCAAGTCTCCTGAAACTACAATTAAATCAGTCTCTTTGGCGCCATTTCTATAAACAATCTCTTCTTTTGGTGCTTTACCAACAGCTGTTACAGATATTAATATCCCTTTTGTAGATGATGTGGTATCACCGCCTATTAAATCAACAGTATAAGTTTCACAGGCTAACTGAATTCCAGCATAGAGTTCTTCAATTGCTTCCAAAGGAAAACGATTTGATACCGCAATAGATACCGTAATTTGCTCTGCCACCCCATTCATTGCAAAAACATCAGAAAGATTAACTACTACGGCCTTATATCCCAGATGTTTAAGTGGCATATAGCTTAAATCAAAATGTACGCCCTCAATTAACAAATCTGTGGTAATTAATGTTTGGTTTTCTGAACGCTCTAGTACAGCAGCATCATCACCAACGGCTTTTACAGTTGTTTTATGAGAAACCTTAAAGTGTTTTGTGATATGATTAATTAAACCAAACTCTCCCAGTTCAGCCAACGAAGTTCTTGATTGATTTTTATCTTCTAACATCTTGCAAAGATATACACATCTAGAAAATAAACCTCCTTTATTTTTACTATGATGCTTTTAATGCTGTATCCCCTTTGAATCTGTTACCTTTGGTAAAAATTCTATGAATAATGAAATATAAATTACTCTTTATTATTTTGCAACTAACCTTATTTTACAGCTATGGGCAAACCCCATGTACTAATGGTTTTTCAGGAGAATTTCCGTGCAATAATTATGATTTACTTTCTCATGTTCCAGTGAGTACTTTGGCAAACTCTTTAGGAAATCCTGAGGGAAGTGATGTTTGGGGTTGGACTGATCCTGACACTGGAAAGGAATATGCAATAGCAGCTATGACAAATAGTACGGCTTTTGTAGATATTACAGACCCTATTAATCCTATTTTTTGGGGGCGTTTAGATTCTAATGCGGGTAATAATTATTGGAGAGATGTAAAAATTTATGGTAATTATGCCTTTATTGTGGCAGATAATGTTGGTAATCATGGAATGCAAGTTTTCGATTTAACGAGGTTAAGAGAGACCAATCAAACTGAAGAACCTGAATTACCAGATCTTGTTTATGATGAGGTAACTAGTTGTCATAACATTATTATTAACGAAACTAGTGCAATAGCTTACCTTTTAGGGTGTAATACCTTTAACGGTGGTCCAAATTTTGTTGATATTTCTGACCCTTTAAACCCTGTGAATTTAGGAGGCTATGCTACAGATGGTTATACACATGATGCTCAAGTAGTAACATACAGCGGACCAGATACAGATTATACAGGCAAAGAAATTTTAGTTGGCAGTAATGAGAATAAAGTTGTGATCCTAGATGTTACCGACAAAAGTAATGTTATAAAAGTTTCTGAATTTGACTACTCTCAGATTGGTTATACGCACCAAGGTTGGTTTACAGAGGATCAACGTTATTTTTTACTTGGAGATGAGGAGGATGAACTAAATTTTGGTATCAATACCAGAACTCTTGTTTTTGACTTTCAAGATTTAGATAACCCAATACAAATAAATACATATTTAGGCCCCTCAAACGCAATAGATCATAACGGATATGTAAAAGGAACTGATTTTTTTATGGCTAGTTATAGAGCGGGTATGCGCGTTTTGGATATCTCAACTATTGGAGAAACAAACAATCAATTCACAGAAATAGGATACTTTGATACCTATCCAACTAATAATGGAGCTGGTTTTAACGGTGCTTGGAGTGTATATCCTTATTTTGATAGTGGAAATATTATTATAAATGATATTGAAAGAGGTCTTTTTGTTGTGAGAAAATCTGAAACTTTGGGTAATATTGAAATTCTTAAAAATAGTTTTTCAATATCCCCTAACCCTACAAATAAAAACCCTGTAATTAAAGCAGCACAAAATCAGCAAATTAAAACTGTAGCTGTTTTTAATGTTCTTGGAAGACAAATTTTCTTTAAGCATAATATAAATGATGAAGAATTCGTTCTCCCTTTAGAAAAAAACTTAAAAGGAATGTATATTGTTAAAGTAAACAATGCCATTTACAAAAAAATAATTTTATATTAACACCTTTACCACTATGAAAAAATATGTCATGCTTTTATTATTTTTAGGAATAATAGCCTACTCTTGCGATAGGTCTGTGCTTCTAGAAATAACACTTCCTCAAATAATATCTGGGGATACTGGAATAGACTTAGTTGAAAATACTGGGGCAGGACAAACAGTTTATATAATTGTGGCTACTGATAATATTGAGATAACTGGATATTCTTTAATGGGGCAAGATGCAGACTTGTTGTCTCTAAATAATGGTGTTGTAAGCCTAGATGCTAACCCTGATTTTGAGATGAAATCTAGTTATAGTTTTGAAGTAACTGCAAACGATGCCATCGGGAATATCAGCGAGATTAAGACCGTTACATTTTCAATTATTGATGTAGATGAAAGCCCTCCGTATGTCCTTGAATATTGTATTGATGGATTTGCAGGAATTTACCCATGCAACAATTATGATTTAGTTGGTCATATAGATTTAACAACTCTAGGTGGAAATTCTGGTAATGATTGCTGGGGATGGACAGACCCTGATACTGGAAAAGAATATGCCTTGATGGGTCTGAATACAGGAACTTCTTTTATTGATATTTCTGACCTAGAATTCCCAAGAATTGTTGGGTTTTTACCCACACATACAACAAATAGTTCTTGGAGAGATATCAAAACCTATGGAAACTATGCTTTTATTGTAAGTGAGGCATCCGGCCATGGAATGCAAGTTTTTGATCTTACAAAATTAAGAAATATCGCTGCCAACCAACCTCCTGAAACTTTTACGTCAGATGCACATTATGATGGTTTTGGAGATGCGCATAACATCGTTATTAATGATACTCAGGGATATGCCTATGCTGTTGGTACAAACACCTATAGTGGTGGGCCGCATTTTGTAGACATCTCTAATCCTTTAAACCCAGTAGCTGCTGGCGGATATGGTGAAGACGCCTACTCTCATGATGCGCAAGTTGTCACCTACAATGGTCCAGACAGTGATTATACAGGGAGAGAAATTTTAATAGGCAGTAATCAAAATGAAGTGGTTATTGTTGATGTAACAGATAAAGCGAATCCAACACAAATTTCAGCCATAAATTATCCTAATATTGGGTACACCCATCAGGGATGGTTTACGCAAGATTTGAACTATTTTATTTTAGGTGACGAATTGGATGAGCGAAACTTTGGAGGCAATACAAAAAATATTGTTTTTGATTTTACCGATTTAGATGCTCCTTCTATTCATATGAATTATTTTGGCCCTACAACAGCTATAGATCATAACGGATATGTTAAAGGAACTGATTATTACCTCGCTAATTATTCTGCTGGAATTCGAATAGTAGATGTTAGCAATATTAGTAACGGAACTATGACAGAAACGGGGTTTTTTGACACCTACCCCTCAAATGACAATGCTTCTTTTAATGGCGTGTGGAATGTATATCCCTATTTCACTAGTGGAAACATTGTTATAAGTGATATTAATACCGGTTTTTATATTGTGAGGAAAAGAGATTAAATCAATGAGAAGGTTCCTGCTTTTTTTTACCATGCTAATTGTTATCAGTTGTTGCAACCAAGACAAAGATCTTAATCCAATTATTCCAGTTTCTAACGGTTCTCTGGAGCAAGCAAAAACTTTTGGAGGGTCAAAAAATGATGTTGCGAAATCTGTAATTGCAACTTCAGATGGTGGTTTTGCTGTTCTAGGCTATACCCAAAGTATAGATGGTGATGTTACCGGAAAGAGTAGTGAAAATTATGATTATTGGCTGCTTAAATTTAATTCAGAGGCACTGTTAGAGTGGACTAAAACTTATGGGGGCTCAGGTGATGACAGAGGAAATCAACTAATTCAAACCTCAGATGGAGGATATGCATTAATTGGATATTCAGATAGTTCAGATGGAGATGTTACAATAAATAATGGTAATAGAGATTTCTGGGTGATTAAAATTAATGCTACAGGCGCTATCATTTGGGAAAAATCTTTTGGGTATAGTGGGGCTGATGAAGGTGTATCAATACTAGAAACATCAGATAATCATTTTGTGCTTTCTGGGGTTTTGGATGTTACGGCTTCTGGAGGAAATGGGAATACTGGAAGGTATTCGCCAAGCCATGCAGGAGGAGATTATTGGTCTATAAAAATTAATGCCTCGGGAGATTTGGTGTGGTCTCGTTTTTATGGTGGATCTTTTACCGATAACCCAGCCGGGATTATTGAGAATATTACTAGCGATTTAATAACAGTTGGTGGTTCTGACAGTAATGATGTTGATATTTCAAATAATAAAGGAACCTATGATTTTTGGGTAATAAAATCTAGTTCTTCTGGCGCTATTATATGGGAGAAATCGTACGGTGGCTCAGAAATCGATGAAGCAAGAGGAGTAATTTCTACTGATAATGGAGATCATATTATTGTTGGTGATACAAGAAGCGAAGAACAAGATGTATCTTTTAATAATGGAGGAGCAGACCTTTGGGTTTTGAGAATTTCTGATAATGGAGACACTATATGGGAAAAATCATATGGAGGGTCTAATTTTGATGTAGCTAAATCTATAAGCTCAACCTTTGATGGTGGATTTATAATTGCAGGAAGTTCTAGAAGTTCTAATGGAGATGTGAATAAAAATCAGGGGCAAAACGATGCTTGGGTAACTAAAATAAACAATTCAGGTCAACTCATCTGGGAAACAACAGTTGGAGGTGCAGAAATTGATTTTGCTTATGATGCCGTTCAATTAACAAATGGAACTATTATTGCTGTAGGTGAAACAAGTAGCTTTAATGGAGACATTTTGGTTAACAAGGGGTTTACAGACCTATTAATCATAAAAATAAATTAAAAATGAAGAAGAAAATATTAGCAATTATTTGTTTCTCTATTGTTATAACTAGTTGTAGTGAAGATAAAGACATAATTCTAAACCCTGTTGCGATTACACTTAACTTTAATCATTCTTGGAATGGTACAGAAATTACAAATGCAGACTTTGGACAATTAAAGTTTACTAATGAAAATGACCAAATTCTTAGTATAGAACGCTTGAGGTATGTAGTCTCTGAAGTCTCATTAACTCATGAGAGTGGTGAAGTAACGATTCTTGACGATTATAATTTAGTAGATCTTACAAATAACGAAGGTATGTCCTTTAGGACCTCTGAAGGTATTTTACCTGGAGAATATAATGCCGTTACTTTTAGGTTTGGTTTAAAAAGAGCAGATAACACAGATGGGGCTTACCCAGATTTAAATACAGCTAACTTTAATGTGCCTGCTCCTTTAGGAGGGGGCTATCATTTTATGCAATTTGATGGAAAATACATAAACACAGCCTCTGTGGAAGCACCTTTCAATTATCATGTCATTAGCGCCATAGACCCAACAAATGTAAATGACGCTGTAGATACCTCTTTTACCCTTAATTTAGGGGCGGTAACTATTGGCAGCAACACTAATATTACTATACAAATGGATGTTTCAGAATGGTTTAAAAACCCAAATACTTGGGATTTAAATGAATATGATACAAATTTAATGGGAAATTATGATGTGCAACTTTTAATGAATCAAAACGGTTCATCTGTATTTGATTTAGTTTCCATTACTCAATAAAATGAATGTAAAATATTTTCTTTTGTTTTTTTTAATCTTGATTTTTATGTCTTGTTCAAACCAAGACACAGATATAGAAGAAGAATATATCCCTGTTCCCTTTTCGCTCAAAGTTCCCGAACTTTTTCAACAAAAATTAATAGATCCATTAATTCCAAATAATAATCCTTTAACTGAGGAAGGGGTTGCGTTAGGTAAAAAACTGTTTTTTGACAAAAAACTTTCTGGAAACAATACACAAGCTTGTGCAACATGTCATAAGCCACAAAATTCGTTTACAGATGACACCCGTTTTAGCGATGGAATAGAAGGTGTTTTTGGTGTTAGAAATTCAATGCCGCTCATAAATTTAGCTTGGAATTTTAGTGATAGGTTTGCTTGGGATGGAAAAGAATTAGGCCTTGAAAGACAAGCTTTAGAGCCAGTTATAAACCCTATAGAAATGCATAGTGATTGGAGTAATGTAGTTGCTAAACTTGAACAAGACCCTGAATATCCCATCCTTTTTTCTAGAGCTTTTGGTACTTCATCAATAGATTCTGTTCTGGTTGCAAAAGCAATAGCTCAGTTTGAAAGAATTTTGATCTCTGGAAACTCAAAATTTGATCAATACCTTCTTGGTAATGCTACATTAAGTTTACAAGAACTGAACGGTTTTGCTGTTTTTATGGATGAAGAAAAAGGAGATTGTTTCCATTGCCACGGAAGTGACAACAACCCTTTGTGGACAGATAATAAGTTCCACAACAATGGTTTAGATGCCAATTTTAATGATTTGGGATTAGGTACTGTTACAGGAGACCCTAATGATAATGGCAAGTTTAGATCACCTACCCTAAGAAATCTTACTTTTACCGCTCCTTATATGCACGATGGTCGTTTTGCTACTTTAGAGGAAGTTATAAACCACTACAGTGAAGGGTTGCAATTTTCTCCCACTATAGACCCTTTAATGAAAAAAGTAAGTCAAGGGGGAGTTCAACTCTCAGTTGAAGAAAAAATAGATTTAAAAGCTTTTTTACTGACATTGACAGATTTAGAATTTATTAACAATCCAGATTTTCGTGATTGATAAAATTAATTGATTTTTGTATATATCAATATAAATTAAAGCAACACTAGTCTTTTTAGACTTATGTCGTATCTTTGCAGGCACAATTTAGAGTTAATCTATATAAAGTTATGATAAAGGTTTCAGACACTGCCAGAGATAAGGTGATTCAATTAATGACAGATGACGGCTTTAACGCTAAAACAGACTTCGTCAGAGTTGGTGTAAAAAGTGGAGGGTGCTCTGGCCTATCCTACGACTTAGACTTTGACAATAAGCAGAAAGAAAATGATAAAATTTTTGAGGATAATGATGTAAAAATTGTTGTTGACAAAAAGAGTTTCTTGTATTTGGTAGGAACAACTTTAGAGTTTTCAGGAGGCTTAAACGGAAAAGGGTTTATATTTAATAACCCCAATGCAAACAGAACTTGTGGTTGCGGAGAAAGTTTTTCATTATAATTCATAATTAAAATGAGTAAATACACAGAAGACGATTTAAGAGAAGAGTTAGAGACCAAAGAGTATGAATATGGTTTTTATACTGATATAGAAAGTGAAACCTTTGCTAAAGGATTGAATGAAGATGTGGTTCGTGCAATTTCTAAAAAGAAAAATGAACCAAAATGGATGACGGATTGGCGCTTAGAGGCTTTCAGAGTTTGGTCCAAAATGGAAGAACCTGAGTGGGCAAACGTAAGTTATAAAAAACCGGAGTTTCAAGAAATTGCTTATTATTCTGCTCCAAAACAAAAACCTAAACTAAATAATATTGATGAGGTTGACCCAGACTTACTTGCTACTTTTGAAAAACTAGGTATCTCTCTAGAAGAACAGAAAAGGTTAGCAAATGTTGCTGTAGATATTGTAGTTGATTCTGTTTCTGTTGCCACTACGTTCAAAAAAACACTTGGAGAAAAAGGGATTATATTTATGCCTATATCCGAGGCAATACAAGAACATCCTGAATTGGTAAAAAAGTATCTTGGAACTGTTGTTCCAACATCAGATAATTTTTATGCCGCTTTAAACTCTGCTGTTTTTTCAGATGGTTCATTTTGTTATATCCCAAAAGGGGTTCGTTGCCCTATGGAATTATCTACTTATTTTAGAATCAATGAAGGTGGTACAGGTCAGTTTGAAAGAACTCTTGTTGTTGCAGACAAAGGAAGTTTTGTTAGCTACCTAGAGGGATGTACAGCACCTAGTAGAGATGAGAATCAATTACATGCTGCGGTTGTTGAACTAATCGCTTTGGATGATGCCGAAATTAAATACTCTACTGTTCAAAATTGGTATCCAGGAAATAACGAAGGAAAAGGTGGTGTATATAATTTTGTAACCAAAAGAGGGTTGTGTGAAACCAATGCAAAAATATCTTGGACACAGGTAGAAACTGGTTCTGCGATTACTTGGAAATACCCAAGCTGTATTTTAAAAGGTAATAATTCTGTTGGAGAATTTTATTCCATCGCTGTAACAAATAATTATCAACAAGCAGATACTGGGACTAAAATGATTCATTTGGGGAAAAACACGAAATCAACTATTATTTCCAAAGGAATATCTGCTGGGAAATCTCAAAATAGTTATCGCGGTTTAGTTCAAATAAATTCAAGAGCTGAAAATGCGAGAAACTTCTCACAATGCGATAGTTTATTAATGGGAAATAAATGTGGTGCCCACACCTTCCCTTATATTGAGGTAAAAAATAAAACTGCGCAAGTAGAACATGAAGCTACTACAAGTAAAATAGGTGAAGAACAATTATTTTATTGCAATCAAAGAGGTATTGATACTGAAAAAGCCATTGCTTTGATCGTAAATGGATTTAGTAAGGAGGTACTAAACAAACTCCCAATGGAGTTTGCTGTTGAAGCTCAGAAATTACTAGAAATTAGCCTAGAAGGTTCTGTTGGATAAATTAAAAATTAATACTTGTACTTAAAATCACAAGCAAATAGTATAAATAACATGTTAAAAATAGAAAATTTAAAAGCAAGTGTAGATAATAAATCGATTTTAAAAGGATTGAATTTAGAGGTAAATGCAGGTGAGGTTCACGCAATTATGGGACCAAATGGAGCTGGTAAAAGTACGCTAGCAAATATCATTGCGGGTAAAGAAGAGTATGAGGTTAATCAAGGAACTATTGAACTAAATGGAGAAGATATAAGTGAATTAGCACCTGAGGAAAGAGCTCATATTGGTGTGTTTTTATCTTTTCAATATCCTGTAGAAATTCCTGGTGTTTCTGTTACTAACTTCATCAAAACAGCTATCAACGAGAATCGAAAAGCAAAAGGCTTAGAGGAAATGCCTGCGAAAAATATGCTAAAAATGATTCGTGAAAAATCAGAGCTCTTAGAAATTGATCGTAAATTCTTATCTCGTTCTTTAAATGAAGGATTTTCTGGTGGAGAAAAAAAGCGTAATGAAATTTTTCAAATGGCAATGCTTGAACCTAAATTAGCAATTTTAGATGAAACAGATTCTGGTTTAGATATCGATGCTTTACGAATTGTTGCAAATGGGGTTAATAAATTAAAGTCTAAGGATAATGCTGTTATCGTTATTACACACTACCAAAGATTGTTAGATTATATTGTTCCGGATTTTGTTCATGTACTTCATGATGGTAAAATAGTTAAAACAGGAGATGCATCTTTAGCACTAGAATTAGAAGCTAGAGGGTATGATTGGATCAAGGAAGAAATGATATCATAAACCATTACGTATGGATTTAAAAGAAAAAATAATTTCCTCGTATGTCGCTTTTGAAGACGGCGTAAATATCAACTCTGATATTCATGAGATTAGAACAGAAGCCTTTCAAAATTTTGAAAAGCTAGGCTTTCCATCAAAAAAATTAGAGGCTTGGAAATACACCTCTTTAAATACAATCTTAAAAGAAGATTACAGTATTTTTCCAGACAAAGAAAAATCTATTAACCTTGCAGATGTAAAACAATATTTTATTCATGATATAGACACCTATAAAGTAATCTTTATTGATGGGAAGTACAGTTCTTTTTTGTCTGAAACAACACATGATAGTATAGATGTTTGCCTAATGTCTTCTGCCTTAACTAAGGCCAAGTACAAGCCTGTTATTGAAAATTATTTTAACAAGATTGCAAAACAGGACAATTTAACCTCATTAAATACTGCCTTTTCTAAAGAAGGTGCCTACATACATATTCCAAAGAATACAGAGGTTGAAAAGCCCATACAAATCATAAATTTCACAACGGGAACAGAAGCTGCAACGATGTTACAGCCAAGAAACTTAATTGTGGTAGAACAAAATGCACATGTTCAAATTATTGAACGTCACCAAAGTCTAACTGAAAATGCTGTGTTAACAAATGTTGTTACTGAAGTTTACGCAGACAGACACTCAACAGTAGATTTTTACAAAATTCAAAATGATCATATATCTGCTTCTCTGGTAGACAATACTTTTATAGAACAACAATCAGAAAGTGTTGTCTCTGTTCATACCTTTTCTTTTGGTGGAAATATTACAAGAAATAATTTAAACTTCTATCAAAAAGGTGAGCATATAGATTCTATTTTAAAAGGGATTACCATAATTGAAGGAAAACAACATGTAGACCACCACACTCTCGTTCATCATATAGAACCAAACTGTGAAAGCCATCAAGATTATAAAGGCATTTTTGACGAACGCGCTACAGGTGTTTTTAATGGAAAAGTTATTGTTGAAAAAGAAGCACAAAAAACAAATGCATACCAAAAAAACAATAATGTGCTGGTAAGTGATAAATCTACAATTAACGCTAAGCCTCAACTAGAAATTTTTGCAGATGATGTAAAATGCTCTCACGGATGTACCATTGGTCAGTTAGATGAGGAAGCCTTATTTTACATGCAACAACGTGGAATTGGAATAAAAGAAGCAAGAGCTTTATTAATGTATGCTTTTGCCAATACCGTTCTTGAAAGCGTTAAAATTCCTGAAGTTAAGGATAGAATAACAAGATTAATTGCCAATAAATTAAACGTTAATATTGGATTTAATATTTAACTAAAAAACATAAAACAGGCTCAGTTGTCTATTTTATGTTTTTTATATCTTATTGGTCTAAATAATCTATCGCTAAAGCTGACATGGTTTTAACACCCAACACAAAACCACTTTCATCCAAAAGAAAATCTGGTGTATGATGCCCTGCTGCGTCCTCTGGCTTTACATCTAAGGCTTTTCCTCCTAGAAAGAAATATAAGCCTGGGACTTTTTGTTGAAAAAAAGAAAAATCTTCAGCTCCGGTAATCGCATCTACTTCAATTACATTTTCTTTGGAAGCTATTCTTTGCAATGTAGGCAACATCTGACTGGTTAAACCAATATGATTAAATGTTATTGGATATCCTTTTTCAATCTCAATAGTGGCTTCCGCTCTATATGCTTTTGCAATATCTGGAACCATTTCTTTCATTCTTTTATTAATAAAATCTTGCATCCCATAGTCTAAGGTTCTAATCGTTCCAACTATTGTAGCTTTTTCAGGGATAATATTACTTCGTATTCCTGCATTAATCATTCCAACAGTAATAACAGCACCCTCTTTTGTCAATTCAGATTCTCTACTTATAATTGTCTGTAATCCACTAATTATTTGTGTAGAGGCCATTATAGGGTCAACACTTGCCCAGGGCCTAGACCCGTGTGCTTGCTTTCCCTTAACGTCGATTTGATACGATTGAGATGCGGCCATAATGCCTCCTGGTTTATAGGTTATTTTTCCTGCATCTAGACCTGCTGCAATGTGCAATCCAAAGATTGCGTCTACATCAGGATTTTTCAAAACCCCTTCTTTAACCATCAATTCTGCACCACCTTCTTCACCTTTAGGCGCTCCCTCCTCAGCAGGTTGAAATATAAATTTAACAGTCCCATGAAGTTCACTTTTCATCTGAGATAAGACCTCTGCAACACCCATTAATATCGCTACATGAGAATCATGTCCACAGGCGTGCATAACCCCTGTTTCTTTACCATTATATGTTGAGGTTATATTAGATTTGAAAGGCAAATCATTTCTTTCTGTAACAGGTAGGGCGTCTATATCTGCTCGAAGTGCAACAACTTTTCCTGGTTTTTCACCCTTAAGTATTCCAACAACTCCTGTTTTTGCAACACCGGTTTGAACAGAAATTCCTAAATTTCTAAGATGGGTTTCTATGTACTTAGCAGTTTTAAATTCTCTATTTGATAATTCGGGATTTTGATGAATATGCCTTCTCCACTCGATAACTTTCTCTTCTACCTCATCAGATAACATCTTTATTTTGTTATCATTTTTTTGACCAAAAGCAATTCCTGTAATGCAAAGCATTAAACTTAAAATAATTGTTTTTTTCATTTGAATATGTATTTAATGTATAGATTGTAAAATTCCTTTTAAAAACTCATTTTCTTCAAACCAAGATAACCCAAAACGAACGATAACTAAATCTTCCTTTGGAAGAATATAAACTCTTTGGCCTTGATATCCGTCGGCAAAGAACATATCCTTGGAAACATCCTTTAATTGTTTCTCTGTATTTAACCAAAACTGAGCTCCGTATATTCCATTTGAGGTTGGTGTAGGTGTTGTTACATAATCTACCCAATCTTTTGAAAATAATGTTTCACCATTCCAAACGCCATTATGTAAATATAACAATCCTAATTTAGCCCAATCTCGTGGTGTTGCCCATGAATATGATGAAGCTACGTAATTACCAGCTAAATCACATTCTAAGATCATAGAATTCATGCCTATTTTATCGATTAAATCTGTATACCAAAAGTCTAAATATTCTTGATGATTTTTAAACTGTTTTCTAATAATTCCCGATAATAAATTCGAAGTTCCAGAAGAATAATTCCAAGTTTTATTTGGGTTTCCAACAACTTTTTTATCTTCTTGACTTTTAGTCATATCCCGTTCTAAAAAAAGCATTTTCGTGGCATCTGAAATTTCATCGTAATTTTCATCCCATTCTAAACCAGAATTCATTTGTAATAAATTATGAATTGTAATCTCTTTCCTTGTATCATTCTGCCAAGATGTAATGGGTGCTTTATCAAATACATTAATTTTTTTTTGATGTTGAAGAACTCCAAAAATAGTACTCATAATACTTTTTGTCATAGACCATCCCAAAATACGAGAATCTTTGGTAAAACCCTTGGCGTATTTTTCTGCAATAATTTTGTCTTTGTGAAGAATTAAAAGCGCTCTTGTCTTTCTTTCACCAAAAATTGAAGCTACAGTTTCATTTAACTTATCATAATCTATATTGTCAAAAACTGAATCTTTATGAGGAGCATTCCCGTAAGGATAAGGTTTTATGTCATTTACTGTTTTTATCCTTTTTGGAGTCAAGTATGTGCTATTTTCGTCTTGTTGGTTTAGCGTTAAAACAGATCCCAAGCCCTTTCTTATGATCGCTTTTCGTGTAAGTAAGCCAAAAACAGAGGAAATTGCTGACTCTTTTTTTTGATCAATAGTAGTATACGCTAAGTCAACGGGTGAGAAATTATTGTCTGTTGAATCAGTAAAAGATAAACTTCTACTTCCAAGAAATACAGAAGAAGCGGTATTTTTTGCTGAATAACCAGCGATAATATTCAATTTTGGATAATTGATAATTACGGCAAGCAATAGTATAACTGCTATAAATAAGAAAATTCGTTTTACTATTTTCATCTTCTAAAAAATTTGAACCTACACAAACATAAGAATAAAATAACAGGTTTATTAAAAGTTTTATCTTTGATGTTCTACCTTTGTGTCTCAATAGCAATAGAATGTTTCCAATAGAAAAAATTCGTGAAGATTTTCCAATATTAAAAAGAACTGTTAATGGAAAACCGTTAGTGTATTTTGACAATGCAGCTACTTCTCAAACACCTAAAGTTGTGATAGACGCCATAGTAAAGTATTACACCAACTATAATGCAAATATTCACAGAGGTGTTCATACCTTAAGTCAAGAAGCAACAGATTTGTATGAGCAAGCAAGAATTGTGCTTCAAAAGCATTTTAATGCCAAGCATGCCTATGAAATGCTTTTTACCCCCGGAACTACGTTTGGTATTAATATGATTGCCTCAGGCTTCTCTAATCTACTTAAAACTGGAGACGAAATCATTGTATCAGCTTTAGAGCACCACTCTAATATTGTTCCATGGCAAATGTTATGTGAAAAAACAGGCGCTGAGTTAAAGGTTATTCCTATGAACGAAGAAGGTTCATTAGTGATGAGTGCATATGATAATTTGTTGTCTGAAAAGACAAAGCTAGTATTTTGCAATCATATTTCAAATGCATTAGGAACCATAAATCCTGTAAAAGAAATTATTGAAAAAGCGCACCATGTTGGAGCGGCTGTCTTAATTGACGGGGCTCAATCTACACCTCATATGAAAGTTGATTTTCAAAAATTAGACGTTGATTTTTATGTAACTTCTGCGCATAAAATTTGTGGCCCTACCGGGATTGGTCTATTGTATGGTAAAAAAGAATGGCTAGAAAAATTACCCCCATATCAAGGAGGTGGAGAGATGATAGAGACTGTTTCCTTTGAAAAAACTACCTATGCAGGATTGCCACATAAATTTGAGGCAGGAACTCCAAATATCTGTGGAGGTATTGCCTTTGGGGTTGCGGTTGAATATATGAATTCCATTGGTTTTGATGCCATTAATAAATACGAGCAAGAACTCCTTAAATATGGAACTCAAGAATTATTAAAAATTAGTGGCGTTAAAATTTATGGAACCGCTAATAAAACAGCTGTTATTTCATTTAATGTTGCGGACATTCACCCATATGATATTGGTTCTATTTTAGATAAATTAGGGATTGCTGTCAGAACGGGGCATCATTGTGCTCAGCCCATTATGGAGTTTTATAAAATTCCTGGAACCGTAAGAGCCTCATTTGCATTTTACAATACCAAAGAAGAAATTGATCTTTTTATCAAGAGCTTAAAAAAAGCAATACTAATGTTGAGCTAATAGCGCAACAAAACTCTTTTTAAGTTTAAAAATGTTGTTTTCTTTACCTTTACGAAAACACTGACATGAAAAAAATACTTCTCATTTGTTTCTCTTTACTAGTAAGTTGCTCATCAATTCAGCAGGAAACTGCCTTTCAAAAAATAAACTACAAAGCAATGACTCGTGGATATTCAACAGAAATTGTTTTACAAGACAATACCCTAAAGTATTTCAAAAACACTAAAGAAAACCGCTCATTAACACTCACAGAAGAGGTTAAAGACTCATTAAACACCTTGGTTAAAAAAATTAACCTAAATACAATTAACCAACTAAAAGCTCCCTCGAATGAATACCAATTTGATGGTGCTATGTATGCTACTGTAGCGGTGATTTTAAATGGGAAAACATATACTAGTGCTGGTTTTGATGATGATAACCCGCCAAAAGAATTAATCCCACTTGTCAATTATTTGCTAACTTTAATTAAATAAAAAAGGCGACCAAATGGTCGCCTTTTTTATTTAAATCTTTTGTTTTTAATAATCAAAAGTTAATTTAAGAACAGTTCTACGACCTATTACTGGCATCGTTGGAAACGCTCTATATTTCTGGTCTAAAACATTTGTAGCAGATAAATCTAATTTTAGATTATCAGAAACGTTGTACCCTATATTCACATCAAATAAATTTTTCTCTTGTACTTCACCAGAGAAAAATCCTTGGTTAGAATTGAAAGAATCGTCATGTTGAAATGCGAGTGAACCTCTTACTTTATCTTTTGAATATTGAACACCTGCTCTGTATTTGAATTTAGGAGCATTTAAGTAAGAAGAAAATGGCAATCCGTCATCATTTGATTCTCCAGGAATCCATTCATTCTGACTTAACCAAGAACTATTTAACCATAATGTTACGTTATCATTTAAAAAGTATTCCATTGACATATCAGCACCTACATGACTTCTTGTAGCACCATCAAAACGACGGTATCCCGCAGGAATATGCATTAAGCCATCACCTTGAGGTACAGCTGTTGTTTCTACAGTTCCAATTATTGGATATAATGGAGCTATTTGTGCATCAAAACCTGCTCCTCCTTGAGCAAAAGCTCCTCCTGCAGCTCCTGCTAAACCAGCAATAGCGTCAGAGGATGAAGGAATACCAAATGCAGGAATACCTGTTAATGGCCATCCTTGTGAAGCATATAATGCCTCCATATCTGCAATTACTCCTGGGCTTGAAGCAAAATCTCCAGCAACTTGTGCACCTAAGTCATTTGCAAAATCAGCTCCTACCAAGTTATATGTTGGACCGATAGCTGTAAATTGTGTAAATCCTTTTCTTTCGTATGTATATACATCTATAGCTAAAGACAATTTATTTGCGATTAACCCTTTATATCCTATCTCAAAAGAATTTAACGTTTCTACTGCAGATCGTCCTGTAGGCGTTAATTCATTCATTGGCTCTCCATTAAATAAATTATAACCAACTAATTGTCCAGTACCTCCTGTACCTCCAGCATATGTGTTGAAAAAGTTTTGAACCACCCCTAAGAAAGGGTTTCCAGCTAAACCTCCGTATAATGCTCCTAATGTAGGTGCAGCTACTGCACCATAAGCATAAGCTAAAGGAAATTGTGTTGTTCCGTAAGGAAGGTCAGGTAACCCAGGAATTGATAAGTCTATTGTTGGGTTGTCTGGAAATACTTGTGGTGCATACTGCCCAGATAACCATACATCTGCTATTCCAGGTGCTATAACAGACACAGGGAAATCTATGTTCTGCTGAAGTGCAGATGGCCCAGTGTTTGCTCTGTTAAATGAAGCTCTAAACGTATGATTGTCATTTGCTTTATAAACTATAGCAACTCTTGGTGCAAACGCTCCTTCGTCAATGAAGTTAAACTTATCGTATCTTCCTGCATAAGTTATCTCTAGTTGATCACTAATCTTTGAAGTTCCTTGAAGATAAGCTCCGGTAATAATATAATCATCTCTATCCTCATTAATACCATACAATGTGTTTGCTGTCATAGATTTAGAGTTTCTATAGTCAGAACCTATGGTAAAGTTTGAGTTTAAAAATTTTGGGATGTCAAAGTTATATTGAAGCTGAGCCTCTAAAGAGTTTCTCTCAGCAACTTGTCTTAAACCTGTTTGGTATAAAAAAGTTGGGTTTTCTTCGTCACCACCATTATTATAGTTGTAGTATACTTGAGCGAATAAACCTCCTGATTGAATTCTACCTTGAACCCAGTAGTCTTTTCCTTGTTGATATCCTGCTCCTTGTGAATTAAAGAATAATCCACCTCCTTGAGCAAACCCTCCTGAAATAAAAGCTGTAGTTTCATCTGTAGGTCTGAATTCTAAATGAACGTTAGCTGAATAATTACTATATTCTGTTGCTAAAGGGTTTCCATCTCCATTATCATCTAAATCTGAAAGCGATAATAACTGTTCTCCAGGTTGAGTTGGGTCAACTCTACCATTTACAATAGCTGGCTGAGAAATAGTAGTTTGTAAACCTGAAATAAAATCAGCGTCTGCCACTGGATCTAATTCAAAGTCTTTTCCTTTCATGTATCTTACGTTAACTTTAAACCCAAATTTATCGTTATCATTTTTAAAAGCATGTCTAACAGTCATACCAGTTGTACTTAACGTACCTCCTAGCATTTCTACAGTAGTACCAGGGTGGTCTATTGGACTTTTAGACATAAAATGAACTACCCCTGAAGTAACTCCAGGACCATACAAGGCCGAAGCAGCTCCTCTAACAACCTCAACTCTTTGGATGTCTATATTTGACATACCTGACTGGTAACTTTGAAAAGTTCCTGCTGAAGGTGTAACTAGGTAACGATAATCTAATATTGGAAATGTAGACGTTCCAAATACTCCCGAACCTGCACGCATTTCTATATTAATAGTATTAGCAGATTGTTGTTGCATCTGAACTCCAGCAATATTTGCTAAATTCATCACAGGGTCAACCGCAGCTGCTGAATTTAAGATATCTTTTGGCGTAATAATAGATACAGAAGCTGGTGCTTCTTGTACTTTTTGTTTTCTTCTTGAGGCAGAAAACACAATTTCTTCTAAAGATGTTGCATCTTCTTGAAGACTAACATTTACGGTTTGATTGTTTTTTGTAATTTCTACATTTACTGCCTTAAAGCCAAGCATAGAGATTTCAACTGTAAATGGAGGAGCATCAGCTACTTTGAGTGAAAATTTACCATCAAAGTCTGTTGTTGTTCCTATTGCTTTTCCAGAAACTTTAACATTAGCTCCTAAAAGTGTTTCACCTGTTTGTGCGTCTTTAACAACACCGGTAATGGTGGTTTGTGCTAGCATTGTTGCACTAGCAAGCATAACAAATGCAAAGAAAATTGTCTTTTTTATCATGATATAAATTGTTTATTAACAAAGACGAATGTACGATTTTTTTTGATTTTTGTAATATTTTTGTAATATTTTTGAGTAATTACATAGTCTAAGGCTGTTTTTTTAAGATAATCTTATTTTGTTCTAGACTTCAGTAATATTGATTAATGAGTTGTAACTTTGTGTTTTAATTATTCTTCTATTGAAAGTTATTCGATCTATTGCTGCTTTTAATTCTTTAGAAAAAACAATTGTTACCATTGGTACTTTTGATGGAATTCATATTGGTCATAAAAAAATTTTAAAAAACCTTATATCTACTGCAAATAAAGAAGGTAAGAAGTCTGTACTTTTAACTTTTTTCCCTCATCCACGAATGGTGTTACAGAAAGATAAAGCTATTCTGTTGTTAAACACTTTAGATGAAAAATCTATGCTTCTAGAAAATATGGGCTTAGATTATTTAATTATACACCCTTTTAGTAAGGAGTTTTCTAGACTTACTGCTCTCGATTTTGTAAGAGACATCTTAGTAAATAAGCTGAACACTTCTAAATTAATTATTGGTTATGATCACCATTTTGGTAAAAATAGAGAGGGTAATATTCATCAATTAAGAGAGTATAGTTCATTATATGATTTTAATATCGAAGAAATTCCTGCTCAAGATATTGACGATGTTTCTGTAAGTTCCACAAAAATAAGAACTGCCCTAAAAGAAGGAAATTTAAAAACAGCGAATACTTACCTTGGGTATCAATATATGCTTAGTGGTATCGTTGTAAGTGGCAAACAATTAGGGGGAACAATTGGTTTTCCAACGGCCAACATAGAGGTTAAAGAGCCCTACAAGCTAATACCAAGTTCAGGAGTCTACATTATCAAAACACAAATTAATACTGTTGTATTTTCTGGAATAATGAATATTGGTTTCAACCCAACCGTTCTTGGAAAGCATCAGACTATTGAGGCACATTTATTTGATTTTAATGATGACCTTTATGGTAAAAAAATTACTATTACTTTAATTCATTTTCTGAGAGAAGAGCAAAAATTTAATTCAGTTGAGGAGCTGGTAGATCAATTAAACATTGATAAACAAAATGCGATTTCTTACCTGTCAAACAATCCCATATAACACATTGTGATATTGATTCACTTACTATATCTTTGAAGTCTTATAATTAAACACATTATGTTACAGATTCCGTTTATTAGAAACAATCAAGAATTAGTTTTAGAAGGCTTAGCTAAAAGAAATTTTGTTAATGCTAAAGAGATTATTGAGCGTGTTTTAGAAACAGATAAAACTAGAAGAAATATTCAGGTTTTATTAGACAATACCTTAGCGGAATCTAACGCGATATCTAAGGAAATAGGAATATTATTTAAAACAGGGCAAATCCAAAAGGCTGCGCTTGCTAAAGAAAAGTCTAAAAAGCTAAAAGATCAATCTAAGAACTTTACAGATCAATTAAATACGTATTCAAAAAAGCTTCAAGAATTATTGTTTCAAATTCCAAATATTCCACATACCTCTGTTCCTTCAGGACAAACTGAAGAAGACAATGAGGAGGTTTTTAAGGAGGGAATAATTCCTGAGCTTCACAAAAACGCCCTACCGCATTGGGAGTTAGTTAAAAAGTATGACATTATAGATTTTGAATTAGGCACAAAAATTACAGGAGCTGGTTTTCCCATATATAAAGGAAAAGGGGCCAAGCTTCAAAGGGCTTTAATTAGCTATTTTTTGGACAAGAATACTGCTGCTGGTTACACAGAATATCAAGTACCTCATGTAATTAATGAAGCATCAGGTATAGGCACCGGACAACTGCCTGATAAAGAGGGGCAAATGTACCACATTGGTGTTGATGATTTATATTTAATTCCAACTGGAGAAGTACCAATTACAAATATGTATCGTGGCAATCTAGTAAATGAAAATGATTTACCAATTATGGCTACAGGATATACGCCTTGTTTTCGACGAGAAGCAGGAAGTTATGGCGCTCATGTTAGGGGCTTAAATCGTTTGCATCAATTTGATAAAGTAGAGATTGTAAGGGTAGAGCACCCTGATAGTTCTTATAAGGCGCTAGACGGAATGGTAGAACATATTAAAGGAATACTCAGAGAATTAAAATTACCGTATCGCATTTTACGCTTGTGCGGGGGGGATACCGGTTTTACAGCTGCTTTAACTTTTGATTTTGAGGTGTTTTCTACAGCGCAAAACAGATGGTTAGAAATTAGTTCGGCTTCAAATTTTGAAACATTTCAAGCTAATAGACTAAAACTACGCTTTAAAAATAGCGATGGTAAAAATCAACTGGCGCACACATTAAATGGTAGCTCTCTAGCCCTACCCAGAGTTTTGGCGGCAATTTTAGAAAATTACCAAACAGAAAGAGGCATAAACATACCAGAAGTTTTAGTCCCTTACACAGGTTTCTCAACTATTAATTAGCAATAATGGCATTAAGTAACTTTCTGTACTTATTCATTTCTAAAAGTGCATTAAAATAATTACTTATCTGACCTGTTCTCATAAAGTCTATTGAGTTTTGTTTTGCTTTTTCATGTTTTTTAGTTAGTTCGTTCATTTTTGTTCTTATTTTGGGGTTATGTCGTTGTTATTGCTTTCTCATCTAATAATTTAATATATAAATTTAGGTACTCCGTTATCACATAGTACTTCTGTTGGTTGATTTGGCAGGGAACAATCACTATATATTTGCCATTTTTGGTTAAAATCTTCTTGTGCTTGTTTATGAGCATCTACTTTCTCAATAAACAATTGAGTATCAATAAATAATGGATAAGCGATATAACCAACAAATCCTCCACAAGGCTTACTTCCGTAACCTATGAAAGTCCAATCATCCGAATTGTCACAACTAAAAGTGCTTACCATGCTTTCTATTTCAATAAACAGATCTTGTAATCTCTGTGCCTCTTGATCTTGACTCAACATATCATTGTCTTGACAAGACAAAAAAACACTAAACATTAAAAAGAGAATTATTTTAAATTTAAACACAACTTGTTTTTAATGTTAAAACCAAGAAGTATGCCAAAATTTTAGAATGTCTTTATAAAATAGAAAAGTTTAATAATATTTAACAGTTGAGTTGATTATCTTTGATAGAGATGAAAAACCTTTTTCTCATAATAATATTGTTTTTAACATATGTTGCTTATGGCCAAAATAATTCCTCTTTGGCCGAAAGCTATTTCCGAGAAGGAGCGTATGAAAAAGCTTCTCAGTTATTTGAAACTCTAGAAAAAGATAACCCTTTTAATACTAGATATCTGAAGCGCTTAATTACTTGTTATCAAGAAACAAATAACTACAACAAAGCAGCAGAGCATCTTCAAGAAAAGTTGCTTAATAACCCTTCTCAGCAGTATTTAAGGATAGAGATTGGCTATAACTTTGAGCGACAAAAGAAACCAATACTAGCAAAAAAAGAGTATGATCTTGCTATTAAGGCTATAGATTTAAACCCAAATTTAGGTGGAATTATGGGAAGGATGTTCCAGCAAAATAATCTACTTAATTATGCTATTACTGCATATTCTAAAACAATGAAACTTGATAAAAATGCAAGTTATGAATTTCAGATAGCTCAAATTTATGGGGAAAAAGGAGCGTTTGAGAAAATGTTTGAATTCTATATAGCACTTATAGATAAAAATGAAAAATATCTGAGTGGTGTTCAACGATACATTAGTAAATATATAAGTAACGATGCGTCAAATAATAATAATATCGCCTTTAAAAAAGCTTTATTAAAAAAGTCCATAAGCAACCCTAAAAATGCCTGGAATGAATTATTGAGTTGGCTTTTCACCAAGCAAAAAGAATACAAAAAAGCTTTTATTCAAGAAAAAGCACTTTTTAACAGGGATCCTAACTATATCGAAACTATTTTTAGATTGGGAAAAATTGCTTTTGAAAATAACAGTACAAAGACTGCAAAAGAGTGTTTTGAATTTATTCTTGAAAAAACTAACTTTATTGAAGAGAAATTAACTGCGGAGCTGTTTCTTTTAAAAATAATGACAAAAAATACAGAAAAAGAGTACAGTTCCTTTTTTGAAAAGGTACTTCAAAAATATGGCGTAAACAGAAATACTCTAGAAATTCAATTAGAATTCGCAAACTATTTAACTTTCAAAAAAAACAATCCTGTTGAGGCTATAAAAGTACTAGAGAAGGCCATAACCCTTTCTTCTTCAAA
>CAJQMN010000068.1 GCA_905479435.1 uncultured Flavobacteriaceae bacterium | reverse complement strand
GCTGAAGGATGGGCAATAATAAAATCTTTTCCTCCTGTTTCTCCAACAATTTTAGGATATGTTTTGTAAACATGAATATTTTCTCCAATCTTTTTCCATATATCTTTAAATACATGAGTAGATCCTGTAAAATGAATACCAGCAAAATCTGGATTTTTTAAAATAGTATCAGTGATCATAACTGGATCTCCATAAACCATATTAATAACACCATCTGGAACTCCAGCTTCTTTAAAAATGTCCATTAATACTTTCGCTGAAAATATTTGATGATCTGAAGGTTTCCATACTACCGTATTCCCCATCAAGGCAGCACTTGCCGGTAAGTTTCCTGCGATGGCAGTAAAGTTAAATGGAGTTATAGCATAAACAAAACCCTCCAAAGGGCGATATTCCACTCTATTCCAAACCCCTTCAGAAGAGTCTGGTTGTTCATCATATATTTGAGACATAAACTCTACATTGAAACGTAGAAAATCTATGTATTCACAAGCTGCATCTATTTCGGCCTGGTGCACAGTTTTTGATTGTGCAATCATTGTTGCGGCATTAATTTTTGCTCTATAGGGGCCGGCTACTAATTCAGCAGCTTTTAAGAATATGGCAGCTCTTTGTTCCCAGGGCATTTGAGACCAATTTTTTCTTGCTTCTAAAGCAGCCTTTATTGCACTTTCCACATGTGACTGCTCCCCCAGATGATATTGACCAACAACATGATGGTGGTCATGAGGAGGTGTCATATTTCTTGTATTACCGGTTCTAATTTCTTCTTTTCCAATATACATTGGTACATCTACAGTTCCTT
Organism: uncultured Flavobacteriaceae bacterium; assembly: GCA_905479435.1. Lineage (GTDB taxonomy): Bacteria > Bacteroidota > Bacteroidia > Flavobacteriales > Flavobacteriaceae > Polaribacter. The sequence goes on along the minus strand of CAJQMN010000068.1, from coordinate 10,081 downwards.
TAAAATATTCAGCATATTGTTTTGCAATAGCTTCTCTTTCAGGAGAGCCCGGAGCGTATGATTTTACGGTTTCGTTAATAGCGGTTGGTACGTGAAAAAAACCTTTTCCCATTTTCTATGTTTTTAAGTTGTAATCGTCTAATTTTTATGTCGCGAAGTTACAATTTATTTGTTAGTTTTGAGACGGATAACTTTAACAATAATCTTTTGTATAACTCAATACAAGTATGTGAAAAGTTACTTATTTCTTTTTAGAAAATCATGTGTTATAAAGTGATGATAGCACTATGAATACTTCTTCATTTCAACTATAAATTTTTAAATAAATACAACCAATGGATGTGAAATTATCACACTAGATTTTTTAGGGTTTACTTTCTTTCAAATAGTTGAAATGTTTTTGGTTTTTAAGAATTAGCGTTCTCCGGTGTATTGAATAGATCCAACTCCAATAACTCTGTCAAACAACGAACCGAAAGCCTTGTGGTAAACAATGACAGTATACATATTTTCAGTTTGTGAAAAGTTACCTCTAATTTCAGATTCTGAAATCAAATTTTCAGCGGATTTTGTAACAAATGTGTAATTATAAAACCCCTGTTTTAATAAAAAGTTGACGTTGTATTGGTTAGTCAAAGGGTCAAAATTCATTTTATTTTCCTCAGTAAGATTAAAATTATTGAATGCACCGTATACATAAACTTCTTTATTTTCAATCTCTTTTCCAGTTTTTAAAGAGAAATACATCATTGCGTAATCTGCCTCTGTCTTTGGATTTGTTGCTTCAATATTTCGGATTACAAACTGGCCATTAATATCTGGATTATAGCTGTATGATTTTAATCCTCTGTTAATGTAAGGGTATAAATAGTTGTGAACTATTTCTTTACGTTCGGATCTGGCAATACTTACACTAGCATTTCTAATGTTTTTATTGTCAAAAAACAAGTACTCATTTCCTCCCCAAAAATTAGTTTTTTTAATGTAATTGTAAACAAGTTGATTTGGTTTGTAAAATTGAGGTTGAATTTTAGTGATGGCTGTTTTCCAATTTTCATTTTGTAAAATAGCTACATGAATTTCTTGGCTAGGATTATTAATTTGAAGACGAGAATGATTTACCAAAAATTGAACAGTTTGTTCTTTATCCATATTTTTTGTGTTTCTGCTTCTACTAGCTGATACACCAACAATTGCAATATTTTCATATAAAGTAAAGCGTCTTGTAAAAACCACATCTCCAACATCATCTAAAATAGAAAGAAGATAATTTCCGCTTTTTGTAATTTTTGTGTTTTGATTAGGAAATTGTACAGTATAATGCGTGTAGTTTTGAAATGTGTTAAATGAATTTTCTACATCAAAAATTACATTTGATTGAAATCCATTTATGTATTGGTTTGATATTAAGTTGCTTTCTCTCCAGTCGTGAGTCATTAACTGTATTTTGTAATAATATTCTTTTTGATCTCCATCTAAATCATCAAAGTTCAATTCTATCGTATTTCCTAATGGGATAATATGATTGAAAGTGGTTTTATTTAGGGATTGAAATTGAATAGATTTAATATTGGGTGGTGCTGTTTCTTGTGCATTAAGTTGATTTATGATTAGTAAGAAAAAAAATGTAATAAGTGTATTTTTCATAAAAATCGTATCATTTATTTTAATAATTATTGGGCGTATTTATTACAAATTTAATGAATATAAAACAAGATCAATAATTGATCTATTTAGAATAATTATAAATAAGTTTAAATCACTAATTTAAAGCTCTTTTTGTTCCAACATCCTAAGCAAAATCTTTAAATTTGCATGATTTTTTTAGATAACTAAATTTCGAAAGTAACATGTCAAAAGACATTCGTATTAAAAAAGGTTTAGACATTAAACTTGTTGGTGAGGCAACACTCACTTCAAACAAATTGCCTGTCAAAGGCATGTTTGCCCTAAAACCTCAAGACTTTCACGGAATCATTCCAAAACTTATTGCAAAAGAAGGCGCTGAAGTAAAAGCAGGAGAATCAATTTTTTATTCAAAAAGTGATGACCGTATTTTATTCCCTAGTCCAGTTAGTGGAAAAGTAATAGAGATAATTCGTGGAGCAAAACGTAAAATTATCAGCATTAAGATTGCTGCTGATGGAAAACAATCATTCAAAGATTTTGGCAAACAAGATGCGGATAAAATGTCTGCTGAAGAAGTCAAAAATCACTTATTAAGTTCTGGTTGTTGGCCATTTGTCAAGCAGCGTCCATTTGATATTATTGCAAATCCAAGCCAAAGTCCAAAAGCAATTTTTATTTCAGCATATGCTAGTTCACCACTAGCAGCTAATTATGATTATACTTTAGCTGGGAAAGAAGAAGAATTACAGGCTGCCTTGACAGCGATTTCAAAATTAACAACTGGTAGCGTTCATGTTTCAGTTGGTAAAGATTCAAATTCACCTTTCTCTGGATTAAAAAATATTGAATTACACAGTGTTTCTGGTCCACATCCCGTAGGAAACGTAAGTACTCAAATTTCACAAATAGATCCCTTAAACAAGGGAGAAGTAGTTTGGGTAATTAATCCACATGATCTTTTGGTTATTGGAGAATTATTGTTAACAGGAAAATTTAATATCACAAGAACTTTAGCGCTAACAGGTTCTCAATTTGAGAACCCCTCTTACCTGTCAGTTATTGCTGGTGCCTCTATTTCGGATGTTGTAGCTAAGAACATAAATATTGACAATACAAGAATTATTAGTGGGAATGTTTTATCTGGAACACAAGTTTCCGAAGATGATTTCTTAGGCTACTATGACAACCAAATTACGGCAATACCAGAAGGAGATGATTATGAATTTTTTGGATGGAATAAGCCTGTTTTTAATAAGATTTCTCCATCTAGAGCATTAACTTTTTCTTGGTTAACTCCAAAGAAAAAATATGATTTAAATACCAATACAAATGGAGAGCATAGAGCATTTGTTGTTACTGGATCTTATGAGAATGTATTTCCTCTAGATATATTTCCTTTACAATTTTTAAAAGCGTGTATGTATCAAGATTTAGATGAGATGGAAAATTTAGGAGGTTACGAAGTTGCTCCTGAAGATTTTGCACTTACAGAGTTTATCTGTGTATCGAAACAACCCCATCAGAAGATTGTTAGAGAAGGATTAGATTTAATGAAAGAAGAATTAGGCTAAAAAATTAATATCAAATGAGCTTAAAAAGTAATTTACATAATTTAAAAGAGAAGTATAAAGGAACAAAGATGGCTCCTGCGTTCAACGCAATCCATACTTTTTTATACTTACCAAATGAGGTAACTCATAATGGAACTCACATAAAAGCAGCAGATGATTTAAAGCGTACCATGAATATTGTAATCATGGCTTTAATACCATGTTTGTTGTTTGGTATGTTCAATGCAGGCTACCAACATTACGCAGCAATTGATGCCGCTAAAGGAATAACTACAGAATTTTCTGTTCTAGGTAGTTTTATTACCTGGGATAATTTTTGGATTGGAATTATTAAAGTACTTCCATTAGTTGTTGTATCCTATGGAGTAGGATTGTTAGTGGAATTTATTTTTGCTGTAATTAAAGGACATGAAGTAGAAGAAGGATATTTAGTAACAGGAATGTTAGTGCCATTAATAGTACCCATAGACACTCCATTATGGATGCTTTCAGTAGCTGTAGTTTTTGGAGTTGTTATTGGAAAAGAAGTCTTTGGAGGAACAGGAATGAATATTTTAAACCCTGCATTAACCATTAGAGCATTTTTATTCTTTGCGTATCCAACTTGGATGAGTGGAGACAAAGTATGGGTATATGATGCAGTGAATAGAGTAGGAACAGCCGATGCAATTTCTGGAGAAACAATCTTAGGAAGTTATGCACAAAATCAAGAAATAGTATATTCTAACTGGGATATATTCTTTGGTTTTATTCCGGGTTCAGTTGGAGAAACGTCTACTTTTTTAATTTTATTAGGTGCTGCTTTTTTGATTTTTACTAAGATTGGTAGTTGGAGAATTATTCTATCTACTTTTATTGGGGCTGCTGTAATGGGAATTATTTTTAATCAAATAGTTGCATTAGATATTATTACTGATTCCAGTAAATTTTATGGTTTAATGAATACCAATTGGTGGCAACACCTAATGATTGGAGGCTTAGCCTTTGGAGCTGTTTTTATGGCTACTGACCCTGTAACAGGTTCGCAAACAAATAAAGGAAAATGGATCTACGGTTTCTTAATTGGATTTATCTCCATTATGATACGTGTATTCAATCCAGCATATCCAGAAGGTGTATTCTTAGCTATTCTTCTAATGAATGTATTTGCACCAACAATAGACCATTACGTTGTCCAAGGGAATGTAAAGAAAAGATTAAAACGTTTAAAAGCTAAAACTGCATAGTTATGTCTAAAAAAACAGATAGTAATTCATATACAATGATTTTTGCCATAGGAATGGTATTGGTTGTTGGTTCTTTATTAGCTTTTTTAGCATCGTCTTTAAAACCTAATATTAGTGAGAATAAACGAATAGAAAAGCAACAAAACATTCTGTACGCTATGGGTGTTAACGAAAACGATGAGTCAAGCGCTATTTTCGTTTCCACATCAGTTGCAGAACAAGAATTTCAAAAATATATAAAAAAGCAGCTAGTTATTGAAGGCGATAATTTTTCAGAAGATGATAAAGCCTACATGATAGATGTAAAAAAAGAAAAATCAAAAGCAAAAAACGGAGGCACTAGAAAACTCCCTCTATTTGTTGGGGAGAAAGATGGTAAAACGTTCTATATAGCTCCAATAAGAGGTAAAGGGCTCTGGGATGCTATTTGGGGATATGTTGCTATGGACGAAAATATGATTGTTCAAGGAGCGTATTTTGATCATAAAGGAGAAACACCAGGTTTAGGTGCCAACATAAAATACCGTTTTTTTATGGATGATTTTAAAGGAGAACATTTATTAGATGCTTCAGGGAATTTTAAAGGAATTCGAGTAGCTAAGGGAAATAATGATCCTAAGAACGATGAGAAAACAGATTATGAAGTTGATGCCATAGCAGGAGCAACTATAACCGGCGACGGAGTTTCAGCGATGATTAAATCTGATTTGAAATTATACGTTGATTATTTCAAAACATTAAAACAATAATTTTATGGGACTTTTATCAAAGAAAGACGCAAAATTAATTACAGACCCACTAACAGATAATAACCCTATTACAATCCAAGTACTAGGAATTTGTTCTGCATTAGCTATTACAGCTGAATTGAAAGCTTCAATTGTAATGTCTGTTTCTGTATTATTTGTTTTAGGTCTAGGAAATGTAGTGATTTCATTAATGCGAAATATCATTCCTTCAAAAATTAGAATTATTGTTCAATTAATAGTTGTAGCAACACTTGTAATTATTGTGGATTTAGTTTTAAAAGCTTTTGCTTATGAACTCAGTAAAACACTCTCAGTATTTGTAGGCTTAATCATTACTAACTGTATTATCATGGGACGATTTGAAGCCTTTGCTTTAGGAAATGGGCCTTGGAAATCTTTTTTGGATGGCGTTGGAAACTCTTTAGGGTACGCAGTTATTCTAATTATAGTAGGATTTTTTAGAGAGTTATTAGGTTCTGGAACTTTATTAGGAATCCAAGTTTTAGGAGATCCAATTGAAAAAACAGGTTTGTACGCTTTTGGATATGAAAATAATGGATTCATGTTATTGTCTCCAATGGCCTTAATTGTAGTTGGTTTAATTATTTGGGTACAACGAAGTAGAAACCAAGCATTAATTGAAGAAAATTAAAATATCATGGAACATTTAGAATTATTTTTCAAATCGATATTTATAGACAACATGGTCTTTGCAACATTTTTAGGGATGTGCTCTTACCTTGCTGTCTCAAAAAAAGTAACCACAGCTGTTGGTTTAGGAGCTGCTGTCATCTTTGTATTGGCAGTTACCGTTCCATTAAACTGGTTGTTAGATCAATATTTATTACAAGAAGGTGCTTTAGTTTGGTTAGGTCCAGAATATGCAGATTATGACTTGAGCTTTTTATCATTTATCATGTTTATAGCAACGATAGCAACAATGGTTCAATTGGTTGAAATTATTGTTGAGAAGTTTTCACCTTCATTATACAATTCTCTAGGAATTTTCTTACCCTTAATTGCGGTGAATTGTGCCATTTTAGGGGGGTCGTTGTTTATGCAATCTCGAGAGATTCCAAGTTTAGGTTTGGCCTTAACTTATGGGGTTGGATCTGGTATTGGATGGTTTTTAGCGATTTTGGCTATTGCAGCTATCCGAGAAAAGATTCGCTATTCTAGTGTTCCACCAGCGCTAAGAGGTTTGGGGATTACATTTATTATAACCGGTCTTATGGCTATTGGATTTATGAGTTTTGGGGGGATGTTAACCGGAGGTGATGAAGAAACAAAAGAAAAAAATACTGAAGCTACTTTATCTAATAATTTAGAAAAAGAATCTAAAGTAATAACGATTGATACTGCTAAAAAAAGTGAGCATGAAGAAGTAGCAGTTAACATTAAAGAAACACAAAATTAGTATGATTTCATTAGCAGCAAGCACCACAGGAACTATTTTAGCAACCGTAGCAGCTTTTTTATTGATTACACTGTTGTTGGTAGCATTATTATTGTTTGTAAAACAAAAATTATCTCCATCGGGTCCAGTTACTATAACCATTAATGGAGAGAAAAAAATTGAAGTTGCTTCAGGTAGTACATTATTAACAACTTTAGGAAGCGAAAAAATATTTTTACCTTCAGCATGTGGTGGTGGAGGATCTTGTGTTCAATGTGAGTGTCACGTAAATTCTGGAGGTGGAGAAGCTTTACCAACAGAAACACCCCATTTTTCTAGAAAAGAACTAAAACATGGAATTCGTTTAGCTTGTCAAGTTAAGGTGAAACAAGATATGGATATTTCAATTCCGGAAGAAATATTTGGAATTAAGAAATGGGATGCAACTGTAGTTCGTAACTACAATGTAGCCTCTTTTATTAAAGAGTTTGTTGTTGAAATTCCAAAAGATATGGGATATAAAGCAGGAGGTTATATTCAAATTGAAATTCCTAACTGTGAGGTTAAGTTTTCCGATATTGATATCACAGCACATCCAGAAGAACACGAAACTCCTGATAAATTCCAAGCAGAATGGGATAAGTTTGGTTTATGGCCTTTAGTCATGAAAAATAATGAAACCGTAGAGCGTGCTTATTCAATGGCTTCTTATCCTGCAGAAGGAAGAGAGATTATGTTAAATGTCCGTATAGCAACTCCACCATGGGATCGTTCAAAGAATGGTTGGATGGATGTAAATCCAGGTGTGGCTTCATCATATATCTTCGCTCAAAAACCAGGAGATAAAGTAGTCATTTCTGGACCTTATGGTGAATTTTTCATCAATGAATCTGATTCAGAAATGTTATATGTTGGTGGAGGTGCAGGAATGGCTCCGATGCGTTCTCATTTATATCACCTCTTTAAAACTCTAAAAACAGGACGTAAAGTTACGTATTGGTATGGAGGTAGATCAAAAAGAGAGTTATTTTACATAGACCATTTTAAGTCTCTAGAAAGAGATTTCCCGAACTTTAAATTCTACATGGCTTTATCTGAACCAATGGAAGAAGACAACTGGAAAGTTAAAGAAGGAATTGATGGTGATGGTGACGGTTTTACCGGATTCATTCATAATTGTGTTATCGATAACTATTTAAATCATCATGATTCGCCAGAAGACATTGAATTGTATTTTTGTGGACCACCATTAATGAATAAAGCGGTACAAAAAATGGGAGAAGACTTTGGTATTCCTGATGAAAATATCAGATTTGATGACTTTGGAGGTTAATTTTAACTCATTTCCAATCCTATAAAAAAACCAGCAAAATCTGCTGGTTTTTTTTATATTAAAATAGTTTCTAATTTATGTAACGGTTCATTATTTTCATATTCAAATAATTTAGAGTAATTCATTACATTGGGAATATTATCTAATTTACATAAATAAGAAATTACAGCTGATAATCCATTGAATAAGGTTTCTTTATGTCTTGGGTTTTGTGGTTTTTGATTGTAATGGCAAAGCGGTGTCTTAAAACCACAGGCTTCCAGAAAAACCTTTTCAACTTTTAATAATTCCTGAGGACTATATCCATTAAATGTTCTTCCTAATTTTTGATGAACTGTTCCAATATAATTCAATTGTAAAGAACCGTGCTCATTGGATAGATGTTTCCAACTATCATGATTGTCTAGAATATTTCCTACAGCACAAGCAGCGCAATCTTCTGGATCAAGTGTATGGTTATGAAAGGCTTTGTATAATTTTATGATAGCCTCTTCTAATCTTTTTGGAGTCTTCATACCAATATCTGTTTGTTTACCCTCTAATGTACAAAAGATTTTGATTATCTTAAACTATAGGTACTATTTTGTAACGCTCTTTTTAATATTTTAGGATGAGTTTATGTTCTTAACCCTCAAAAATGAGTTCAATTTTAGAGTAGCACAAATAAACAAGTTACCTTTGTTGAAATTTTTCAAACATGACTACTTTTAAAGACTTAGACTTATCTAATCAACTTTATAACAGTATAGAAGAGTTGGGTTTTACACAGCCAACCCCTATTCAAGAAGCTGCTTACTCTGTAGTTCGATCTGGGAAAGACATTGTTGGAATCGCACAAACTGGAACAGGAAAAACATTTGCTTATACGTTACCAATCTTGAGAGATTTAAAATTCTCAAAGCAAGCAACGCCTAGAGTTTTAGTTGTAGTTCCAACGCGTGAATTAGTACTCCAAGTAGTAGATGAAATTGAAAAACTAGCAAAATACATTAATATTCGAGTTTTAGGAGTTTATGGAGGAACAAATATTAACACTCAAAAACAAGCAGTAGCTCAAGGTGTAGATATTATTGTGGCTACCCCAGGAAGATTATACGATTTAGCATTGAGTAATGTGTTGAAATTGAAATCGATTCAAAAACTAGTGATTGACGAAGTAGATATAATGCTAGATTTAGGATTCCGTTTTCAGTTGCTTAATATTTTTGATTTACTACCAAAATCAAGACAAAATATTATGTTTTCTGCTACCATGACCAATGATGTAGATGAATTAATAAAAGATTTTTTTAAATCGCCTAAGAAGATTTCTGTAGCTTTAAGTGGTACACCTTTAGATAATATTAAACAAACCTCGTATTTAGTTGCTAATTTCTATACAAAGGCAAATCTATTGAATCACTTATTATCCGATAGAGATACCTTTACTAAAGTTCTAGTTTTTGTTTCGAATAAACGAAGAGCAGATCTCTTATTTAATGTTGTAGAAGAGTTCTTTGGATCAGAGAGTTGTATCATACACTCCAATAAAACTCAAAATTATAGAATTCGTTCTATTCGCCAGTTTGATGAAGGTATCAACCGTATTTTAGTAGCTACAGATGTCATGGCTCGTGGATTAGATTTAGATGAAATTTCACATGTTATTAATTTTGATACTCCTTATTTTCCAGAAAATTATATGCATAGAATTGGTAGAACTGGTCGTGCGGAGCGAGAAGGAAGAACCATTTTATTTTCAACAGAGAAAGAGCAAGAATCAAAAGAAAGAATTGAAACATTAATGAACTATGAAATTCCAGTTCTTGATTTTCCTAATGAAGTAGAAATATCAAAACAATTAACAGAAGAGGAGCGTCCTAGAGAAGATCAAGAAATTTCAAAAAATAGAGTTTCTGAAGAATATATACCTGGACCTGCTTTTCATGAGAAGAGTGAAAAAAACAAAAAAACAAATCAAGGAGGTTCTTACAGAAGAGAAATTGCTAAAAAGTATAAAAAACCCAAAACTCGAGGTGATAAGAATTATAACTTAAGAAAAAAGAGGAAATAGCTCATGTTTAAAAATAAGGATACAGAACAATTATGCACGTTTTAACAAAACAAGAATTACATAATCTAGCCATGAACATTGTAGGTAAGAAGCTAGAAAAGATGGGGTATGAGTTTCAAGCCAT
>CAJQMN010000067.1 GCA_905479435.1 uncultured Flavobacteriaceae bacterium | reverse complement strand
CCCCTGATTATGATGCTTTCAATGTCAATGAAAATCACACTTATTCTTTAAGACCTGTAGTATTAACATTGCATAATAAAGAAGATCAAAGTTTTAGTTCTGGAATTACACCAACTGTTTCCTTATGCACTATGGAAGATCCGCTAAACTTAGGAGAATTAGGTGAGGCATCAGACCCCCTACTCGATGAAGTACTTCAATATATAACCACTGGAGATTCAGGATTAAACCTTATCTGTAACCCATTTGAACTTGAAATGCTTTATAATTCTATAAATTCACAGAGAATTTTTGATCGGGGAACTTTTATAAAACAAGATTTACCAAATTTAGGACGATAATGAAAAATAGTAAATATACATCTATAGTACTTTTATTAGTGACACTCACATTTTTTACTTCTTGTGAAAAAAGCGATAATTATATGGCTAGTGAAAATGATGATATTCATTTGTTCATCTGGAGAGCTATGAATAATTATTATTTATGGCAACCAAATGTTCCAGACTTGTCAGACACAAGGTTTACTAACATTGGACAATTGTATGCTGAATATTCTAATTTTTCATCTCCAAGGGATTTATTTGAAAGTTTAAGATACCAACCAGGAGTTGTAGATCGTTTTTCATGGATTGTTGATGATTATGTTGCTTTAGAAAATTCTTTTCAAGGAATTAATTTAAGCAATGGTATGGAATTTGGTTTAGTTAGATATGCCAGTGATGCAACAAAAGTATTTGGATATGTTCGTTATGTTATTCCACAATCAGATGCTGCAACTCAAAATATAGAAAGAGGAATGTTATTTACAGAAGTAGATGGGGTTCAGTTAACAGAATCTAATTACAGGGACCTCCTTTTTGATGATAATACGAACTATACCATAAGTTTGGCAGATTTTAATGATGGTAATCCAGTTACAAATTCAACATTTATAAATTTATCAAAAACACAACTACAAGAAAATCCTGTTTCAATTGTTAAATCAATTGACGAAGGATCTAATAAAATAGGATATTTGCTATACAATCAATTTTCTGGCAGTTTTGACGGTGAATTAAATGCTGCATTTGCCACGTTTCAATCAGAAAATATAACAGACCTAATTATAGACCTTCGTTATAATGGTGGAGGAAGTGTAACTTCTGCTACATATTTAGGCGCTATGGTTACCGGTCAATTTAATGGTCAGTTATATTCTAAAGAACAATGGAACACTAAAGTAATGAATGCCCTAGATGCCAGTACTTTTGAAAATAATTTTACTAACCAGATTGTTAATAGAGATCAAAATCAAAATATAATTTTACAAGAACCTATTAATTCGCTTAATTTAAATCGTGTTTACTTTATTACCTCAGGCAGTACTGCTTCAGCCTCTGAATTAGTTATGAATAGTTTATCTTCCTACATAAATGTTAGTTCTGTAGGTAAAAAAACAATTGGTAAAGTTCAGGGCTCAGTAACATTATATGATTCAGATAATTATACAAGAACCGGAGAAAATTTAGCATCAAACCACACATGGGCGCTTCAGCCACTAGTATTAGAAATTAAAAATAAAGATAACTCTAATGAACCTAATGGAATTGAGCCAACTGTAGTATTTCCAGAAGATTTTAACAATCTAGGGGTGTTAGGTGAACGCAGCGACCCACTTTTAGACAGAACTATTCTTTTAATTACAACAGGTGGAAGATCAGGGATTCATAAAACAAACTCAATCTTTAACTTAGAGGAGATCAGTGACTCTAAGGCTATTAATCCAATGCAAAACAATATGTTTATAGAGTTGAAGAAATAATAAAAAATATCTTTTTAGATGTCAATTATGTCTGCTCTAAACTCACTACTGTTAAGTTTATCTCTTTTCTTGGCATATTCGTAACCAGAATCCCACCATTTAGACATCTTTTTTGCTTCAAAAACTAATGAATTAGTTGTCAAAACTGAAGGGGTGTAATATAAATTTAATTCTACATTATTTTGTTTTGCTGATAATTTACCAATAGTAATATTGTGCTTTTCAACATGCTCCATCATAAACTCTTGGATGGTGAATAACAAAGAAAATGGATTTTTAGCAGGCATTCTATTAATTTGAGTAATCTCAGTTTCTAAAATAATAGCATCAATTACTTTTGCTCCCCTTTCAATAGCTTCTCTAATAGGAATTAAACAACCAAAACCACCATCACCATATTGATACCCATTTTTTTCTAATAAACTCATAAAAGGAATATAATTACAGGAACCCCAAATCCAATCACAAAAATCTTCATAGCTATGCTCTTGCATTGACTTATATTCTATTCGATTAGCTGTAAAGTTGGAGATAGTTACGACAACCTCTTTTTTTTCTTTAAGGATAGCATCATAAATATCTCTAGTAATTTTTTTTACAATTAACTTTCTCAAGTTTTTACTTTCCCCAAAGGTTTTACTTCCTTTAAGAAAACTTAATAGTGTAGCAGAATGCCGAATATTTACAATAGTAACCCCATTTTTATTAATAATTCTGAATGGATTAATATTAAAAATACTACGTTGATTGACTCCAGTATATATGGTTTTAAGAGCATCTACTTCACCTAATGCTAAATGTGAAACCATCAAACTTCCAGTAGATGTCCCCAAGAAAATATCATAGGTATTTTTCTTTTCCTTTAATAAATATTCAGCAACACCACCTGCAAATGCCCCCTTACTTCCTCCACCAGAAATTACTAACGCTTTCTTCATTATTCAACAAATGATTTATGTATTTTCGTTTTGTATAAAAATACCAAAATGAAATCATTATTTGCAGGAGTTTTTTTAATTGTTTTTTTTACGTCGTGCACTAAAAATTATAAACCTAGAAAATTAGATAATGTATATATTAAAGAATTTAGCATTGATAGCACTAGCATTCGTTCTCTAGTAGCTATTGATTCTTTGACTATGTATTATGCCGGGTCTAAAGGATATGTTGGTTTTACAAATGACGGAGGTGAGACTTGGCATACAGAACAATTTAGATATCAAGACTCAATCTTTCCTAATTTTAGAAGTATGGCATATAATGCAAATACAAACTTAGTTTATTCACTATCTATAGGAAACCCTGCATTACTTTATCAATATGATTTTTCAGATATCCTTATTGTTTATCAAGAAAAACATCCAAAAGTGTTTTATGATTCAATGAAGTTTTTTGATGAAAAAAATGGAATTGCTATGGGAGACCCAACGAATGGAAATTGTTTATCTATTATTCTTACAAATGACGGTGGTAATACATGGAATAAAATTCCTTGTAAACAACTTCCTAAAGTAGAAGACGGTGAAGCTGCTTTTGCTGCTAGCAATACAAATATAAAAGTTTTAGGTAATACGGTTTGGATTGTTACTGGTGGTATAAAATCTAGAGTTTTTAAATCTATTGATTTAGGGATAACTTGGAATGTTTATGAAACTCCTATAATACAGGGTTCTAGTTCGCAAGGAATTTATTCTATAGATTTTTTTGATAAAAAAAATGGAATTGTTTTCGGTGGAGATTACTCAAATCCTGAGGAAAATTTTAAGAATAAAGCCATTACATCTGATGGTGGAGAAACATGGACTCTAGTAGCAAATGGTGAAAATCCAAACTATAAAAGTTGTGTTCAATATGTGCCAAATACTGAAGGGAAAGAGATTTTTGCAGTAGGAAAAACAGGAATATCTTACTCAAATAATGGAGGATTAAATTGGAATGAAGTAAATAATGGTTCTTATTATTCGATACAGTTTGTAGATAAAAATACTGCTTGGTTAACAGGTAATACTAAAATAGGAAAGTTAATTCTCCCATAAATGAAATTTAAAATTCTTTTATTATTGGTAATAGTATTCAATTCATGTTCAAAAAAAACTGAATTTATAAGTGTATTTAATTGCGAAGTAGAAACCTTTTCAAACCTAGAAAGAATTGAAGATGTAAAAAATTTATTTTCTGTTTATTATCCGGACCATTGGAAAACTAATTTCTATTATGACACAAATCAATCTTCAATTTTCACTGCAGACACAACGAAACAATTAAAAGAAACCACATTGCTTGACATAACACATATTTCTAATAAAATTGTTTTCGATTCTATTTTTTTAAAAAAATTTAAATCAAATTTATCTGAACAATATCTTACAGAAATAAGTGCAAGCAAAATAATTTTTAAAGAAAAACCTTCTTTTTATTCCGAAGCCAGAGGGGTGAATAATAATTTTAATTATTACGTATTTAATCTATTTATAAAGTTAGATGAAAATAATTATATTCACTCTAAAATTGAGATTTATGGAGATGCCTTGAAAGAGGAAAGAATTTGTAAAGGAATCAATTTATTAGAAAAAACTATATTTTAAGATGATAAATAAAGAGCATATTACTAAAAGATTTTTAAGTTATGTAACCATAGATACAGAATCTGATCCTAATAATCCTGCATTTCCAAGTACAGAAAAACAATGGGACTTAGCTAAGTTTTTAGTTAAAGAATTATCAGATATTGGATTGAACGATATAACATTAGATGAAAATTGTTATGTGATGGCTACTTTACCCAGTAATTTAGACTATGAGGTTCCAACAATTGGATTTGTTTCTCATATAGACACTACCCCAGATTATACAGGAGCTAATGTAAAACCTCAAATTCATCATAACTATGATGCAAAGGATATCATTCTTAATGAAAAAGAAAATATTGTATTGAGTCCATCTTACTTTGAAGATCTACTTCAATATAAAGGGCAAACTATTATTACCACTGATGGTTCTACTCTCTTGGGTGCAGACGATAAGGCTGGAATTACTGAAATTGTTTCAGCAATGGAATATCTAATTAAACATCCTGAAATAAAACATGGTAAAATAAGAATCTGCTTTACTCCCGATGAAGAAGTTGGTAAGGGTGCTCATAAATTTGATGTTGAAAAATTTGGAGCAGAATGGGCTTACACAATGGATGGAAGTCAGATTGGAGAATTAGAATATGAAAACTTTAACGCAGCTGGAGCAAAAATTATAATTAATGGAAAAATTGTTCATCCTGGATATGCTAAAGGGAAAATGATTAATTCTATGACCATTGCAAGTGATTTTATCAGTAGGTTGCCTAAGAACGAAGTTCCAGAATCTACGGAAGGTTATGAAGGCTTCTTTCATTTATATAAAATTGACGGAAAAGTAGAACAAACCATTTTACACTATATTATTAGAGATCACGACAAGGAATTATTTGAAAACAGAAAAGATTTTATAAAGTCTGTTGTTTCTAATTTAAATAAAGAATTAGGAAGTGATATTATTGAAATTGAAATTTCTAATCAATATTATAATATGAAAGAAAAAGTAGTTCCAGTGATGCATATTGTAGATATCGCTGAAGAAGTAATGAAAGATTTAAACATTATTCCACTTATTAAACCGATTAGAGGGGGTACAGATGGTTCTCAGCTATCTTTTATGGGGCTTCCGTGTCCTAATATATTTGCTGGAGGACATAACTTTCATGGAAGATATGAGTATGTTCCTGTTGAATCTATGATGAAAGCAACTGAGGTAATTATTGGGATTTCAGAAAAAGTAGCTCTAAAGTTTAAAAATTAAGACAGTTCTGAATGCCTACCTTTCACCCCTTTGAAAAATGCGTGAAAATATTCAAAATCTTTATCTTTATTACTAGTGGTTTTATAGGGATCTGAAAATTTTATTTGTTTGTGTTCAAAATCCAAAGTAGCCATAACTATAGGTACATTTGCTCCTTTTGCAATATAATAAAAACCTGTTTTCCAATTCGTTACTTTTTTTCGTGTTCCTTCTGGAGAAATTCCTAGACGAAACTCTTTTTTTTTCTTAAAAATTTGAACAATGGCATCAACCATATTACTACTTTGACTTCTATCTACAGGTGTACCTCCTAAAGCTCTAAATATAAAGCCAAAAGGTCCATCAAATAAAGAGTTTTTACCAATAAAATTGACTTTTTCCCCAGAAGAGTTTCTAGCTAAAATAGCTATTGGGAAATCTTTCCAGCTAGTATGTGGTGCAGCTATAACTACATATTTTTTCAAATGCTTAGGAAAGTCTCCTATTAATTTCCATCCTAAAATTCTTGTGAATATAAATTTCGATAATCTTTGCATCTTCAAATTTAAAAGTCATAAATTTAAGGACTTATTTTTAAATGATGATGGATTTATTTATTTACTTGATAATAACATTAGTTAGTATTTTTATTGGTTTATTTTTAGGAAAAAATTTAGCCAAATTAAAGTTAGGACGGGAATATGCCGCCCTGAAAGAAAGAAATCATCTTTTAGATCAAAGCTTAAACGATGCTAATGATGAATTAAAAAACACTCAACTTGAAAAAGAAGCCTTGATCGCTTCAAAAACACGATTAGCCACAGAATTAAAGAATTCTGATGAAAAAATAGCAGAAAATAAAGAAGAATTAAATACAATTCAGGAAAAATTCACCAAAGAATTTGAAAACTTAGCCAATAAAATTTTAGAGGAAAAGTCAACAAAGTTTACTGAACAAAATAAATTAAACATAACTTCAATATTAAATCCTTTAAAAGAAAAAATAGAAGGTTTTGAGAAAAAGGTTTCAGAATCTCAAAAAGAAAGTGTTGGAATGCACTCTGCATTAAAAGAACAGCTAAACAGTCTTAAGGATTTAAATTTGCAAATGAGTAAAGAGGCAATTAATTTAACGAAAGCCCTAAAAGGAGACAGTAAGGCCCAAGGTGATTGGGGAGAAACTCAACTAGAAATTCTTTTAGAAAAAGCAAATCTTGCAAAAGATATTCATTTTACTACTCAAGGTGGGTATAGAGACGAAGATGGAAGATTAAAAAAGCCTGATTTTATTATTAATTTGCCAGATAAACGTCATCTAATTGTAGACTCTAAAGTTTCTTTGACTAATTATGAAGCCTATTTTAATGCTGATAACGAAGAACAAAAGAAATTTCACCTTAAAAAGCATATTGAAAGTATTCGTAAGCATATTAAGGAGTTGAGTGAAAAAAAATACGAGTCTTTATATGAAATAAATGCTCCGGACTATGTTTTGATGTTTGTTCCCATAGAACCTGCTTATTTGTTAGCTTTAAATAATAATAATTCATTGTATTTAGAAGCCTTAGATAAAAACGTTGTGATGGTGTCTACTTCTACTCTTCTTGCAACTCTAAGTACAGTTTCATCAATGTGGAGACAAGAAAATCAAAAGAAAAACGTTCTAGAAATAGCTAATCAAGCAGGAAGATTATATGATCAGTTTGTAAATCTAACAGATGATTTAATTAAAGTAGGTACTCAACTTAAGACCGTGCAAGGTAGTTATGATACCTCTATGAAAAAACTTACTGGAAAAGGAAACCTTGTTAAAAAAGTAGAAAAAATTAGAGAGTTAGGTGCAAAGACAAGTAAAATAATGAACAAAAACCTTGTTGATAGAGCTTTGGAAGATTAATCCTTAATTAATTTAACTGTTTTAGACTTGCCTTTACTATTTATTTTAGCAATGTAAATACCCTTTGAAAACTTAGATAAATCAATTTTATTCTCTAGTTGAATTTTAGATACTATTGTTCTTCCTGTTACATCAAAAATTTCAACATAGTAAGTATCATTATTAGAAGATAAGAAATTGAAAATACCACTTATACTTGGGTTTGGATATACCGTAAATGTATTTAGTTCTTCATTTAAAGTACTCAAAACTCCGTTTCCTTCTTGAATTGTGATAGCTTGATTTGGTTGAACATTATTAACGGTTTCTACAATACCTGTTTTACTCCAAGTAACTTTTATATAATCTATGTTAGTAGCATTACCTAAACCAACAAATTCATATTGTGAATTCTGAGCTAAATATCCTTCTCCGCATACCGTAAATTTATATTGAGATTTCCCATTTGCAAAAACTTCTATTCTATTTCCAATACCATCTTTATTACTACTAACACCTTCTAACTTTACTTTAATCCAATTATTAGATGTAGTTGTCTGATTCTCCCATAAAAAATAGTCTTCATTATCATTCATTACAACAATGTCTGGTTTACCATCATTATTATAATCTCCAATAGCATTTGAATAGCTTTCTCTTTCATCATCAGAGAAACCAATATTATTAGGGATTGAAAATGTATCATCTCCATTGTTATGATAAAATGCAGAAGATAAAAAGTTAGCTACAGAACCATCAAAAGAACTACTAACATATAAATCTAAATTGGAATCATTATCAGCATCTAAAAAAGTTGCTCCCCAAGAAAAACTATTAAACTCAACACCTGCCTCAGAGGCTTTATTGGTAAATGTAAACCCTGTATTATTTTCTAATAGATAATTTCCGTCCATAGTATTGGATATATAAATATCTGGCCATCCATCTGCATTATAATCACCAATAGTACATGACATTGCATCGATTATAATTCCAGCCTCTGTAATTAAAGAAGCATCTATAAATTCTCCAGAACCATCATTTTGATATAAAATATTAGAATCAGTTTTATCATTTATTATATATAAATCTTGGTCACCATCATTATCATAATCAAAAAATGAGGCTGTGAAAGTAAGATCAACATCAACGCTTATTCCATTGGCTACTGTAACATCAACAAAAAATCCATTATCATTTCTATATAAATAATTTCTATTTCCAGTACCTTCTCTATTGCAAATAAATAAATCTAAATCCCCATCATTATCAATATCTCCAAATGTTGCTCCATAACTATTCATATCATCTGTAAACAATCCACTTGTAATTGTAACGTCTGTGAAAACCATAGCTCCATCATTTTGATATAAACTATTTTTTCCGGTAACATTGGTAACAAAAAAATCTTTATCTCCATCATTATCGTAATCTACCCAAATAACTTGTTTTGCTCTACTACGACTAACTATACCTGAAAGAGTTATACTTGAGAAACCTGTACCGTTATTTTGCAAAAACTTAATTAATTGAGTTTCATCCGAACTTAAAGTTAAATCATCTAAACCATCGCCATTAAAATCTACAAATGAGATACCGCCACCAAAAGTACTTGTACCATAGTTAAAATCCGTGCCAGCAGTATTAGCTACATTACTAAATTGTAGTTGAGAATAAGTGATATTTGTATAAAATAATATGAAAAAGAAAAATAAATTACGCATTATTATTAATTTCTTATAAGTTTTTGTGAAAAAATTTCAGCTTCATTTTTAACTTTTATAATGTAAATTCCTTTCGGAAATTTTGACAAATCAAGCACATCATTAGTAAGAATTAGCTTATCAAATAAATGCATTCCTAAAGTATTATATATACTAATATTCATTTTGGAAGATATGTTTAATTTGAAAATTCCAGTTATACTTGGATTTGGATACACTTTAAAATCAATAACTTCACTATTATCAACACTGAGCACTCCATTACCTTCTTGTATCGTAATTGCTTGATTCGCTGCTATATTATTAATAATTTCAATTTCACCAGTTGCAGTCCAGGTAACTTTTACATAATCAACCTCAGTAGCGTTACCCATTCCAAAAAACTCATAAAAAGAATTTTGAGATAAATATCCCTCACCTGCTAATGTGTATCTATATTGTGATTGACCATCAATATTTATTTCTATGGTATTTCCTATACCATCTCTGTTGGAAATAACTCCCTCCAACTTCACTTTTAACCAATTATTTTCATTTACTGTTGTATTAGCCCATAAAAAATTTGGTTCAATGTCATTTCCTACTACAATATCTGGTTTTCCGTCATTATCAATATCACCTATCGCATTTGTATAACTTTTTCTCGTATCATCTTGAAAGCCTATATTTTCAGGAATAATAAAAGTTTCATTATTTTGTTGGTGGTAAAAAGCAGCTGATAAAAATGAACCTACACTACCATCAAAATCACTGCTAACATACAAATCTAAAAGCCCGTCACTATCTGCATCTAAAAAAACTGCCCCCCAACCAACACTGTTAAATGTTGTTGCTGTAGCTTCTGCTACGTTGGTAAAGGTTCCATCGCCATTATTTCTTAATAATTCATTTCCCTCTGGTGTATTTGTAATGTAAATATCAAACCATCCGTCATTATTATAATCTCCAATTGTAGTAGTCATGGCGTTAATTCCTATACCTGCTCCACTATATTCAGAGACATCATCAAAAGTTCCATCCCCATTATTTTTGTATAAAATATTTAAATTATCGGGTTTATCGTTTGAAATATAAATATCTTGAAAACCATCATTATTATAGTCGAAAATGATACTGCAAAATGACAGATGACTGCTCATTGATAAACCAGCTGATGCTGTTATATCTATATAAGTACCCTCATCATTTCTATATAAATAATTTCGTTGATCGTCAGCTACTCCATCTCTATTTGAAATAAATGCATCTAAATCTCCATCATTATCCATGTCTGCAAAAGAGACACCATAGGTAAATAAATCGGTTTGAAAGAATCCAATGGTTGAGGAAATATCTGTAAAATTCATATCACCATCATTCTTGTAAAATTTATTTACTCCTTCAAATCCAGTGACAAAAAAATCTTGATCTCCATCATTATCATAATCAACCCAAATCACTTGTTTTGTCTTGAAAGTATTTGAAATACCATTAAGAGAGATGGAATTAAAGATTCCGTCATTGTTTTTTAAAAAATAAATTTCAGTGCCCTCCTCAGATGCAAAGGTTAAATCATCCCAGCCGTCATTGTCAAAATCTGCGAAAGAAACTCCACCACCCCATGTAGATGTTCCATAACTATAAGCTGTCCCAATTTCATTAGCAACATCTTCAAAAGATATCTGGGCGTTTACTGTAGAAAAAAAGAAAAGAAAAACTAAAAAAAATATTTTATTCATTACACTAAGTTAATACTATTATTCTTTGAATAAAGGCCTGTGACTCATCAAATTGTGTACTTTTTCTTTTACTGAATTTAAAATATCCTCATTTCCAGAATTATTAATGACTTCGTCAATTAAATCAACGATCACAATCATATCGTCTTCTTTTAAACCTCTTGTTGTCACAGCAGGAGTTCCAATTCTTATCCCTGAAGTAACAAAAGGAGACTTATCATCAAAAGGTACCATGTTTTTATTAACTGTAATTTCTGCCTTTCCAAGAGCTGCCTCAGCTTCTTTACCGGTAATGTTTTTATTCCTAAGATCAATTAACATCACATGATTGTCTGTACCACCAGAAATTAAATGATAATCTTTATCAACAAAAGCTTGAGCCATTGCAGCTGCATTTTTCTTTACTTGAATTTGATAATGTAAAAATTCATCTGTTAGCGCCTCAGAAAAAGCAATTGCTTTGGCAGCTATGATATGTTCTAATGGTCCACCTTGATTTCCTGGAAATACACCACCATTAAGAAGAGCAGACATTTTTTTTAATTTTCCATTTTTTAATTTTAAACCAAAAGGATTGTCAAAATCTTTACCCATTAAAATTAAACCACCTCTGGGTCCTCTCAGTGTTTTATGTGTAGTTGTAGTTACTACGTGACAATGAGGTAGTGGGTCGTTTAAAATTCCTTTAGCGATCATCCCCGATGGATGAGAAATGTCAGCTAACAATAAAGCATTTACACTATCTGCAATTTCCCTGAAACGTTTAAAATCTATATCTCTTGAATAAGCTGAAGCTCCAGCAATAATTAATTTTGGCTTAACTTTAAATGCAATTTCTTGAATGGTATCATAATTTAAAACCCCTGTTTCTTTTTCAACTCCATAAAAATGAGGAGTATAAAGTTTACCAGAAAAATTTACGGGAGAGCCATGAGTTAAATGACCTCCATGCGACAAATCAAATCCTAAAATAGCATCTCCAGGTTTTAGGCAGGCATGAAAAACAGCTGTATTGGCTTGCGAACCAGAATGAGGTTGAACATTTGCATATTCAGCACCATACAATTCCTTTGCTCTATCTATAGCTAATTGCTCTACAATATCTACAATTTCACATCCGCCGTAATATCTTTTTTGAGGATATCCTTCTGCATATTTATTTGTTAAAACAGAGCCTGCTGCTTCCATTACTTGGTCACTAACAAAATTCTCTGAAGCAATTAATTCTAAGCCATTAAGTTGTCTATTTTTTTCAGCTTTTATTAATTCAAAAATCTGTGTATCTCGTTGCATTGTTAAAATTTAATTAAGAAATTCAAATGTACTCAAAAAACGTTTTTAAGATGATAACTTTCCATTATATTTGATACAAACTTTATTAACAATTTTTAATGAAAATAACAGCCAACAACCCAAAAAGAAAATCTTGGTTACAAGTTTATGATAACTCTGATTTTCCAATACAAAACATTCCTTTTGGAGTATTTATCACAAAGGATGATATTATTACAATTGGAAGTAGAATTGGTGATTTTGCTATTGACTTAGGAGCAGTACACCAGCTAGGATATTTTGATGGCATTCCACTTACAGATGATATTTTTTTACAAGATAATTTAAATGATTTTATTGCAGATGGTAGAAAAACTTGGCGATTAGTAAGAAATAGAATTGCTGATATATTCGATGTTACTAATGGTGCTTTAAGGGATAACCCTACGCATAAAGATAAAATTATTTTTAGGATGGATGAAGTAGAAATGTTATTGCCAGTAAGTATAGGTGATTATACAGACTTCTATGCGAGTAAAGAGCACGCTACAAATGTTGGAAGTTTATTTAGAGACCCTGAAAATGCCCTATTACCAAATTGGCTTCATATTCCAATAGGATATCATGGAAGAAGTTCTTCTATAATACCCTCTGGAACTAAAATAAGAAGACCCTTCGGACAAACTAGACCACCAGAGGGGTCAAATACACCAGGGTTTGGACCTTCTAAATTATTGGATTTTGAATTGGAGATGGCTTTTATTACAACTGCCTCAAATAATCTAGGTGAGAGAATTCCTATTGAAGAAGCTGAAGAATATATCTTTGGATTAGTTCAGTTTAATGATTGGTCTGCAAGAGACATTCAAGCATGGGAATATGTTCCATTGGGACCTTTCTTAGGAAAGAGTTTTGCATCAACAATTTCACCTTGGATAGTAACTTTAGATGCCTTAGAGCCTTTTAGAGTAGAAAATCCAAAACAAGATTTTGAACCACTTCCATATCTTAAAAATAAACAAAAGGGAAGTTTTGATATTAATCTTCAAGTAGGAATTCAACCTGATGGTGAAAAAGAAACCATTATTGCTAATTCAAACTTTAAGTATATGTATTGGACTATGGCTCAACAATTGGCTCATCACACAGTCAATGGATGCCCAGTGAATGCTGGAGACATGATGGGAAGTGGAACAATATCAGGTCCTACTAAAGATAGTTATGGGTCAATGTTAGAACTTACGTGGAAAGGTCAACATCCAATTAAATTAAATGATGGATCAGAGCGAAAGTTTATTAATGATTTTGATACCGTTATAATGAGAGCTCATTGTAAAAACGAAAGTGTTAGAATTGGTTTTGGTGAATGTATAGGGCAAATTATACCTGCAAAATAACTCCTTATAAACTCAAAAAATAAAAAGCTTTCTGAAGTACAGAGAGCTTTTTTTTATGTTTATTTATTACTCCTCAATTGGAGGATATCCGTGAATTTTTTCATAATCATCATCAAAATTTGCTCTTAAATATGCTTTTAGTTTTTTCCGATAATCCTCTTTTAACCACGTAATGAAGTTGTGCGTACTTTTTGATATACATTTAGAGTATCTATTGATACGATCATCTATTTCTTCACCTAACATTTTTACTAATGCTAAAGAATCATAAACATCTTCGCTATTCTCAATACAAATTTTAGCGTGATGTACAATAGACCTTTCAAGTACTTTTTTTGAGGATTCACCTGCTCTAATAGTACTTAAATACTCTTTTTTTATGTCAAAATAAAGTTCAGTAGACTTTGAAAATTCTTTTTTAATCTCACTAGGAAGTTCAAATCTAAATGTACCTTCAATCTCTTCGTCAGATAAAATTGCATCTAAATAATAATCTGGGGCTCTAAACATTCTTTGCCAATCTAAATCTGCACCCCAAGGACCAAACCTATGGAAGTTATTTCCTAAATCAACAACATTAAAGGTTGTTTTATTATCTAAAATTCTTGAACCACGTCCTATCATTTGATAATATAAAGTTAACGATTTTGTTGCTCTATTTAAAATAATGGACTCTATTGTAGGTTCATCAAAACCAGTAGTTAAGATACTTACAGAGGTTATAATCGCATTTGGTGTTTTTTTAAACCATCTTAAGATAAAATCACGTTCTTTTTTTGTATTGGTATTATCTAGATGTGCAATTGGATATCCAGCTCTTTTAAAGGCATGAAACACCTGTATGGAGGTGTGGATACCATTATTAAAAATTAGTGTCTTTTTTCCTTTTGATGTCTCCTCATAAGCACTTACAAGTTTTGATAGCATATCAACATTAGTATATAAATCCTCTGAAGACTTAACAGTATAGTCTCCATTGGCCCCAACTTCAAGAGAGGTTAAACCAACATTATAAGAATACATGTTTGCACTCGCTAAATAATGATTTTCTATTAAATGCTCAATAGTTTCTCCAACGTATAACTCTTTATAGTTTTCATACATTGGGAGTTTTATATTGGAACTTAATGGAGTGGCTGTAACACCTAGTATAAAAGATTCATCAAAAAATTTAAAAATTTTAGTAAATGAATTGTAGTGAGCCTCATCAACAATAACAAGGCCTATGTCAGAAATATCTAACTTATCATCTGTTAATCTATTTTTTAAGGTTTCTACCATTGCTACAAAACAATGGTAATTATCTTGATCATCTAAATTCGCTGTACTGTTTATAATTTTATTAGGTACTCCAAATTCACCAAGCATGTTAGAGGTTTGTTTACTAAGCTCAATCCTGTGAGTTAATACCAGTACTTTTTTATTGAACTTGGAAATGTAACGTCTTACTATTTCAGAAAAAATAACGGTCTTACCTCCTCCAGTGGGTAATTGATATAATAGGTGGTAATCTTCAGCAGCAGTATCAAATCGCTGAAAAATTTCTTCTATGGCGATTTTTTGATAGTTGTAAAGTTCTTTTCCAGAGGTATTTTTAACTGTATTTATTTTGGACAAAATTTAAATAATTTTATTGTAAAATTCATTAAAGAAATTCTTTGATGTTTACTGAGGTGATATCATGATGTGATGCATCTTTAACTGCTACTTCATTTCTAATAATTAATAATTGAGGGGATTGATGCTGTACGTTAAAGCTATCCCCTACTTCGTCTGAAATGGATCTAAAACTTAGCAAGTCTAAGTAAAATACTTTGACATTTTTCATTGAAATTTCAAATAAGTTTTCAAAACGTTTTATTACCATACTGCTAATACCGCACCGTGTTGAATGTTTGAAAATAAGGATAGTTTCAGATTTAGATAACGCTTTAATCGTTTTAATTTGATCTAAAGAATTTAGTGGTATCCAATTAACAAAAGATTCTTCTTCTACTTTCAACTTATTTCCCAAAATTCTATTAAATAACCCCATTGAAATATTTGTTTCACAAAAATACAATCTAAATATTAAAAAATAGTAATCAGAGTAGTATAAATACACGAAAAAAAAGAACATTTTTTGCAATAAAAATTGTCTAAAATATTTATGCTTCATTCTATTATGATTATATTGGTTTATCTAAAACACAACTAATGAAAAAACTATTTCTAACTCTTATCTTTTTTACCCTTACCATTATTTCCAATGCCCAAGAGGTCACTACATATTATTTCATTCGTCATGCCGAGAAGTTACGAATTGACAAAACAGATAAAAACCCGAATTTAAATTACAATGGATATAAGAGAGCTGAAGCCTGGAAAGAGATATTTTCCAATGTTGCCTTTGATGCTATATATTCTACAGATTACAATAGAACCAAACTAACAGCAAAACCAACGGCTACTAGTAAAAACTTACCTATTTTACTTTACAATCCAAACAATATGTATTCCGAGGCATTTCAAAATAATACAAAGGGGAAAACTGTACTAGTTGTTGGACATAGCAATACAACTAATGTATTTGCAAATAAAGTTTTAGGCATTGAAAAGTATAAAGAAATTAATGACAATAACAATTCAAATCTTTATATCGTAACTATTTCTGATGAAAAAAGTTCCTCTATTTTATTGAAAATTAATTAAATATAATTTTAATATCTTCTAATTTAATTTCAGAAATTTTTTTCAAGCCTTTATTTTCAAAAATCTTGTCTAGTTGATTTAGCCTAACATTTGGATTTTTTGGTTTATAATTATCATAATCTGCAAAAAAGATTCCATTTGTAAAAAATTCTTTACGAACCTTTCTAAAACGCATACCTCCCCCATTGGTAGTGTACTTATATGCTAAATAACCTAATTTAAAATTATCTTTTTTAATCCAATAAATAAAAATATCATTATAATCAACTCCACCATTTTCTTTTGAAAAGGTAATTTTAATCTTATAAAATTCTTTGCCTTTAATTTCAACTTCACCTAATAAAGTTTTTTTTACGGCTCTATCATTTAGACCATAAGGTAAAACAGAAAAATAATGAACCGAATTGACAGATTCACTATACTTAACTGCCATAGAGTCCTGTACCTCAATTCGTTTCGAATTCTTAATTCTTTCAAAGCCAGAATTAGATAAAATATCTTTAATGGTATCATTACCTATGGTGAAAACTCTAGTTAAATTGTACTCACCATTTTTTCTTTTTGCCGAATAAAATTTATCTCTAAAATTAAATGTCAATCTAGCGTTTGATATTTTACTTGCACCAGAAACATCAATACAAGTATCTATAATATCCTGTGCTGAAAGTTTCTTTTCAGATGGTTTACAGGTAAACATGAAAATTGATATACAACATAAAATAAATAATGATCTCATATACTAGTATTAAATGAACACAGTTTTAAATATATACACCAAAATTACAGCTATTAAAGCGTTCTAAAAATGTATCTTTGTAAAGATTTATATAAAAATTCAATTTTTGAATTATATTTTCAATGGCTATTCAAAAAAAAATAAATATACAGAATAAAAAAGCTCGTTTTGAATATGAGATTTTAGATAAATATACTGCCGGTATTCAATTAACTGGAACCGAAATTAAATCAATTCGTGAAAGTAAAGCGAGAATTACAGAAAGCTTTTGTGAGTTTAACGATAAAGGAGAACTTTTTATTGTTAATATGTATATTGAAGAATATTTGTATGGACATCACTTTAATCATAAGACTACTAGTGAACGAAGGTTGTTACTCAATAAAAAGGAATTACGTAACTTAAAAAAGGATGTTGAGGCCAAGGGAAATACTATAGTTCCATTGCGTCTTTTCTTAAATGAAAATGGTTGGGCAAAACTTGAAATTGCCCTAGCTAAAGGAAAAAAAATACATGATAAAAGAGAGACTATAAAAAACAGAGATAATAAACTTGATTTGGCTAGAATAAAAAAAACATTTA